>NZ_CAXRBQ010000137.1:0-21923 GCF_964228735.1 Pontibacterium sp. | reverse complement strand
CTGAATGAGACAGTTGATTACAACACGCTGGAACGCATGATCCGCAACGGCCATCAGCCTGACAATCCCTGTCTGCTGGATCGTTACCTTGCCCTGGGCGAAGCCCGTGCGAGTGCCTACCGGCCAGCTGCGGCACGGCATGCTGTGCACATGCGCACCTACACCACCCTGCTGGAAACGATCTGCGATAGCTGTATCGCAACCCACTGGCGGGTGCTCTGTCTTGACCAGATCTACAAGCCATTAATTGCAATGGAACGGCTTGCCAGTACTCAAACAGATAAGAAGCAGATCAGAAAGCTGCACAACGATCTCTCTGTTCTGAGCCACTACTTCCTATAACCAGTCAATCGACCAGAAACGTAGAAGGAATCACTATGAGCACTACACGCATTGAACGGGACAGCATGGGCGAACTGGACGTACCGACCGATGCCCTCTATGGCGCCCAGACCCAGCGAGCCGTCAACAACTTCCCGATCAGCGGCCAGCCGATGCCCGAGGCCTTTATCCGTGCTCTGCTGCTGATCAAATCTGCTGCGGCGATCAGTAACAGCCAGCTCGAATGCCTGACCCAGCCGCAAGCCGATGCCATTATCTCCGTCTGCTCAGAGTTGCTGGAAAGCGACAACCTGATGCAACACTTCCCGGTGGATGTATTCCAGACCGGTTCGGGCACCAGCTCCAATATGAACGTTAACGAGGTGATCGCCACCCTCGCCTCCCGCAAGCTGGGCGAAACCATCAGCGCCAACGACCACGTCAACTTCGGTCAGAGCAGCAACGATGTGATCCCAAGCGCGGTCCATGTGAGTGCGGCTATGCAGTTGGACCACCTACTACTGCCCGCCCTGCGCCACCTGCTCAGCACCATCGAAACCAAAGCGGATGCGGTGAAAGACTACTGTAAAACCGGTCGCACCCACCTGATGGACGCCATGCCGGTGCGCATGGACCAGTCCCTGCACGGTTGGGCGGCACAGATCCGCCAGAACATCCAGAACCTGGAAGCGATGCAGGCGGCGATCCAAACCCTGGCTCAGGGAGGCACCGCCGTGGGCACCGGCATCAATGCTCACCCGGATTTTGCCCGCGCCTTCAACAAGAACCTGAGCGGCCTGACCAACATTACGTTCACGCCAGGTGAGAACCTGTTCGCGCTGATTAGCTCCCAGGACACCGCCGTGGCACTGTCCGGCCAACTTAAGGCCACCGCAGTGTCAGTGATGAAGATCGCCAACGACCTGCGCTGGATGAACTCTGGTCCGCTGGCCGGCCTCGGCGAGATCTCCCTGGAAGCACTGCAGCCGGGCTCGTCCATCATGCCGGGCAAGGTCAATCCGGTGATCCCGGAAGCAGCCGCAATGGTCGCCGCACAAGTGATCGGTAACGACACCGCGATCACCATCGGTGGTCAGTCCGGCAACGTGGAGCTGAACGTAATGCTGCCAATGATCGCCTACAACCTGCTGAACAGCATTGAGCTGCTGGCCAATAGCACCACCCTGCTGGCCGACAAAGCGATCGCCAGCTTCACCGTTAACGAAGAGAAACTGACCGAAGCCCTGCACCAGAACCCAATTCTGGTCACCGCCCTGAACCCGATCATCGGTTATCTGAAAGCGGCGGAGATTGCGAAGCAGGCTTACAAAGAGAAACGCGCCATTATCGATGTAGCGGAAGAGAACACCGATCTGTCCCGTGAAGAGCTGGCCCGCCTGCTGTATCCAACCAAACTGACGAAAGGCGGAATTTAAGCCAGGGAAGGTAATCGACGATGGAACAGCCGATAGATCAGTGGAAAAGCGCGATCACCGCAGGAAACGATTGCTTTAACGCACAGCGCAACGGTGAGGCGATCCGGCATTATGAAAATGCCAAAGCGGTCGCCTGCGCCCTCTACCCGCAATCGCGGGATGCCGAAGAGGCGATCGCTGCCGTGGTTGTGAGTTACCACAACCTGGCCGATCTCTACCTGCGGGAGAACCTGCCAGAGCTGGCTGAAATTGAGCTGCAGAAATCCCACACCTACGTGCTGAATGCGCTGCGCGATCACGAAGAGCAGTCGCCGCGCAGGCTCTGCCCCAAGTGCTATGAATCCCGTGCCGATGCACTGCTGAAAGCGGCCAGCCGCACCTATCTGGCCCTGATACGGCATCGGGGCACTCACAGCGGTAATACCCAACAAGCAGAGCCGGTCAGACCGCCTCTGCTGACTCATTAATCTCACAATAACTCAAAGAGAAACACACAATGACCAAGCCATCTGCAAAATTGATGACGATTGCGTCCCTGCTCGCCGTGTCCGGCGCAGCTCAGGCACACCCGGGCCACGACCACGCCCACTGGTTCAGCGACGTTAACCACCTGCTGTTCTACGGTACCATCGCAGCGGTGATCGGTGCGGGTGCACTGGTTGTACGTTCGCGTCGTAAGGCTGCGGCACGCAAAGGGGAGTCTGAAGAATGATGCACGCTCTGTTTAAACGTCTGGATAACACCTTCTCATTTGATCGCGCAGACGCACACTGTGATATTCCCTGCAAAATCTACGATCCGGCCACAGCCCAGATTGCGGCACTGAGTGTGATCCGCCTGATGGACCTGATCGCGGAGTTGGGTGAAAAGGAGAACCTGTCCCTGGCAGATCAGGCCCAATTGGCCCGCCTGGTTGCCGAGAAAGAAACACATGCCACCAAGGTCAAAGACGAAGTGCGTGTGATCTGGGGTGACTACTTCAAGCAACCGCAGTTTGAGCAGTTCCCGAACACCAACGAACTGGTACACAGCATCATGCTGGCCGGTTCTGCCTGCAAGCAGCATATCGGCCGTGAAAACGGTGAGAAACTGCTGACGCTGGTAAACGAGTTTGCCGCGGCCTTCTGGGCAACCAAGGGTGTGGACACTTACACCGCTGAATGTCCTTATCCACCAGCGATGCAGGTGGTTTACCCGAAACTGGGTTAACCGGGGAATAGCCGATCTATGTCACTGCAGGTACACCGGGTAAGGGGCCAGAGTATGTCGCCCTACTACAACAATAACGACTACGTCGTCAGTTTTCGCTGGCGGGGCATGCACTTCTGCGTTGGTGACGTGGTCGTACTCAACCATCCACGTTTTCTCACCATCATTAAGCGTATTGATGCGATCAATGACAGCGGTGAACTGCGCCTGCGGGGTGACAATCCAGCCAGTACCGGCAGTGACCAGATCGGCTGGCAACCCCAGCATCGGGTGCTTGGTAAAGTGATCTGGCATATCGCGCCCAACCAACCCGCTAAACAGGCAACATAAGCCTGCCCATCAGGCAAAAAAATACCCGCTCACTGGCGGGTATTTTCTATTTCAGGATACCGATCAATTGATCAGCATCTGATACAGTTTGTCTTTGAGCTGCACACGTTTCAGTTTGTACTCCTCCTCGGTCTGTGTAGTCACAGGCTCGATCTCGGTTTCCATACGTTCCACGTCTTTGGTCAAATCATGATACTCGTTAAACAGGCGAGCAAAATGTGCGTCAGACATTTTCTTCTCGTGGATGCGCTCACGCAGTTCTGGAAAGTCATGTACCAGGTCGTGGTGTTCGATGCTCATTAAGGTTTCCCCTTCAGTCTAGTTCTCGTTCCTTGAGTTCAGTCTCCTCCTCACCGTGGGGTGCGGCATTGACGCGCATCAACAATTATTCCGGCATATAAAAAACGCCGCTTACGACGGGAAAACCTCTCCAAATTCCCCATCACAAACGGCGTGATAAAACAGTCTTTAGTTCAGATACAGACGCCTATCCGGCCTTGGTAAAGAAACCTTCCAACTCAGGAATACAAGAGCCACAGTTGGTTCCACACTTGAGTTTTTCACCCAGTGCCGCAGCCGAACCACAACCCTGCTTGATCGCCTTGTCGATGGCAGTGGTACCCACCTGGTAACAGCTGCAGATAATGGTGCCCGGATCTTCCATCTCCACGTTGGTGGCACTCAACAGATAGCGGTACTGCTGGCTGTCCAGCGATGGCTGCGTAAACAGCTGATCGATCCAGTCGGTGGATGGAAAACTGTTGTATGGAGTGATCAACAGCACCCAATTCAGGCGCCCGTGCAACAAACCTGCCGCCCGGAATGACCGGCGCGCCGGGTCCTCAATCCACAGGTCGGCTTCGCCCAGATGGTCGATACACCACTGCTCCCAGCTCTTCACCGCATCCAGGCCCGCAATGTGGTAGGCATCACAGTTGGTCTTGGGGATACGTGCCCAGTAATCCACCTCGGGTACCGAGATCGACTTGGCGGTGAGCAGCCAGCCTTCCCATTTCTCATTGAGCGGTTCCATCTGCACAGCAGCGTGCTTGGATTCCGGCTGGCCGGAGAGCGGATCGGTGACTGGGGCCACCAGCGCGCCCATCCGTCCCTGCGAGGTAAAGGCTTCGTTCCAATGCATCGGCACGAAGATCTCACCTTTACGCTGACCCTCTTCGATCCGCGCACGGGCGAAGTAGCTGGCCTGGCTGTTGGTCACTTTCACCAAGGTGCCGTTGCTGATATTGCGGATCGCCGCGTCACGCGGGTGCACTTCCACAAACGGCTCCTCCCGGTGATTGAACAAGCGCGGCGCGGTACCGGTGCGGGTCATGGTGTGCCACTGATCGCGAATACGGCCGGTATTCATCACCAGTGGCGTACGGTCGGTTGGCTGCTGCACCGGCGCCCGTGGAATGATCTCCACAAAGCGGGCACGTCCCGATGGCGTAAAGAATTCCCCATCGCCGAACAGACGCGCGGTGCCTTCCGGTTTGTCTGCGGTGACCGGCCACTGTACGGGTTTGAGGTTGTCGTAGGTGAAGCGGTCGATACAGGTGAAATAGCTGATATCGAAGTCTCGACTGCCATTGTTCTCGAACCCGGACAGTTCAGCATGCTCAGCAAAAATTTCATGGGGATGGCTGTAGTTAAATGCCTCCCCATACCCCAGACGTTTAGCTACTTCACACAAAGCCCACCAATCATGACGGGCTTCACCGGTGGCCGGAATCAATCCACGCTGACGGGAGATACGACGCTCGGAGTTGGTTACCGTACCGTCCTTCTCACTCCAGCCGGTCGCCGGCAACAGGATATCGGCGTACTTGGCGGTATCGCTGCCACTGACACACTCGGACACCACCACGGTTTCACACTTATCCAACGCCCGCTTGATCTGATCCGCATCCGGCAGACTCACCACCGGGTTGGTAGCCATGATCCAGACGGCTTTCACATCACCCCGTTCAATCGCCTGAAACAGCTCCACCGCTTTAAGGCCCGGCTGCGTGGCCATGTTTGGTGCCTGCCAGAAACGCTGAACCCGGTCGATCGAGACCTCATCAAAATCCATATGGGCCGCCAACTGGTTGGCCAGGCCGCCCACTTCGCGACCACCCATAGCATTGGGCTGACCGGTGAGCGAAAACGGGCCCTGACCGGGATGGCCGACACGGCCGGTTGCCAGGTGGCAGTTGGTGATCGCGTTGACGTTGTCCACACCGCTGGCGGACTGGTTGGAGCCCTGCGAGAAGAAGGTGATCGTCTTTTCCGTGGCACCAAACCAGTTAAAGAAGGTAAGCAGTGATTCCACCGGCAGATCACAATCCTCCGCCAGCTGGCGAGGATCACCGGCGCTGTTTACGGCTGCGTCCAACGCGTACTCGAAGCCATCGGTGTAGCGCTTGATATAGTCCTGATCCAAGTAGTCGTTACCCGCCAGCCAGCTCAGCAGGCCGTTAAACAGACGGGTATCGCTGCCCGGCTTTAAGGCCAGATGCAGGTCCGCCAGACGGCAGGTAGCCGTTTCACGCGGATCGATCACCACCACTTTCAGATCGGGATTGTTCTTTTTCGCCTGCACCATGCGCTGGAACAGGATCGGGTGGTTCCAGGCGGTGTTGGAGCCGACCAGTACAATCAGGTCAGCGACTTCGATGTCGTCATAACAGCCCGGTACGGTGTCGGTACCAAAGGCACGTTTGTGGCCGACCACCGTGGATGCCATACACAGACGGGAATTGGTATCGATGTTCGCAGTGCCAATAAAACCTTTCATCAGTTTATTGGCAACATAGTAATCTTCGGTCAGAAGCTGACCCGACAAATACAGTGCAACAGAGTCAGGACCATGCTCCTCAATAGTGCGGGCAAAACGTGCAGCGACCTCATTCAGGGCATCATCCCAGTGCACAGGCTGGCCATCCACATAGGGTTTTAACAGGCGACCTTGACTGTCTAGTGTCTCATGCAGACTTGAACCTTTTACACACAGTCGGCCAAAGTTGGCTGGATGGTTCGTGTCGCCGCGAACCCCGCTTACCTGCCCTGCATCCCGCATGACTTCTACGCCACAGCCCACACCACAGTAAGGACAGGTCGTTTTAGAATTCATGTGAAACCTCCAAAAAAAAAGCCCGATACCAGGCCAGGAGAGACCGGTATCGGGCGACATTGCCCAGCAACTATAAACGTCTTAGTTAACGCAAAATGAAGCTCAGTTAACTCCAAACTCCATACCCTGGTAGAGCAATGGCCGTGCCAACAATCACAAAAACATAAAGGCACATTTATTGCAGAGTCTTTATCTCGCTCCAAATAGGTTAGGTAGTAGATGAAAGACTCCCGTTCACTCGATGTATTGATTATCGATGACGAACCCACCCGTGCCGAGGCGCTGTTTGATGCCCTGAATGCGCTTGGCCATAAGGTGGTGTGTCACCTGTCCGATTCGCGCCGACTCTGTGATCAGGTCAGCGAACTCAGTCCGGATATGGTGATTATCGATATGGACTCCCCCAACCGAGACACGCTCGAAAGCATGGCGGCAATGAGCCGCAGTAATCCACGCCCGATCGTTTTCTTTGCCGAAAAAGCCGACGACCGCGAGAGCATCTCCGCCGCCATCAGTGCCGGCGTCAGTGCGTATGTCGCCGACGGTCTGCAAACCGACCGGGTGAAAGCGATCATGGACACCGCCATCGCCCAGTTTGATGCCTACCACTCCCTGCGAACCGAGCTGGAGAAAACCAAGTCCCAGCTATCGGAACGTAAAGTGGTTGAAAAGGCCAAGGGGATGCTGATGAAACATCAGGGATGTGATGAAGAGCAGGCGTACAAAACCCTGCGCAAGCTGGCGATGGATCGCAGCCAGAAACTGGTGGAAGTGGCCCAGAGCGTGATCGATATCCTGGAGCTCACTACCCTGCCGAACGCAGGCAAGCGGTAAGTACGAGGAACCACGAAGTATGAGTATTGCAACACCTGAAAAAACAGCCTTAAAGCTAGGTTTCGTGCCGCTGCTGGATTGTGCGCCACTGGTTATCGCACGTGAAAAAGGTTTCTTTGAAGCGGAAGGACTCAATGTAGTCCTGTCCCGTGAATCCAACTGGGCCAACATTCGTGACAAGGTCAGCTTTGGCCTGTTGGATGGCGCCCAGATGCTCTCACCGATGCCGCTGGCCGCCACACTGGGCCTCGGATCGCAAACCACACCGATGGTGACCGCGCTTGCCCTGAGCATGAACGGCAACGCCGTCACGCTTTCTGCCGAGTTGTATCGGGCACTGAGCCCGCAGCTGCGTGACCGGCCCAATCCGGCCGAAGTGGGTAACGCCCTCAAACAGTGGATTGGTACACTACGCACCAAACCGGTGTTCGCAACCGTTTACCCCTACTCCTGCCAACACTATCAGTTGCGTTACTGGCTCACCGCCAGCGGTATCAATCCCGATGACGATGTTACGTTAATAGCCGTGCCGCCCACCCAAATGATCAGCACCATGCGTGACCATATGATCGATGGTTATTGCGCCGGCGAACCCTGGAACAGCCTCGCACAACAGTGTGGTGAAGGCAGGGTTGCACTCACCGGGTATCAGATCTGGCCCGATTCGATCGAGAAAGTGTTTGGGGTCACCCAGCGCTGGGCGGATGCCCATCCGCATACCCACGCGGCGCTGATTCGGGCGCTGGTAAACGCCTGCGAGTGGCTCAGCTTCAGCGACAATCATCCGGAAGCACTTGAGTTGCTCAAGCTGCCGCCGTATCTGGATCAGAGTGCCATCCCGTTAGGCCATACCGATACTGTGCTGCCGATCATGCAGTCATTCTTCGGCCCCGGTGTGAACTGCCCATCCCTCAGTCACGCGCACCTGATGCTGGAGCAGATGGAGCGCTGGGGTCAGTGGAGCGGTGGTGATCGGGACCAGATCGCACGGCAGGTATACCGCCACGACATATACTCCAATGCGCTGGGGCTGGACCGGCTATCGCAACACGCCTAAAGAAAAATCCGGTCGGGAAACTAACATTGGTCAAGTTCCCGACTGATTTACTCGGTTACTATCCATATCGCTCTCAACAACGATTTAACAAAAACGCCTAAACAACCATAAGGAGGCCATATGAGTTCATGTTGTGGTGTATGCGGTGGACAGGATACCGAAGAGGTTAAGCAGCAGGAGCAGGCTGCAAACACCAATGCGGAAGAACAGCAGCCGGCAGATAAATCCGGACAAGATTCTGAAGCATAAGCCGTCTAAAATCAGGCGTTAGTTCTCCCCTTTCTGCTGCGCCTGATTCCCCCTGCCCTTTCGATTTCGCCAATTTTCCAATGCCCGGCTTACCTTCCAATCTGGTATTTCCCACAAAAAATACCAACGTTTTCGCAAAATAGTCCCAACTCTCATAACCAATTATTACTAAACATTAAGGCAGCAGAATAACAAACGATCGTTTGGACGTAGCGATGGAATAAAGGGGAAGCGCCGATGCAAAACATCAACGTAACACCCGTCGACCAGTTACCAAACTTTCGGGCAGGAACCCGTATTCAAATATCATCCCAGGATGGAAAGCTCAGATTCTTAACGTCTCTGGTGGGCATTGACGGTCATGATGCAATTGTTGCGCATCTACCAACAACCGAAGAGCTTGAAGTGGGTCACTGTAAGGTCACAATCCCTCTACAGTGGTACGAAGCTTTTTTTAAAGTGAAAGAGAATCTGGTTATCAGGCTTGTCGATAAAGGCGTTGTCTATGCCTTTGAAACCTCTGTACTGGAAGTGGCCGGGCACAAAAGCCGGTTATTGATGCTGAACTACCCTAAAGAGATCTATCTTCAGGATTTACGCAAAGAACCCCGTTATCCCTGTACGCTGCTGGCAAGGGTGTATAGCGAAAGGGAGCCGTTAGAGGGTCTTGTAAAAGACATCAGTTTTGGCGGATGCCAGATACGCATTCCGGAAGGCTATAAGCTGGACGAGTTTAAATCCATGCGAGGTGCCGATCACTTTATGGCCTTTGAAATCATGCTGCCCGAGTGCGACAGCTATTACGTATTTAAAGGCGACCTGATTTCTGTGTTATCTCAGCCCTATGGATTACGCCTCGGAATCTCGTTTAAAAGTGCTTATTCCGAAATAAAGGGATATCTGAACTCACTGCATCTCGACGACTGAATCTCCTTCACCTCCGTTAATCTCCTCATATAGGTGCACTCGCTGATCCAATATCGGTGCACCTGCCCCAAAACGGATATTAAACATCGTCCCAAAACGATGCCTGATTAAAATCCGCCGCCCTATATTGCAGCGCAACAAAACCCAACAGTTTGTATTATTCACAACCGAATTATTCTTAAGATACTGATATAGAACAACTTTTAAAAACTGGCACATCCCCTGCTATAGCCTAGCCATCAAACGTACCAATGGCGGTACGAGATAAACATCCGGAAAACCCACAGTGTTGGGGGTTTTACAAACAACCGGAACCGAATCAGGCAAAGGCGTCTGTTCACCCAGCTATAAGAGCCGGGAGAACAACGCCTTTTTTTTTTTGGGTTATCAACGGAGATGGCTATGTCTAAGAAATCACACTCCCTGCTAAGTCGTGCAATTCGCACCGCAGTACTGGCTGCCAGCCTGGCTTCACTGCCCGCCATGGCGGAACTGGGCGAACCAGAAAAGGAAGATCTTAAGTTCGGCTTTATCAAGCTGACCGATATGGCGCCACTGGCTGTTGCGTACGAAAAAGGTTACTTCGAGGATGAAGGCCTCTACGTTCAGCTGGAAGCACAGGCAAACTGGAAGGTCCTGTTGGACCGTGTGATTGATGGACAGCTCGACGGTGCACATATGCTGGCGGGTCAACCTCTGGGGGCCACCATCGGTTTTGGTACCAAAGCCGATATCATCACCGCATTCAGCATGGACCTGAACGGCAACGCTATCACTGTCTCCAATGACATCTGGAGCCAGATGAAGCAACACGTACCAAATGGCCCGGACGGCAAGCCGGTACACCCGATCAAGGCCGACGCCCTGAAACCGGTGGTAGAGAAGTACAAGGAAGACGGTAAGCCGTTCAACATGGGTATGGTATTCCCGGTATCTACCCACAACTACGAGCTGCGCTACTGGCTGGCTGCGGGCGGTATCCACCCAGGCTACTACGCACCACACAAAGGTGACACTTCCGGTCAGATCGATGCAGATGCGCTGCTGTCCGTAACCCCTCCTCCACAGATGCCGGCCACCATGGAAGCCGGCACCATCTACGGTTACTGCGTAGGTGAACCATGGAACCAGCAGGCCGTATTCAAAGGTATCGGTGTACCGGTTGTAACCGACTACGAGATCTGGAAAGACAACCCGGAGAAAGTATTCGGTGTATCCAAACAATGGGCGGATGAGTTTCCAAACACCCACATTCGTGTCGTGAAAGCGATGATCCGTGCAGCCAAATGGCTGGATGAGAACAACAACGCCAACCGCCCTGAAGCGGTGAAAATCCTGTCCCAGTCCCAGTACGTGGGTGCCGACTACGACGTAATCGCCAACTCCATGACCGGCACCTTCGAATACGAAAAAGGCGACAAGCGTCAGGTACCGGACTTCAATGTATTCTTCCGTTACAACGCCACCTACCCGTACTACTCCGACGCGATCTGGTACCTGACGCAGATGCGCCGCTGGGGTCAGATCGAAGAGCAGAAACCGGACAGCTGGTACATGGACATTGCCAAGAAGGTTTACCGCCCAGACATCTACCGCAAAGCCGCTGAAGAGCTGATCGCTGACGGTGTGATCGGTGCTGACGAATTCCCGGATTTCGCGTCTGAATCCGGCTTCAAGAAGCCTCAGACCCACTTCATCGACGGTATCACCTACGACGGCACCAAGCCGAACGAGTACCTGAAGAAGTTTGAGATCGGTCTGAAAGACGATCAGAAGATCTGATCCTCTGCGCCTCCGGGCCGGGCATCGCCTGGGGGCGCCTTAGAGCGAGAGAGAGTAAGCGCGGGAGTATCCATTATGAGTCATTCATCTACCAACCTATTTAGCCCTGTACTGGCGATCTTCCAGAGCGAGAACCCTGGCGCATCAGTACTGAGCTTCTTCAAGCAGCTGATTATGCCGGTGATCGGGATCCTGGTGTTTCTGCTGATCTGGGACATCGGTGCAAAAAACATTCACACCTCACTGGGTACCTTTCCCGGGCCTGTACAGGTTTACGAACAAACCCTCGGCCTGATCGACGAACATCAGGCGGAGCGCAATAAAGAAGTGGCGTTTTACGAGCGTCAGGAAAAACGTAACGCCAAGAAGCTGGCCAAGAACCCGGATGCGAAGGTAAAGATCCGTCCATACACCGGTAAGCCGACCTTCTTCGACCAGATCGGAACCAGTTTGGTCACCGTACTGGCTGGCTTCGTACTGGCCTCCCTGATCGCGATTCCGGCGGGCATCATGATCGGTCTGAACCAACCGCTCTACTCCGCGCTGAATCCCCTGATTCAGCTGTTTAAACCGGTCTCACCGCTAGCGTGGCTACCACTGGTGACCATGGTAGTCAGTGCACTCTATGTCAGCAAAGATCCGATGTTTGCCAAGTCCTTTATCACCTCGCTGGTGACCGTATCTCTCTGCTGTCTGTGGCCAACACTGCTGAACACCGCAGTGGGTGTATCTGCCATCAGCAAGGATCTACAGAACGTATCCCAGGTACTGCGTCTCTCTTTCATGACTCACGTGGTGAAGATCGTACTGCCATCGTCCATTCCGATGATGTTTACCGGTCTGCGTCTCTCCCTGGGTATCGCCTGGATGGTACTGATCGCCGCGGAGATGCTGGCACAGAACCCGGGCCTGGGTAAGTTTGTCTGGGACGAGTTCCAGAACGGCAGTTCCAACTCCCTCGGCCGCATTATGGTGGCGGTACTGGTGATCGGTCTGATCGGTTTCATGCTCGACCGCATCATGCTGCTGATTCAGAAGAAAGTGTCCTGGGATAAGACCGCGGTACTGCGCTAATTCAACCTCACAAGGAGACGAATCATGACTACGACACATCTCGAACTGACCGGGGTTGATATCGAGTTCCCAACCCCGAAAGGCCCATTTAAGGCCCTGGACAACGTCAACCTGAAGATCAAAAAGGGCGAGTACATCTCCCTGATCGGTCACTCCGGTTGTGGTAAATCCACCGTTCTGAACATCGTGGCTGGCTTGTATCAAGCCACCAAGGGCGGCGTGCTGCTGGACGGCAGAGAAGTCAACGAACCCGGCCCTGAGCGTGCCGTGGTGTTCCAGAACCACTCCCTGCTGCCTTGGCTCACTGCCTATGAAAACGTGGAGCTGGCGGTTAAGCAGGTCTTCAAGGGCAAGAAGAGCAAGGCGGAAATGAAGGCGTGGATCGAACACAACCTGGAACTGGTGCACATGACCCACGCCATGCACAAACGCCCGGATGAGATCTCCGGTGGTATGAAGCAGCGAGTCGGTATCGCCCGTGCGCTGGCAATGGAGCCGAAAGTACTACTGATGGACGAGCCGTTTGGTGCGCTGGATGCCTTAACCCGAGCCCACCTGCAGGACTCCCTGATGGAGATCCAGAACGAGCTGAGCAACACCGTGATCATGATCACCCACGACGTGGATGAGGCTGTACTGCTCTCTGACCGCATCGTGATGATGACCAACGGTCCGGAAGCGACGGTGGGCGAGATTCTGGAGATCGACCTGCCCCGCCCGCGCAACCGCATCGAGCTGGCGGATGACCCGCAGTACAACCACTACCGTGCCGCTGTGCTGAGCTTCCTGTACGAGAAACAGCGTAAGCCGGAAGAGAGTGGCGCAGCTGCAAAACCGGCCAAAAAAGAAAAGCTGGCACGCAACCTGCAAAACGATACTACAGAAGAAACAACCGGCGCTGTTTCAACGGCTGAAACAACCACCGGTAACGACAAAGTTAAAGCGGCTTAAGCCCTAAGCCCCATAAATACTGGGGATACAGCTTAAGTCAGGCAAAGCGGCCTCCCAATCCAGCCCGGTGCAATGGCGCACCACCAAGGCGCATTTACCGCTTCTGCCGCACAATTTTGAACAAAGGCGTTCATGCCCCGCCCCCTGCAAAGGGAGCGGGCTGAACGCCTTTTTGCGTTTTTATAGAGGGCACATTTATGCATGACAGCGGAAAACTTAACCTGCTTTCCTTCACGGGAAAGATGAAGATCCTGCACTTCAGTTGGATCGCTTTCTTTATCACCTTCTTCGTCTGGTTTAACCACGCGCCCCTGCTGGGTTCCATCGCCGAATCCCTCGGCCTCACCAAGTCCGAAGTAAAAACCCTGCTGATCCTGAACGTGGCGCTGACCATTCCGGCCCGTATCATCATCGGCATGCTGACCGACAAGTTTGGTCCACGCATCACCTATGCTGCGCTGCTGTTCCTCGCCAGCATCCCATGTTTCATGTTTGCCCTCTCCGACAGCTTTATGCAGGCGGCGATCTCCCGCTTCCTGCTGGGCTTCATCGGTGCCGGTTTCGTAATCGGTATCCGAATGGTGAGTGAGTGGTTCCCGGCGAACGAACTGGGTACCGCAGAAGGCATCTACGGTGGCTGGGGTAACTTCGGTTCCGCCGCAGGTGCGATGACCCTGCCAACTCTGGCGTTGCTGTTTGGCGGTGAAGACGGCTGGCGTTACGCTGTCGCTCTGACCGGTGCCTTCAGTCTGATCTTCAGCTTTATCTGGTACAAAAACGTATCCGATACACCAAAGGGTTCCACCTACTTCAAACCGAAGAAGATCGGCGGTCTGGAAGTGACCAGTAAGTCCGACTTTGTCTTCCTGCTGATCATGAAGATTCCGATGTATGCTGCCCTGTCGCTGCTGACCTGGAAACTGTCTCCAGCGGGTGTCTCCATGCTGTCTGACTCAGTAGCACTGGGTATCTACCTGTCCCTGGGCCTGATCTTCATTTATGACTGCTACAGCGCCTACAACGTTAACCGCGAGATCTTCGAGAAGCCGGTACCGGAAGTTCACCAGTACAAGTTCAAGCAGGTTGCGGTACTGAATGTACTCTACTTCGCTACCTTCGGTTCTGAGCTGGCCGTGGTTTCCATGCTGCCGCTGTTCTTCGCTGACGTATTCGAGCTGGATATGGTGTACGCGGGTCTGCTGGCTTCTGCCTATGCGTTCATGAACCTGATGTCCCGCCCGGGTGGTGGCTGGATCAGTGACCGCTTTGGTCGTAAGAAAACCCTACTGATCCTGACCGCCGGTCTGGCAGTGGGTTACGCCACCATGTCGATGATCGACAGCTCCTGGCCGCTGTTCCTGGCCGTAGGTGCAGCGATGGCGTGTTCCTTCTTCGTACAGGCGGGTGAAGGTGCGGTATTCGCAGTAGTACCACTGATCAAACGTCGTCTGACCGGTCAGATCGCTGGTATGACCGGTGCCTACGGTAACGTGGGTGCGGTGTTCTACCTGACCGTGCTATCCATGGTGAGCTACGAGATCTTCTTCAGCGTAATCGCCTGTACGGCGGTACTGGGCTTTATCGCCCTGCTGTTCCTGGAAGAACCAAAAGGTCACATGGCGGAAGTGAAAGAAGACGGCACCGTCGAGCTGATCGAGGTTTCATAACCTGAACTGAATCGTTGGGCATCACTGCGTGATGACCAACCTACGCACATTGTAGGTTGGCCATCGCAACGCGATGCCCAACACCAAGAACAAAAAGAGCACTATGATGACCAGCCAGCAGCCACCCCGCACTAAACTCAGCGTCCGTTTCGGCGGCAAGTCGATCGCCGGTGTAAAGGCGATCAACCAGGACGCCTTTGCCGCGCAGCAGCCGGAAGGGATCGACCTGGAGTTTAAGGGTGTGGCCGCGGCCATCGCCGACGGTGTCAGCAGTTGTGCCGAATCCCATATCGCCAGCCAGACCTGTGTCACCGGTTTTATTCAGGATTATTTCAGTACGCCACACAGCTGGAGCGTTAAACACTCAGTGTCCCGTGTACTGACCGGCCTGAACAACTGGCTGCATCAGGAAAACAGCCAGGCGAGCCGGGAGAAGGACAGCATGCTCTGCACCTTCTCTGCCCTGGTCATTAAATCCAACACCGTGCACTGGTTCCATGTGGGCGACTCCCGTATCTACCGTTTTCAGAACGGTGAACTAGAGCTGCTGACCAAGGACCATACCCGCCGCGAAGCGGGCCGCAACTATCTGGCCCGCGCCATGGGTGGCGACCAACATCTGGAGGTGGACTACAACTCCATGGTGTTGGAACCCGGCACTCAGTTACTACTCACCACCGACGGCGTGCATGAATTCCTGAAATCGTCCCAGATCAGCAATCGATTATCTGAAGGTGGTGATCTGGAACAAACCGCTGCCGATCTGGTGCAGATGGCAATGGACAAGGGCAGCGATGACAACCTCACCGCCCTGCTGCTCTCAGTCGATCAACTACCGCAGGAAACCCTGGACGAGAGCCACAACCGCCTCACCCAGCTGCCGATCCCACCGGTACTGGAGGTGGGCAACAAGATCGACGGCTACGAAGTACTGGATGTAATCTTCAGTGGCACCCGCAGCCATATGTATCAGGTGAAGGATCTGGAAAGCGGCGAGCACTATGTGCTGAAAGCACCTTCCATGAACTTCAGCGAAGATACGCTCTATCTGGATGGCTTTATCCGCGAGGAGTGGGTCGGCCAGAAGATTGACCATCCCAACGTAATGAAAACCTTCCGTCCTACACGGGCGAAACGTTTTCTCTACTATCTGGGTGAACATATCGAAGGCATGAGCCTGCGCGACTGGATCAACGACCACCCCGAACCGGGCCTGGACGAAGTGCGCCGTCTGGCCACACAAATAATCCAAGGGCTGCGCGCCTTCCAGCGTGCCGATATGATCCACCAGGACCTAAAGCCGGAAAACATCATGATCGATGGTGACGGCCGGGTGAAAATTCTTGATTTTGGCACCGTACATATCGCCGGCATTGAGGAGATGAACTCACCACTGGATAAGTCGGTGCCGCAGGGATCGGTCAACTACGTGGCACCAGAATACCTGATGGGCGAATCCGGTACCTTCCGCGCTGACCTGTTCTCCTTAGCAGTGATTGTCTACGAGATGCTGACCGGCAAGTTGCCGTTTGCCGAGCGCAGTGTGAAACAGGTGCAGATCAGTCACTACTCTGAATTCAGCTACACACCAGCGATCCAGCACCGACGTGATCTGCCGCTGTGGATGGAAGGTTGCCTGCGCAAGGCGCTGCAACCCAACCCGGCCCATCGCTACAACGCCTTGTCGGAGTTTATTCAGGACCTGACCGTCCCCAACTCGCAGCTGGAAGCTAAGGTGCGCCACCAGCCGCTGTTGGAGAAAAACCCGACCCGGGTCTGGCAGGGCATCGCCGCGATTTTGCTGCTGCTCAATCTGGTGCAGCTGTTCCTGCAGGATGCGGCGGGTTAGCGCCTGTTAAAGCTCAGCGCCTGCGCTGCTTCGGTGTTGGCGATTACCTGGGTGCCATCAAACACCTCCACACCGTTAACAAAGGTTTGGCAGATGCGGGCACGGAAGCGTTCACCCGTAAACGGCGTCCAGCCGCACTTGTAACGGACCGATCCATCCTGGATCTGTTGTGTCGCGTTCAGGTCCACCAGCACCAGGTCAGCGGCGTAACCTTCACGAATAAAGCCCCGGTTAGCCACCTGATAGCGAATTGCCGGGTTATGGCAGGCTTTCTGCACCACCTGTTCCAGGGTAAACACACCCTGCTGGTAAAGCTCCAGCAACATCGGCAAGGCATGCTCGACCAAAGGCAGTCCTGCTGGCGCCTGCATATACGGTTGTTCCTTTTCGCTTAGCAAATGCGGCGCGTGATCGGTGGCAATCACATCGATCACATCATTTCTCACCGCCTCGCGCAGGGCATCCCGGTCACTCAGTGCTTTCACCGCCGGGTTACACTTGATGCGGTTGCCACGTTCAGGGTAATCCTGATCGCTAAACCAGAGGTGGTGCACGCAGGCTTCAGCAGTAATCCGTTTATCCGCCAGATTGCCCGCCGTAAACAGCGCCAGCTCTTTCTCGGTAGTCAGGTGCAACACATGCAGGTTACTGCCGTGTTTTTTAGCCAGCTCCACCGCCATGGAGCTGGAGGCGTAACAGGCATCCACATCACGGATCACCGGATGCATCTCCACCGGCACCTTACCTCCGTACTGCGCACTGATCCGTTCGGCGTTGGCATCGATCATCCGACTGTCTTCACAATGGGTGGCAATCAGGATCGGACAATCACGGAAGATCAGATCCAGCGCTTTAGGGTCGTCCACCAGCAGATTACCGGTGGAGGCGCCCATAAACACCTTCACCCCGCAGACGCGGGTTGGATCAACGGCGCGGATCTGGTCGATATTGTGGTTGCTGGCACCAAGGTAAAACGAGTAGTTCGCCACCGAACGCTGCGACGCCCGCGCAAACTTTTTGCCCAGCTCATCCATGTTCAATGTTGGCGGATCTACGTTGGGCATCTCCATGTAGCTGGTGATACCACCCGCTACTGCCGCCGTCGATTCACTGGCGATATCACCTTTATGGGTCAGGCCCGGCTCACGAAAGTGAACCTGGTCATCGATCATACCCGGCAACAGGTGCAAACCGCTGGCATCGATTACACGATCCGCGGCTTCATGCTGAAGGTCGCTACCTATTGCTTCAATATGGCCGTCTTTTATCAGCACATCACAGGTGCGTTGTTCACCTTCATTCACAACGCAGGCATTCAGAATCAGTGTACTTCCCATAATATCTTCTCCGTTAGCCGTTCAATTGTGGGGTGAAGCCACCCGCTACACCACGGGTAGTGATAGCGACCGCGTTGTGGGCATGCAGGCTCTCTTCGTGCGAGACCTTGAGCCAGAAATCACGGATCAACTCTTCTTGCATCAACGAACCACGGATACGACGCGCGGCATCTTCGCAGAACATCAGGTTGCTGCCGTTTAGCTGGGCAAATGCCTGCTCGTCTTCACGCTTTACCGCGGTTTGCACCGGTGTCTGCAGTGCGTTTTCAACCACATTCACCAGCTGAACCAGTGGGAAGCCATCATCCACTGACTCGCTCTCCAAACGTAGCTTCAGATAGGCCCAGGAACGCTGGCTGTGCGGCGTTGCAATCGAACCGCGGTCGCTCAGCAGCCATTCACTGATCTGCGCTTTGCTTAGCGTGGTTTCATCCGCAAAGTCCTGCTGCAACGCCTCCTCCAACAACTGGCGGGACAGCGACGCTGAACAAGGACAGGTACTGGAGTACGGCACACTCAGTTTCAGGTCGATGGTTACTAAGCCTTCACGAAGCTCCGCATCGATCTCAACGGGATACGCTTTCCAACCGGCATACTCGCTCTTCAGCGCAGGTCGGTTCAGCAGGTAATCAAAGCTAAGATGCAGACGCACCGCGTCACTGATTCCATCCTGGCTCTCACACTGGGAGTGCATCAGATCACTGAGTAAACGGGGGGTCAGAGGACTCTCTGCACAGCGTTCCTGCAACAACAGGTACAGTCGGGACATATGAATGCCCTTGGTCGCCGGATCGGTGATATTCACGTAGGTCTGCACACTAGCATCACACTTCACCACGCCCTGATCCCGATCCTTCAATCCAACCGGCAACGCAATGCCCGCCATTCCTACCCAATCCAGGGTGGATTGCACGGATGCATTTGTGGACTGAGTAATGTCCGGCAGTGTGCGAACCGGCTGTGATTCTTCACCCGAATTAGGGTTAACCATCTTATTCATCACTAGCCTCCGCTTCCTTCTGCGCACCGGGCATATTTGCGTTTACACGCACCACCTGATCGTCGGGCCTAAGAGAAATAGAAACAATTATCACGTCCTGTATGACACGCAGCACCGTCCTGGTCTACCAGACACAGCAAGGTGTCGCCGTCGCAATCGATACGCAGCTTGATCAGCCTTTGCAGATGCCCACTGCTCTCCCCTTTTTTCCATAGCTTGTTGCGCGAGCGGGACCAGTAGGTCACCCAGCCCGTGCTGAGCGTCAGCGCCAATGATTCCCGGTTCATCCAGGCCATCATCAGTACTTCACCGCTGTCATGCTGCTGAGTGATCACCGGGATCAGGCCGTCACGGGTCCAGGCAAGCTGCTCTAAAAAATCATCTTTGGAAAATTCAGTACCCTGGGGGCTGGGTTCGATCTGTTGGAAATAGGCGCGTGTCATTGAGGTCGTCGTTATTCGTAGGCTTATGGAAGGTGCGAACAAGGCAGAGTGTCTTGCCGGTTCTGCACAGCTCCTTCTTTTGTTATTGTTATAACATAACATTGCAAAAAGCAGTTAACGCTTTCCTTTCCAACGAATCCTGATAACGACACTAATAACAATGAATGCAGCCACTGAAAGTTCATTAATAGACGCGGTTTCAACCCAGCAGCCTACCCGGGTTGCACGTATTGGTGACCAAGCCGAAGTTCTGGGCGAGATCTACCAGCCCGAATGCAACCTCGCCGTCTGGCAACGCGACCTCGAACACGAGATCGAGCACTACATGACCCAACTCACCGAATCCAACCGACAGGTCAACCTGCGTTGCCTCATCGGCACCGGCGAAGAGATGCGCGAAGAAATCACAGCACAGCTGAGCCGTGCACTGCCTAACTTTGCTTCTACAGTTGGGGACGGCAAAGAAGCGCTGATCAACAACATCTGTGAACTGGTCGAGATGTACCAGTGCCTGTTCGAACCGGAACAGATCGGCGTACGCCTGGCGACACTGCAACGCGCCATGTGCCCGAAATTCCATGTAGACTTGCTGCCTGCGCGAATGGTTACCTGCTTTAGCGGCGCTGGAACCCAGTGGCTACCTGAGCCAGAAAATGGAGAACAACGTATCCCGGAAATAGAACCAGACAGGTTCGAGCAAATCAGCACCGGTGATGTGGCGCTGTTGAAAGGTGATGGCTGGTTTGAGAATGAAGGCTTTGGTGTGGTGCACCGTTCTCCGCCGGTGGCAGAGGGAGAGACTAGGATGTTTCTATCTTTGGATTTTACGGATTGAGTTTGTAAGGACAAAGCGGACAACGACAACGTCCGCTTTCGACCCGAAGCGGTCATTTACGCCCGTATCTCACGCCACCGAAGGCGGTCGCAGTGGATGCGCTTGTTATGTGTGATTAACTTTTGGGTGAACCCTTAACAAAGTAAGAAATAGGCTCTTTTTTCCATTCAATAAGTATTTCATGGCACTTGGGGCAGGCGACGCTGTCTGTATCTTTATGGCCAAGCTGCCATACGACAAGCACCGATGTGTGGCCACATTTTTTGCATGTTTTTGTTGTTTCAGTAGTCATAGAATATTCCCTACATTTTAGACTTGTTACTAATCTAGGAGTCCTTTTTCTCTGAGTTCCTTAATATCGTTAGAAACTGTTTTTTGTGAAGTCATTGTATAGTGGGATATTTCCATTTGAGTTTTCCCCTGAGCTTTCAATACTTTCACACGCTCTTGGCGTTCTGCCTTATTGCGAGGTTTTGAAATGTTTACTTGAGACTCTTGGCTAACACCTGCAAATTCATGTTTTTGCATTGTTATACGAGCACTCCCATCAGGAGAATCTGCGCTAAAGATCACAGACCCATCATTATTCCACTCCATTTTGGCATTCTTTACTTGCCCAGAACTGATAGCATCAGCAATATCCTTAACTTCTGTTGGAATGCGCACAGGTGGCTTTGCCATGTATCTCTCCTTTTGCAATCGTTACGACGGAGGGTGACTTTATCATAAAGGTATAGAATTACTAGTAATTCCTAGAAAGCCGATGGCTGTGTCGAATATGGAAGCACATAACATCTATGGACGCCCCTTGTTGTGCAAGGTTGGTAAGCTTGCAAGGTACGCATTGGATGTGACAGAAGACGGTGGAGGGAGGTAACCAATAAACCGATCATGGCCTAACGAGAAGCATCCAGTAGCAACAAGAAGCTGCGATAACACAACCTATCAGCAATGCCATGAACAGACAATAAGCATTAGCTGTGGCGGCTTTGTGCCGATAAGCGACTATTCTGGTCACTTCACCTGTCACCCGTCAGTCAGCTGGGAAAGAGGTCGGTTTCCGACCCGAAGCGGTCATTAATGCCCAACCTTAGGGCTTACTTGTCGATGCGAAACGGCTTAGTTCAACATCATTTAGTTAGCGATATCTGTACCACGTATTAGCTACAGACATTACGTTTATAATTTTCTTGCCTATCCAAGTTACAAAAATTCCAAAGGCGATAACACTGACCCTAAGCTCAATAGGAGCTTCGGTTTGTTGAAATTCAGCTACGACTGCAAAAAGAATAACTCCTGGGCCAAACATCAAATAGTGCCCCCAAACTATCAACGCAAACATCGGTGATTTCGCTAACGGAGAACTCTTAAACCTGATTCCGTGACTTAAAACTCAGCTTCGCATCTCCACACACCTGTAACCACGCGGCCTGCGGCGGTAATATGGACGCCATTCTCGATTCACCCAGACAGTGATATCTGACTATGCGTACCTTCAAGCTGGAAC
>NZ_CAXRBQ010000136.1:0-4503 GCF_964228735.1 Pontibacterium sp. | reverse complement strand
CTGGTTCTGGTTGAGTCTGCTAATCTATCTGCCGGTGCTCGGGTATGCCTTGTACCGAGTGCCCTGGAGTATCCTGAAGTCCAACCGCCGCCTGCAGCATTTCTTTCTGGGCGCCACTGTTTTTCTGATGGTGATGTGGAGTATGCGTGCCGGGATCTCGCCGGGGCTGGGTATTCATTTTTTGGGGGTAACCGCCCTGACACTGATCTTTGGCTGGGATCTGGCCATCGTGGCGGGGACCGGTGCCTTGCTGGGCATGATTCTGATTGGCCGCGAAGGCTGGGATAGCCTGCCGATCAACGCGGTGTGCTCGGTATTGCTGCCATCGATGGTGACCTTGCTGGTTCTTAAAGTGGTGGAGGCGAAGTTAACGAAAAACTTCTTCGTTTATCTCTTTCTGTGTGGGTTCTTCGGTGCGGGTCTATCGGCGGCGGCATCGGGCCTGGCGACCGGTACCGTGCTCTGGCTCGATGGTGTTTATACCTGGGCCAAGATCAACCACGAGTACATCCAGTACTTGCCACTGATCATGTTCCCCGAAGGCTTGATGAACGGCATCATCATGACCGGAATACTGGTCTTTCACCCGGACTGGGTGCGGACCTTCGATGCCCGTCGCTACATCGACGAGCAGTAAGTGGTTACTGCTTAACTGGTCTCTTTGACAGCTTACGTTGCAGGGTGCGACGATGCATGCCCAAGGCACGGGCGGTGGCGGATACGTTGCCATCGTGCTCGGCCAGTACCTTCTGAATGTGCTCCCACTCCAGCCGGTTGACGGACATCGGCTGTTGGTTCACCTCGATATCCGGGTCGGGTTGGATTTTGCCAAGCGCTGCCAAAATCTCATCGGCGTCAGCCGGTTTAGGCAGATAGTTGGTTGCGCCCAGTTTGATCGCTTCCACCGCGGTGGTGATACTGGCGTAGCCGGTCAGCACCAGAATCTTCATCTCGTCGCTGGCTGCGCGCAGGCTCGGAATCAACGTCAGGCCGGAGGCGGTCTCCATCTTCAGGTCCACGGTGGCCATGTCAGGTGTGAGCGAGCTCAGGACGCTCTCGGCTTCCTCGACGCTGTGGGCGACGGTTACTTCCAGGCCCCGTCGTTTCATGGCGCGGGCCAGAATGCGGGTAAACGTTGGATCGTCGTCAACGATCAGCAGGCGTTTGCCTTCCAGTTCAGTCATTCTGATTGCTCCTTGGAATGATTACTTCAGTCAGCGTGCCGCCATCGGGATGGTTGTACAAGCGCACAGTGCCATCGTAGCGCGCCAGGGTGGTGGCAGTCAGGAACAGGCCGATCCCCAGGCCACGTCCCTTGGTTGATACAAACGGCTTGCCGAGATTGTCGTGCGCTTCCAGTGACAGGCCCGGGCCCTGGTCGTGGATCAGCAGGGTGATATCGTTGTCATCCCAGTTCAGACTCACCTCGATATCCTTGGGCGCGGCATCTGCGGCGTTGTTGAGGATATTGAGGACCGACTGGCGCAGGGAGGTACTGTTACGAATGACCGGAGTGGCGCCGCTGGATTCCATGATCAGGCGGTGGGTCACATCGGGCCGCTGGATCATCCACTGTTCGATCACATCTTGCAGTATATCGCCGAACGGTTCGAGGCGCTGGGAGGCCTGCTCTTCCCGCACCGAGCGAGTGAACTGCTGCAGGCGTTCGCTACAGGCATCGATCTGCTGGCGCATCAGGTCCAGGTCTTCCTGCAGCTCCGGGTCATCCTCGCGTTCCGCTTTCAGTTCGCTCACGAGTACGCGCATGGTGCTCAGTGGCGTGCCCAGTTCGTGGGCGGTGCCGGCGGCCATGGTTGCCAGGGAAAGCAGTTGTTGATCGTGAATGCGCTTTTCCCGCTCCTCTTCCAGGCGTTCCTGTTGCCGATCCATCGATTGGCGCATACGCACGATAAACCAGGTCACCACGCCCACGGTGAGCAGGAAGTTTATCCACATGCCGGTGATATGCAGGTCAAACAGGTTAAGCAGGGCGTGCTGGTGGCGCGTGTCGGCTTCGATAATCGGGATGAAGTAGAACAGCAACGAGCTGTAAATGCCGATCACCAGTCCGCCCATCATCAGGCTGAATCGTTGCGACAGGGTGGCTGAGCAGATGATCAACGGGACAAGCAGCAGGAAGATAAAGGGGTTAGTGGCGCCACCGGTCTGGAACAGCAGACAGCCGTATAGCACAACGTCGGCAACCAGCTGGGTGAAGAACTCCGGTTCGGTCACCGGCCAGCCGGAACGCAACCGGGCATAAGTGGCCAGGTTCATCAACGCCAGTGCAGCCAGAGTGGAAGCGAGAATCCACACATTGAGATCCGCCTGCAGGATATAAAGGGCAAACAGAATCGCCGCACTCTGCCCAAAGAGGGTGACGGTGCGGATGTAGGTCAGTTGCAGGAGGTTGTTGTGGTGGTTGGCCATAGCGGCCGATTATACCCGAGCTGCCGCTAAAAACAGCGGGGCAAAATGTCGCATTGTCAGGCGTTCCCGGTCCGTTTTTGTGTCAGTGTGGGGTGGGATTCCAGGTAGTGCTCAAGATCGGCTCGCTGTTTGATGCTCAGGTGCAGGCCTAGCTTACTGCGTCGCCAGAGGATGTCTTCGCCGCTGGATGCCCACTCCTGATCAATCAGGTAGTCTACCTCTGCGCTATAAAGTCCATGTCCGAAGTGAGTACCCATTGCATCGAGGTTATCCACGCCTTTTAAAAATCTGTGACACCGGGTGCCGTAGCTGTGCACGTAGCGGTGGGTGATCTCTGGAGGCAGCCAGGGATAATGGGCATTGAGTGTTTGTTGGAGCTGTGTGGGACTGTCAAAGTCGCCACCCGGCAGTGGACTATTGGCAGTCCAGTGAGGGCCAATATCGGGAAAAAACGGCGCCAGCTTGTCCATCGCCGCCTGTGCTAGTTTGCGGTAGGTGGTGATTTTACCGCCGAACACCGAGAGCAGCGGTGATTGATTCTCCGAGGCGTCGACTTCGAAGCTGTAGTCCCGGGTGACAGACTGGGCGCTGTCGGACTGGTCATCCAGCAGGGGGCGTACCCCGGCGTAGTCCAGCACTACATCCGATGACTGCAGCTGGTGCCGGAAGTGTTGGTTGGTCACCGAGATCAGGTAATCGCGTTCGTCCGGGCTGATCTTTACGGCGCCGGGGTCACCGTGGTACTCCACATCGGTGGTGCCAATCAGCGAGAACTTTTCCTCGTAAGGAATAACAAACACGATACGGCGGTCGGCATTCTGCAGGATATAGGCCTCGGGACTGTTGTACAGGCGTGGTACCACGATATGGCTACCCTTCACCATGCGGATCTGCTTGGGGGGCTGGCTGTGCATAACTTCCGGAAACAGACTGGATACCCAGGGGCCTGCAGCATTCACCAGGGCATGGGCAGAAACGTCATGGTTAATGCCACTTTGTTGATCAAGCAGCGATACCTGCCAGCCGTGCGCTTGTCGTTGTGCGGAGATGCAGCGGGTGTGCGTCAGGATTGTGGCACCTTTATCCCGGGCGGCCATAGCGTTCAGGACAACCAAGCGGGCATCGTCCACCCAACCATCCGAATACTCAAACCCCTGAGTTATATCCGCTTTGAGGGGGCTGTTTTCCCCAAAGGTAACCGTTTTGAACGGTGGCAGGGTATCGCGTGCAGCCAGCCTGTCATATAGAAAGAGCCCCAGGCGGATCAGCCAAGCAGGGCGCAGATACGGGCGGTGGGGCAGGCGAAACCTCAGGGGGCGGGTGATGTGGGGGGCGTTGCGCAGCAGTACCTCCCGCTCCGCAAGTGCTTCACGCACCAGGCGAAATTCGCCGTACTCCAGATAGCGCAGGCCACCGTGGATCAGTTTGCTGCTATTGGAGGAAGTGGCTGAGCCCAAGTCATTCATTTCGCAGAGCAGCGTGCTGAGACCGCGACCTGCTGCGTCCGCAGCGATACCCACGCCGTTGATGCCGCCGCCGATAATAAGCAGATCGTAGGTCAGTCGATTGGACTGCATCGCTAGGTACTCCTGAGTGAACTGCCCCTTGGAAGCTTAGATCAGATTATATTTGCCGTGTCCATTCCAGGGCTTAGCGGATGGTGTGAAGGAGGCAATTTCGGTAAAATAGCCCGCCTTTTAGTGTGGCCCTTATATACGGGCGCACCAGACCCGAAAATACGATGTGCACGTCAAAACGTTGCACGGGAGTGAAAAGATCAAGATGGCTTCATCAATCATCGACGAGGTAAAGCGCAGAAGGACGTTCGCGATTATCTCTCACCCCGATGCCGCCCAGCCTTTCAACGCTTAAAACCACCTTTCATTGGACACCACAATCACATCTCTACGTACTGAATTTAAAGGCTTTTTGTCTTTTTCTCGTTTCTTTGCTTTTCAATGATGTTCAAGCGTAACCTCGGAAAGTGTGTACACACTTGAGTACAAATCGCCATATTGACCGTTTTTAGCCAAATTCCAGGACACAAACCTAGCTGTAGGCCTTGTGCCTACT
>NZ_CAXRBQ010000135.1:0-20815 GCF_964228735.1 Pontibacterium sp. | reverse complement strand
TATTCTTTGCCAGATCCAGTCCAATAACTCTAGTCTTAATCATGGTCTCCTCCAACACGTCCATCAGATAGTGATTTTCTACTTTCTATCTTGGCGCATTGTGACGCCGTTAGGGACGGGAGGAGACCATCTCATCAACCTGAGCTGTATAGATCCCAATCACAAACTCCCACTTATCTTCGATATCGCCGCTCCAGGAGGTCACCTGATTGCGCTGGAAGGCATCCTCCAGCGATGAGACCTGGTAGTTGCCATAGAAGCGCAGACGCTGCATAAACTTGCCTGTTTGGGCGTGCTCGGCGTTGATCGACTCAATGTCAGCAACATAAGCACTGTGCTGGTGAATTACCGTTTGTTTTAGCTGGTTGAGCTGATCAAGGGTTGCGTTCAGACTCTCACTCTCGGGGCCAAATTCGCTCCTGTTTAGCTGCTCCAGTGCGATGTACGCTGCCTTGAGGTGTTGCTCGATTTGTTGCTGCGCGGTTGTGGGTATCGCTTCCTGATAGGCGAGGTAACTGCGTAACTGAGCGGTGCTCTGGTTCACGTTGAGGTTTAACGTTGCTGCGCTGTCTGCACTTTGCCACGCCTCTCCTGAGATCTCTTCCAAAGAACCGCGGATGCCGATAACGCCGTTCAGGGCGTACAGGCTGCTCAGAATAAGTACCGCCAAAGTCAGGAGAAAACAGCTTCCCAGTTTGATGCCGATGGTGAACTTCATAATTAGGCTCTCGGGCTAATTGTTATAGTTTTCTGAGAGTTAGCTAAGCAAGAGCGGTGCCATACGCGTTCGGATCACATAGGCTCCGGATGGTGCGGGCTTGACGTGGTTGATTCGCGGGAAACGGGCAGAAATGGGTGGATTTCCGCCAAAATCATCAAATGGGATGGGTGGTTGTTAGCCGAAAGTCGTAGGGCGGGGCGAAAAAAAGCGGGCCGGGACCCGCAAAGTAAGCAGCTTTAGAGCATGATTAAAGCGCTGTAAATTGGTGTTGTCTGTCTGCCGACACCTCTCTCTTGCCTTTCAAAGGCAGGTTCTCTCTGAACAAAGACCTGGCCAGTTTGCGTCAAAGAGGCTGTTTTTATTCTTTGACAGACCCTGATCTATATCTGGGCTCAATGTTCTTTATTTCTAACATGTACTGTGCGGTTACTTAAACCACCCTCAGCCAAAGCATGATCTGCGTCATGTTTAGGTTTTTGAACAAAAAATAATCCAAATTTTTTGCTTTTGCACTGCGGAATGCCGATAAGGCATTGTTAAACAAGCTATTTAGCCGAATACAGCTGCTGCAGATGCTGCGGAAAATATAGATATTATTGTGTTTTGTCTATGTTTTTGGTCCGAAAACGGCTGTGTGTTTCTTGATCTTGTAAAAAATAATGCACAGTATGTGTGTCATATTCTTCGAAATACCCGTGTGGGTGTTCGATAAAAACAAACAGCGAATGACATCATCAGAGTTAAACGAGGCCATATTCATGAGCAAGCCGGTATTCAACTGGGAAGACCCTTTTCTGCTGGAAGCACAGCTGAGCGAAGAGGAGCGCATGGTCATGCAGAGCGCACGCGACTATGCGCAGGACCGTCTGCTGTCCCGTGTAACAGAAGCTAACCGAAACGAAGTATTCCACACTGAAATCATGCAGGAACTGGGTGAGCTGGGTCTGCTGGGCTGCACGCTGCCGGAAGAGTACGGTTGCGCCGAAGTAAATCACGTGTGTTACGGCCTGGTTGCCCGTGAGGTTGAGCGTGTGGACTCCGGCTACCGTTCTGCGATGAGTGTGCAGTCCTCGCTGGTAATGCATCCGATCTACGCGTACGGCAGCGAAGAGCAGCGTCGTAAGTACCTGCCAAAGCTGGCCAGCGGTGAATGGATCGGTTGTTTTGGTTTGACTGAACCGGATGTGGGTTCTGATCCGGCAGGCATGAAAACCCGTGCTACCCGTGTGGACGGCGGTTACCTGCTTAAGGGCTCTAAGATGTGGATCACCAACTCGCCGGTTGCAGACGTGTTTGTTGTCTGGGCGAAGCTGGATGACACCGTACGTGGCTTTATTCTGGATAAAGGGATGCCGGGTCTGTCTGCGCCGAAGATCGAAGGTAAGTTCTCCCTGCGTGCATCCATCACCGGTGAGATCGTGATGGATGATGTGCTGGTACCGGAAGAGAACCTGCTGCCAAACGTGCAGGGTCTGAGCGGTCCATTCGGCTGCCTGAACAAAGCTCGCTATGGTATCGCATGGGGTGCGCTGGGTGCGGCGGAGTTCTGCTGGACTCAGGCGCGTCAGTACACGCTGGACCGTATTCAGTTTAAGCGTCCGTTGGCGGCGAACCAGCTGGTGCAGAAGAAGCTGGTGGATATGCAGACCGAGATCTCCCTGGGTCTACAGGGTGTGCTGCGCATGGGTCGCATGATGGATGCTGGTGAGTGTCCGGTAGAGCTGATCTCCTTGATGAAGCGCAACAACTGCGGCAAGGCGCTGGATGTCGCCCGCGTATCACGTGATATGCACGGCGGTAACGGCATCTCCGACGAATTCCACGTAATCCGTCATGTGATGAACCTGGAAGCGGTGAATACCTACGAAGGTACCCACGATATTCACGCGCTGATTCTGGGGCGTGCACAGACCGGAATTCAGGCGTTTTTCTGATGGCTGGCGCGCTGTCACATATCCGCGTGCTGGATCTGAGCCGCGTTCTGGCTGGCCCTTGGGCCGGCCAGATGCTGGCCGATTTTGGCGCGGAGGTAATCAAGGTGGAGCGTCCGGGCTTCGGGGATGATACCCGTGGCTGGGGGCCTCCGTTCTTCAGTGACAACGAGGGGAATCCAACAGAAGCTGCCTATTTCCATGCAGCAAATCGCAACAAGCGATCTGTGGCGATCGATATCGCCAGCGAAGCCGGACAAAACCTGATTCGCGAAATGGTAAAACAGTGCGATGTAGTGCTGGAGAATTTTAAGGTGGGTTGTCTGGCCAAGTATGGCTTGGACTACGTAAGCCTGAAGCAGATCAATCCAGCGATTGTGTACTGCTCGATTACCGGATTTGGCCAGGACGGCCCTTACGCGCAGCGTGCGGGTTACGACTTTATGATCCAGGGCATGGGCGGGCTGATGAGCGTGACCGGCGAGCCTGAGGGTATGCCGATGAAAGTAGGTGTGGCTCTGGCCGATGTGATGACCGGTTTATATGCGGCGAACGCGGTGCAGGCTGCACTGTTGAATCGCGCCGAAACCGGCAAAGGTCAGTATATCGATCTGTCCTTGCTGGACGTGCAGGTCGCAACACTTGCCAATCAGGCTATGAATTTCCTGGCCAGCGGCGAATCACCTGCGCGGTTGGGTAATGCTCATCCCAACATTGTGCCTTATCAGGCATTTGCCACAACCGACGGCCATATCATTCTGGCGGTGGGTAACGATAAGCAGTTCCGTACCTTCTGTGAAATCGGTGGTAATCCCGCGCTAGGCGAGAACCCCGCGTTTGCAACCAACCGCAAACGGGTGGAGAACCGAGCCGATCTCATACCGCATGTGGCTGAGATGATGGCGAAGCAGAGCACCAACTGGTGGCTGGAGCAGTTATCAGCAGCCTGTGTACCTTGTGGCCCGATCAATACCATCGAGCAGGTGTTCGCCGATCCTCAGGTACAGCATCGCGAGATGCAGGTTGAGCTGGAGCATCCGAAAGCCGGGAAGGTTGCAGGTGTGGGCAATCCTGTGAAGTTCTCAGATACCCCGGTCGAGTACCGTTCAGCACCGCCGATGTTAGGCCAGCACACCGAGCAGGTGTTGTCCGATCTGTTGGAGATGGATGGTAAGGCCTTGGAAGGATTACGCCAGTCGGGTGTTATCGCCTGAGGGGATAGCAGCAGAAATGGATGGCTTACAGATAAGCCATCAAGTAGATAGCAGAGTGATGAAGATACACTCCAGGGAGGAAATTATTCTTCGAGATGCTCGCTGCAATGGCTGAGTATCAATCGTGAAAAGGCAGCAGTGCCTGCAGTGTGGAGAGTCACTAGGCACTTCAACGCCGCCACTGAAGCGGTCTGCAATTAAGTAAGTTGTTGGTATAATGGCGCGTATATCGGGACTTACTTATATAAAGGTGAATACATAGTGGATGTAGGAGAGCGCTTAAAAGCGATTCGCGAGATCAGGGGCTTGTCCCAGCGCGAGCTCGCCAAACGTGCCGGTGTAACCAACAGCACTATCTCCATGATCGAGAAAAACGGCGTCAGCCCATCCGTCAGTTCACTGAAAAAAGTCCTGTCCGGAATCCCTATCTCTATCGGCGATTTCTTCACCCTCGATATCGAAAACATTGAACCTGAACAGGTGGTCTTCCGCCAGGCAGAGCAACCGGATATTGGTTCAAATAATGTTTCTCTAAAACTTGTTGGTGCGACCCTGAAAGGGCGTTCCATGGATATTCTCCGCGAAGTTTACCCACCGGGTGCGGATACCGGGCCTGAGATGCTGCAGCATGACGGTGAAGAGGGGGGCATTGTGGTGCGTGGAGAGATCGAACTGACCGTTGGCTTTGATATCTACCAGCTGAAAGCAGGGGATGGTTACTATTTTAATAGCAGCCGACCGCACCGATTCCGCAACACCGGCACGGAAGAAGCAGAGATAATCAGCTCTAACCCGTCTACTTAACTCACTCCATCGATCCGTTACCAATTCGGCTATCAGGTCATTACGTTACTCTTAGGCAGTATTCCGTTGAAACTTAGTCATCGCCTCGAACAGATCAACCAGATGGTTACCGATCAGTATGACCATATCTGGGACTGCTGTTGTGATCACGGCTTTTTAGGTGCTGCGCTGCTGCAGCGTGGTGCTGCGGACAAAGTGCACTTCGTGGATGTGGTGCCTTCGTTAACCGAGGTACTTGAGGTTCAGCTGGCGCGTTTTTTACCAGATTTTCTGAAAGGGTATGACTGGCAGGTCCATTGTATGGATGTGTCGACTTTGAGATTGCCAGAGTCGTCAGGACGTCAGTTGATCATTATTGCTGGGGTGGGTGGTGATCTCACACTGGAGATGGTGCAGGCAATCACCCGCACACATCCTGACCGAGAGTTGGAGTTTATGCTGTGCCCGGTACGACAGCACTACCTGCTGCGCCAGGGCTTGATTGAGTTGGAGTACGGCCTGCTTGATGAATCATTAGTGCGTGAGAACAGACGGTTTTACGAGATTATCCATGTTTCCAGCGACAGTGACTGTGTGATCTCACCGATAGGGGATCGGATGTGGGATCTGTCACGGGATTTAGACCGAGAATATCTTAGCCGTACCATCGCCCATTACGAGCGGATGGGGCGCAATGCGGGGCAGGAAGCTGAGCAGATTCTTGCACATTATCGGAAGCTGCAGGTTAGCGCGGAAAAGCTGTAGCAGCCCTCTTGTATGCCCATTAGGGTGCTGAGGGCGACACCTATTACGGTTTGAGTTCGGGAACGGTCGCGGTCGGAGCCCGCTGCTACAAATCGTACCCTGTAGCAGCCCGCTCCGAGGGCGACAACCACCGTGGTTTAAATTCAGGACAATGTCGCGGTCGGCACCCGAAGGGCATAAAAGCCCGCTGCTACAAGTGCCACAAAACACTATATCCCCAGTGTAGGTTGGTCACCGTGAAGCGGTGCCCAACATGTTAGGCATCGCTTTGCGATGGCTAACCTACAAAGGCGTTACAACGCTTCGCATTAGAGGTAGTCAGGTACGTCCAGCGTCTCGCCGTGCATCTGGCCGTTTACTGCAACTTCGTATGCTTTGGCAGTATCCGCTGCTGAGATTCCGTGGGTGGAATCCATACCCATCATCTCCATAGTTTCTTTTACAAAGGCCGGTGCAACCACGTTCAGGCGCAGGTTTTCCAGTTCCAGAGCGGCTGCCTTGGCGTAACTTTCCAGCGCGCCGTTTACCATGCTGATCGATGCGCTCCCCGGCATTGGCTGGCGGGACAGAATACCTGAGGTCAGGGTGATAGAGCCTCCTGCGTTAATGTAGTCCTTACCGATGCGCACAAGATTTACCTGCCCCATCAGTTTGTTGTTCAGAGCCAGCTGATAGTCTGCGTCGGTCTGATCATTCAATGGACCGAAGTTAGCCAGTCCGGCAGTGGAAATTACCGCATCAACCGGGCCGCTTTTTTCAAATAACTCTTCGATGGAGAGTGAACTACCCAGGTCTACCTGCAGATCGCCGTCACTGTAACCCACAGCGATTACTTCGTGCTCTTTACCCAGACGTTCTGCGACCGCTTTACCGATGGTGCCGGTTGCACCGATAACCATAATTTTCATATTTGTTGCTCCACTATATGTGTTCGTTCTACGTGTTCGTTTGTATGGGTAAATCGTACGACTGTGCGTTAAAATGAAAAATAACGTGAATTTGAAAACATTATTCTCATGAAAAGAAAAATGGATCTGCTCAAAGCGATGCGGACCTTTCTGGTGGTGGTTGAGCATCAGAGTTTCACGGCCGCGTCGCAGGCACTCAATCTGGTCACATCGGCGGTCAGTCGCCAGGTTGCAGACCTGGAACAGCATTTTGGTTGTCAGCTGCTGTACCGCACTACACGTGCCATGCATCTCACGGTGGAGGGGCGGTTCTATCTGGAACAGTTTCGTGACGTGCTGCAGCGTCTGGACGATCTGGAGGCACTGACCTCGGAGCGAAAACAAACGGTCAGTGGCCATCTGAGAATGACCGCACCGATGAATATCGGACGGCTCGGTGTGCAGGATGTAGTGGGTGATTTTCTGCGTGAGCATCCGGACGTCAGGTTGTCATGGATGCTGGTAAACCGCTTTGTGAATCTGGTGGAAGAGGGGATTGATCTGGCGATTCGCGTCGGCGATCTACCCGACTCCAGTTTTATTGCCCGGCGTTATGACTCGCTGGAGGTCTATTATGTCGCCAGCCCGGAATACCTGCGTGAGCAGGGTGTACCGAAGCATCCCAAAGAGCTGGTCGAGCACAAATGTGTAGTGGACAGCTCTAACCGGGTGCCTGGACGTTGGCGTTACCACACCGATAAAGGGGAGCAGCAGGTGAGCGTGAATGCTGCGGTCGAGATCAACCAAGGGGAGATGGTGGCGCAATTTGCCGTTGCCGGACACGGTATCGCCCATCTTCCAGACTTTCTGGTGCAGAAGTATCTGGACAGTGGCGAGCTGGTTTCGATTCTGGATGAATACCGTTTGCCGCCTGTGCCTGTGTCATTGGTGTATCCGGCAAATCGGATGGCCAGTCCTGCACTGAAGGCACTTGTGGATTATCTTCTCGCGAATCGCCCCAAAAAATAGGGGATTTAGGGCTGTACGCAAAGAATTCATTTGACTCCGCAAGGGAACTCTATAAGCTGTGCGGCAGCTCGCAAGAAAAACCATTGTGTTAAGTACCCTTCGTTTTGTCGCATTATCCGTAATTCGTCCTGAAGTTCTTAAGTACAGTCAATTCTTCATGCTACCCATGCGTCTTGTTGGCGCGATTAAACTTATTTACTCAGGATAAAATCATGTCTGATACAGTTACTGGCACCGTTAAGTGGTTCAACGAAACTAAAGGTTTTGGCTTCATCGCTCAGGAAAACGGCCCTGACGTTTTCGCACACTTCAGTGCTATCTCCGGCAACGGCTTCAAAACCCTGGAAGAAGGTCAGCGCGTAGAATTTCGCGTGACTCAGGGCCAGAAAGGTCCACAGGCTGAAAACATCGTTGTTATCTAAATAGTTGCCTATTTAGACTGGAACGATCTGTGATTTGAATTTGTTCGAATCACAGCGCCAGAAGAAGGGTAAGGCTTAACGGTCTTACCCTTTTTTGTTGCCTGCAATTCCCTCTTTTCAATTCTTTACACCCTTTCTCACATTTCCCTCGCATTTGCCTCTTAAGGTAGAGTCTGGTTGCAGATGAAGGAGAGTATAAATGCGTTTAGCAGTTGCAGGAATGGTAGTCGCGATGATGGTATCAGGCCCCTTGTATGCGCATCAGCAGGATGAGCAGGCATGGGTTGGTTGGGAAGGTGATCAGCCCGGCGTATTGCAGGATCTGGTCGATATTTTGGTGACGCCGGTGTACGCGGAGGCGCAGATCTCCGTTGACGGTAACCACCGTTTAATCCATTCCAACGGTCTGCCAGACCATGACACCGGACGTTTTCCAAACTCGGGTAATCCGCACCGGATTCAGGAAAAGTCGAAAACCTACCGGGTACCGTTGAACCCGGAGTACAGCGCTCGAACCACCCGGCTGGGCCTCTGGCCGTTTGGTGTAGCAGTGAATGGTGTACCCTTTGATCCCGGTGCGGCGGAGTTCTGGCGGCGGGACTTCAATTCTGGTTGGCAGTACGAAGCGCTGGGTGGTGCGGTGAATCTAGGCGTAGATCGCAATAATGCCCACGTTCAGCCGGACGGTTCCTACCATTATCATGGCTTGCCAACGGGTTTGCTGGAGCGTTTTTCTGATTCTTCTGTGCCCATTCTGCTAGGTTACGCCGCGGATGGTTTTCCGATCTACGGACCCTACGGTTATCGTGATGCAGAAAATACCACGTCGGGAATGCGGAAACTCAGCAGCAGCTACCGAGTAAAATCTGGTACACGTCCTGGTGGTCCGGGTGGTCGTTATGACGGTTCCTTTGTACAGGACTACGAATATGTCGCAGGGCTTGGGGATCTGGATGACTGTAACGGTCGCACTGGTGTGACCCGCGAGTATCCGGAAGGTACCTATTACTACGTGATCACCGACAGCTTTCCATTTATCCCCCGTTGTTTTCACGGTACGCCGGATCGCAGTTTTATGCGTGGACCGGGCGGTAGTGGGGGGATGGGGCGACCGGAAGGCGGATCTGGTCGACCTGGTAGTTTTAACCGAGAGATGATCGGCGCATCGGGCGGTCGTGGTCAGGGAAATGGTCCAGGTAATGGTCGTCGACCACCCCAGGAAGCGATTGATGCCTGTGACGGTCGTGACAAAGGGGATCAGGTAAGTTTCGTGACGCCACATGGACATGAGGTGTCCGGCACCTGTGAAGCGCGTGACGGTATGCTGTTTGTGATCCCACAACGCAGATAACCTGAAAAGCGCAGAGGGGCTGAGAATTTGGGTTCGGCCCCTGACTGGCGGTATCATAGGCGTTTGATATTCAGATAAGGCATCAGCCGGCGCATGAACCGACGTAAAAAGATCAAACAGATTCTGACCAAAAAAGCCAAGAAGGCGAATGCGAAGAATCAGCACTCGAATAAACCCCGTTACATCTCCAAGGCTGAGCGAGAAAAAATGGCGCAGGCAGCTGAATCTGCTGATGTCGAAGCTGTGACTGAATCCGAAGAGGTGTAACCGTGCATTCCATTTCTGAACCGACTACCGATCAGCCTGCATACGGCCAGGGGGATACCTCTTATCAAACGGCGGGTGGTTACGACACCATCCGTGTGCTGGTGGATCACTTCTACGATGCGATGGATACGCTGCCGCAGGCTGAGCGTATCCGTAAAATGCACCCGGAAGATCTGACCGAGTCCCGCGATAAGCTGGCCCGTTTCCTGTCAGGCTGGTTGGGAGGCCCGAAGTTGTACTCAGAAAAGTACGGCTCGATCCGCATTCCCAAGGCGCATGCCCATCTGCCGATCGGCTCCGAGGAACGTGATGCCTGGCTGGCGTGTATGGAACAGGCACTGACCTTTATGGATTACCCACAGGACTTCAAAACCTACCTGATGGCGCAGCTCTTTGTGCCTGCTGAGCGCTGCCGCACCCGCGATTAACCTTGCTCATTGGTGGTGGCAGAAAGTTTGATCTGCCACTACAAAACACCAACAAATCTCTGATTTTGCCTCGAAATTTCATCTGACTGAGCTATGGTTCTAACTCGGCTTTGATCTTGTCGGCCCTCTGCTGGCAATAGTGTCTGAAACCTGTTGCGAAGGATGAAATATGGATATTGGAACTATCGTTGCTCTGGTGATCGTAGTGGCATTGGCTGTGCTGGTAGTCAGCATCTACAACCGCCTGGTGACCCTGAAAAACCGTTATCAGAATGCATTCAGTCAGATCGAGGTGCAGCTCAAGCGCCGCTACGATCTGATCCCTAACCTGGTCGAAACGGCCAAAGCCTATATGGCGCACGAGAAAGACACCCTGACGGCAGTTATCGAAGCGCGTAATGAAGCCGCTGCGATGCTGAAAGGTGCGGCGGCGGATCCAGCCAGTGGTGGTGCAATCCAAAGTCTTGCCGGTGCTGAAAGTGCCCTGCAGGGGGCATTGTCTCGCCTGAACTTTGTGATGGAAGACTATCCGGATCTGAAAGCAAACGAGAACATGATGCAGCTTACCGAAGAGCTGAGCAGCACAGAGAATCGTGTGGCGTTTTCCCGTCAGGCGTTTAACGATGCCGTAACCAGCTACAACACCTACCGTCAGACCTTCCCGCCGGTGCTGTTTGCGTCCATGTTTGGGCATACCACCGATGCCTCTCTGCTGGAGTTTGAAGACAGTGCTGCAATTCAGGCGGCGCCAAAAGTTACCTTCTGAGTTGTAGTTTATGGACTTTTTTGCGCATCAGGATCGCGCGCGCCGTAACACTGGCTGGTTGGTGGTGCTGTTTATTATCGCCGTTACCCTGCTGGTGTTTCTCGCCAATTTCTGCATCGCTGTTGCGATCGGCTGGACCGAGCTGAACGGGACTAATCCAAACGGCACCAACAGCTTTAACACGATCCTGAATCAGTTCAGTTGGACACGTTTCATCTACGTTGGCATCGCTATCTGGTGTGTGGTGCTGGGGGCGATTATCTTCAAACGCTTGCAGCTTTCTGAGGGCGGCAAACGTGTCGCTGAATCCCTGGGTGGGCATCGTATCTACCCCAACAGCGAAGATACCGATGAACGTAGGGTGCTTAATGTGGTGGAAGAGATGGCGCTGGCATCGGGTATGCCGGTACCTCCCGTTTATCTGCTGGCCAACGAGGTGGGTATCAATGCCTTTGCGGCGGGCAATTCACCTTCGGATGCGGTGATTGGTGTAACGCGCGGTTGTATAAACTTGCTCAACCGGGATCAGTTGCAGGGTGTCATAGCCCATGAGTTCAGTCATATCCTGAACGGCGATATGCGCTTGAACATGCGCTTGATCACCGCACTGCATGGCATCGAGTTTATCGGTGGTATGGGTGAGGTCCTGCTGCGTGTTCGATCCAACCGGAGTGGTGCACAGGTATTTCTCCTTGGTGGCGTGCTTTGGATCATCGGGTTTCTGGGGACACTCTTTGGCGACATGATCCGCTCGGCCGTCAGTCGACAGCGGGAGTTTCTGGCCGATGCCTCGGCAGTGCAGTTTACGCGCAACCCGCAGGGGATTGCCGATGCCCTGAAAGTGATCGGTGGGCATCAGGCAGGGACCTCCATTTCCAGTCCGGCGACCGGTGAGGTCAGCCATATCTTCTTTGGTCAGGCATTAAGCCGACTGGGCGGCATGTTTGATACGCACCCGCCATTGATGGATCGTATCCTGCGTGTGCAGCCTGAATGGAACGGCGCATTTATCTATAAGGAAATTCAAAAAGACACTACCGACGCTGAACCGGAAGACAGCGGCAAAGAGAAAATGGCCAAAGCAGTTGCTTTAGGCGCGGCACTGAACGGGGAGTTTATCGATCCGGCCGAGCTGCTTCTGCAGGGCAATATCGTCAGCGTACAGGAAGGGTTGAGTCATATTCCCGACTCTCTGCGAGAGCAGGCACACGACCCATTGGGGGCCAGCGCTTTGATGCTGGGTTTGTTGTTCAGCGATGACGAAGCGGTGTATCAGAAACAACTTGGCTATCTGAAACAGAAGCCAACGCCGGGCCTATTGGAGTTGATTCAGCAGCAGACACCGGCTCTGGAGCAGCTCTCGCGGGCGCTTTATCTGCCGCTGTTGGAGCTGAGTATGCCCGCGCTGAAATGCCTGTCTGCCGAGCAGTACAAGCTCTTTAAACAGCGTCTGTTGCTGCTGATCCGGGCGGATGAAGAGGTCGATCTGTTTGAGTGGTGTCTATTCCAGGAGCTGCAGCACTACCTCGATCCGGAGTTTGGTAAGGTTCGCAACCTGCGGCCCCGTTATCGGGAGATGCAGCAGATCGCTGAGCCCTATCGCTTGGTGTTGTCGGTGCTGGTCTACGAAGGACACGATGACCGTGAAGATATCGAGCGTGCCTTCAACCGTGGTATTGGCAGCGCAGGATTGTACAACCTGGCTATCGTGCCGGAAGACGCTTGTGACCTGGGTGAATTCCGTGCTGCCGTGAAGGAGCTGGCTTATGCCTATCCACATCTGAAACCGCGTATGTTGATGGGCTTTGTGAATGCCGTGAAACAGGATGGGGTAATTACGCCGATTGAGCGTGAGATCGTGCGCAGTATTGCTGCGGTGATGGACAGTCCGGTGCCATCGCTGGATGAAGCGTAGGGAAAAAACAAAGTAACCACCCGACACCGAGAGAGGAGATTCGGTGAAGGGTGGGGGAGAACAACCTTAATCAGGTTTAATCGGGTTTGATCAGAGCTTGATAAAACCCAGCGCGTTCAGGAACACCACAATGATGGCGATTGGGGTGATAAAGCGCATCACAAACTGCCATGCGGTGAACAGCAGACCGCCGCCCAGTCCCAGTTCCTCTTTAACCACGTTGGATTTCATCACCCAGGCAGCAAACAGGGCTACCAGCAGGCCACCCAGCGGCATCATCAGGTTGGCAGTCAGGAAGTCGATGGCATCGAAGAAGGTCTTACCGAACAGGGTCGCGTCCTGCCAGATGTTGAAGGAGAACACGGTACCCAGACCCAGCGTCCACAGGATCAGACCAACCACCGCACTTGCTTTACCACGGGACATCTTGCGCTTCTCAACCAGCCAGGACACGGTTGGCTCGATCATGGAGATCGCAGAGGTCAGCGCGGCCATGGACAGCATCACGAAGAACAGGGTGCCAAACAGCGTGCCGTATGGCATCTGACCGAAAGCGATTGGCAGGGTTACGAAGATCAAACCTGGACCAGCGCCCGGTTCCAGACCGTAGGCGAATACGATTGGGAAGATCGCCAGACCCGCCAGCAGCGCTACGCAGGTATCAAACACACCGATCATGATCGAGGTTTTGGCGATAGAAGTATCCTTGGATACGTAGGAGCCGTAAGTCATGATCGCACCGGATGCGAGACTCAGCGTAAAGAATGCGTGGCCCAGGGCAACCAGAACCGCTTCGGTGCTCAGCTTGCTGAAGTCCGGTGTGAACAGGAACTCGATCGCATCCACAAAGTGACCGGTGCTGGTCGCGTAACCCACCATTACCAGAACCAGTGCGATCAGCAGTGGCATCATGTAGTTGATCGCTTTTTCGAGACCTGCGTGCAGACCGCGGGAAACGATGTACATGGTGGTGACGACAACCACTGTGCTCCACAGCAGCAGCTGAGCCGGATCGGCCAGCATACCGCCAAACATGGCACCGGCTGCATCAGGCGTAATATCGGAGAAGGCACCGGACACCGAGGTTACGGTGTAGGACAGGGTCCAGCCGGAGATTACGGTGTAGAAGCTGAGGATCAGGAAACCACAGAGGATCGCCATCCATCCCACACCTTTCCACATCGGATTGGCACCGGCTTCCTTCGCCATCGTGGCCATTGCACCGGTAGGGTTTTGCTGGGAGCGGCGGCCGATCATGATCTCGGCCATCATCACAGGGATACCGATCACCAGGATACAAGCCAGGTAGACCAGTACGAACGCACCACCACCGTTTTCACCGGTGATATATGGGAATTTCCAGATGTTGCCCAGACCTACGGCAGAACCCGCAGCCGCAAGGATAAAGGTCAGGCGGTTGGACCACTGCAGGCGGCCGCCTGCAGACACAGCAGTAGAACTGCCAGCATTGGATGCACTGGCATTGATAGCATCAGACATAGAAGCGTTCCTTATTATTATTCTGCTATTAACGGAGCGTAATACTCCGGATTTTTATATTTGTTGTATTGGACGTAATTGCTTTGGGATTTTTATGTAGCAGCGGGCTTTTATGCCCTTCAGGGTGCTGGCCGCGACATGGTCCCGAATGTAAACCTCGGTGGGTGTCGCCCTCAGAGCGGGCTGCTACAGGGTGCGACTTGTAGCAGCGGGCTCCGACCGCGACGTCTTCCCGAAGGCAAACCATGGTAGGTGTCGCCCTCGGAGCGAGCTGCTACAGGAATAAAAAAGCGCCGGGGATAAACACCGGCGCAAATCGTCGAAGGATTAATCCGTCAGCTGCTCCAGAGAGATCTCAAACGCGGTCTGCGCAACCTGGGTGGTTGCACGGGAACGGTTGTGACACTGGATCAGGGCACGCTGAATGGTCTCGGACACGTCGTTGAAGATGGCACGGTCTGAGATCTCGATCTCGCTCTCCATCAGGAAGGCGAAGGCACGGGCCATGCCGCAGTTGGCGATGAAGTCCGGGATCACTGCGCAGTTCTGGTCGGCGTATTCGTAGATCGGTCCGTAGAAAATTTCCGGATCGTTGAACGGTACGTTGGCGCCGCTGGACACCACTTCCAGGCCACCCTTGATCAAGCGGCTGATCTGGTCCTGGGTGATCAGGCGGGATGCTGCACACGGCAGGAAGATGTCGGCTTCCACGTCCCAGATGCGGTTGTTTACTTCCTCAAACGTGAGCATGTTGTCCGCGGTCAGGGTGTTATGCTGCTTGTTCATAAACAGGTCAGTCACCTGTTCCGCAGTCATCCCTTCTACATCGATCAGACCGCCGTTACGGTCGATGATGCCCACCACTTTTGCACCGGCTTGCGCCAGGTAGTACGCCGCGGCAGAACCCACGTTACCCCAGCCCTGCACAATGACACGTTTGTTTTGTACGTCACCGCCGTAGATGTCGTAGTACTTCACTACAGACTCCGCGACACCCCAGCCTGTGATCAGGTCAGCGACCTTGTATTTGCGGCTGGAATCCGGGGTGTAGTGGCTGTCTTCTACGATCTTGGATACACCCATACGCAGCTGACCCACTTTCTGGATCTGTTCGCTGGTGGTGGGTTTGAAGTGACCGTTTACCACGCCCTCCTGCGGATGCCACAGGCCCAAGCTTTCAGTGATCGGGATTACTTCATGTACTTCGTCTACGTTCAGGTCACCGCCGGTGCCGTAGTAGGCTTTCAGCAGTGGTGCGACTGCCGCGTACCAGCGCTTCAGGACGCCGTGTTTGCGTGGATCAGCCGGGTCGAAGTTGATGCCGGACTTAGCACCGCCTATTGCGGGACCGGAAACGGTGAACTTCACCTCCATGGTTTTCGCCAGGGATTCCACCTCGTGGCGGTCCAGGCCTTTACGCATACGGGTACCACCGCCAGCAGCACCGCCGCGCAGGGAGTTGATCACTACCCAGCCCTGGGCTTCGGTTTCGGAATCGTTCCACTCGAACACAACTTCTGGTGGAGTGTTTTCGTAGTTCTGGAGGAGTTCTTTCATTTTCATATTGTTATTCTGCTTATTGTTGGGTGTTGCAAATTGGCTTAATTAGGCACAGCGATACCTGCAGCACCGATGGTGAGTCGGAGCTGTGCCTCGTAAAAATGTTTAGAAACGTTTGGGAACGGTGCACTCGGGGGAGCACGACCGTTCCCGGGATAACTCAGATGACGCCGCGGCGCTCCTGGTCACGTTCGATGGAGTCAAACAGTGCCTGGAAGTTACCTTCGCCGAAGCCCTGGTTGTTCTTGCGCTGAATCAGCTCGATAAAGATCGGGCCGAACAGGTTCTTGGTGAAGATCTGCAGCAGGTAGCCGGAGTCGTCACCGTCCACCAGTACCTGGTGCTTGTGGATACGGTCGTGGTCTTCAATCACGTGCGGTACGCGGTTGAACACTTCGTCGTAGTAATCGTCGTGGATATCCAGTGTATCGATTACGGAGCGATCCAGTTTATCCAGGGAGTCCAGCAGGTTGTCGGAGCGGAACGCGATGTGCTGTACGCCCGGACCGTTGTACATATCCAGGTATTCGTCGATCTGGTTGTTGTTGTCGTCTTTACCTTCATTGATCGGGATGCAGAAGGTGCCGCAAGGAGACTGCAGTGCGTAGGAGAGCAGAGCGGTCTTCTGGCCTTTGATATCGAAGTAACGCACTTCAGTGAAACCAAACACGTTTTTGTAGAAGTCGGCCCACGTCTGCATGGTGCCTTTGTAGACGTTGTTGGTCAGGTGGTCGATGTTGATGAAACCTTTGTCTTCCACCAGTACCGGGTCGGCCAGGTCTTCGAAGTCAGCTTCGTAGATGCTGCCATTAGCGCCAAACTTGTCGATAAAGTAGATCAGGCTGTCGCCGATGCCGTAGATGGCTGGGTACGGCAGATCCTTGCTGGCGTCGTCTACAGGTTTTGCACCACGATCGATCGCAATAGCCAGCGCCTGTTCGGCGTCGTCCACACGCCAGCCCATGGAGCTGATTGCAGGGCCGTGGGATTTAGCAAACGCTGCAGAGAAGCCCGCTTTCTCGTTGTTCAGCAGAAAGTGGATATCGTTCTGGTTGTAGTAGGTGATGTCCTTGCCTTTGAATGACTTCAGCTTGGAGAAACCAAATGCCTTGAACACATCATCCATAAACCCGGTATCAGGGCTGCAAAACTCCGTGAACTCGATACCGCGAAGGCCCAGTGGGTTATGTGAGTTGTTCATAGTCGTGTCCCATTCTTGATCAGTTATTGTTATTTGCCGGGACGAATCTGCTGGCTTAGCCGTTGCTCTTTGTCCCTGCGTTCTTGATATTTGTCATTGTTAAGCGAATCTTGAGCAATAAAAAGAATAATATTTGCATAATCTTTATCTAATAATTAGATGTTTATGTGCGTATGAAAGTTCAACAATTCTTAATTTGTACACATTGCCGGGTGTGTGAAGTGGTTGGAGATGGTATTGGAGGTGGTTGGGAGAGATCAGAAAATGGGGAGCGGACTGGAATCAGATGGATATTCCAGCCCGGACGATCAGATTTATTGAACGTTTTGCTTGAACTGTTCGAACTCGGACAGGATTTCGTCAAGGATCAGTTCACCCGCTTTTCCCAGTGGTTGATCGGTCGGGTAGACGAGCAGTGGGGTGAATGAGGAGCGTGAACCCCCTTCGTAATCCAGCTCGACCAAGGTGCCTGCGGCCAGTTCGTCGGCGATCAGGAAGTCCGGCATCCAGCCAAAACCCAGACCCATCATCAGGCCCGCTTTTTTGCTCATAAAGCCATGCATGTAAAACACGCGGTCTCCACCAAACTGGTGCTCGTCCAGACTATCCGTGGATGTTTCGCTGGAGTCGTGGATGGTTAGTTCTACATGCTCCAGCAGGTGGTTCAGGTCGATGTTGTGAAGACTGGCCAGTGCGTGATCCCGGGCGGCCACCAGGACAAAGGTGATTTGTGGCAGCGGCACGGCTTTCAGGTGGGGACCGGGTTGGTAGTCCTTCACCAGCATCATATGGGCCTGGTCTTGCTCAAAGCGCTTTTGTACGCCGCGCATCGCCTCGACTTTGACCTGGATTTTGGTGGGAATCTCCCGATCAACCAGCACCTTCATCGCCTTCATAACCGGTTCCATCGGCAACGATGCGTCGATCACCAGATCGAAGTTGGGCTCCCAGCCCTCGGAGTAGTGGTCCGCCAGCTTTTCGATGCGAGCCGCCTGTTCCAGCAGACGCTTGCCCTCAATCCACAGCGCTTTCCCTTTAGGGGTCAGTTCGGCGCGGTAGCTGCTGCGGTCGAAAATGGTCACGTCCAGCTGGTCTTCCAGCTTCTTGATCTGGTAGCTGATCGCCGACTGCGCCTTGTGCAGACGGTTGGCGGCTTTAGCGAAGCTGCCTTCTTGGATAACAACGTCTAATACCCGTAGTGCTTCAATATCCAGACGCATTGGTGTGTTGGCTCCGTCATAGTTTGGTTTTAGACTATCAGTAAATTTGATGGAGTTGGTAGAAAATATATTCTTTCTATCGTCTGTTTGATTCTCTAAATTGAGCGTCCTCAATGACCTTTCGGGTGCATCTGCACACCGATCAGGTTGTTGGGAAGTGCTTTAACGGCTCTGTAAAGCACGGCTCTCACACAAAAGACGAAACAGAATAACAATAACGCTATGACTTACATCGATATATCGACAGCACCGAGTTCAGCTGTCGCCCACCCGGCAGGTCTGGTCAATCTGCTCGAATCCTTTTCGTTCAGCCTTCGGTCAACCAACACGTTGCGCAGATAGGTGTTGTGCTGGAGGTCTGAATTACAAAATCCTGCAACCGGTGTTGGCGGCGGTGCCGATTAAGACAATTTGGGGCGTCCGGTGCCTCCGTCGGACCGGACTGCAGGACTCGTTTTGTAATCACACCTGTACAGAGACACATAAACCGCAGACCCTCGGTGAGTGTCTTCCATCAGTGGTACTGAATAACGTTACCGCGTTTTAAGGAGGCTCTGGCCTCCATTTTTTTGCCTTGTAACCGGCGTCATTCCTGTCGGGTGACGAAGAGTGTCCATGTGTTCAAATACGTGCTGAAATCGACGAGCCCATTTCTGGCAGCTATTCTTTCTTCAATACAGGATAAATTCCGCGCATTTCTCACAATACAGCTGTAGCCGGATTAAAACTCACCGATCAACGGAGTTATACGATGAGAGCATTGATGATGCTGCTCGCGATACTCTTGCTTGAGGGATGCATAGCAACAGAGCGTTTACAGCGTGAAACCATTTCAGTGGCACAGTCGGCCGATCAGCAGTGCCGTGAATCCCTGGTCCTGATTGAAGAACTGATCACCGCCCAGGAAAACACCACCAAAGCGATTGAACGGGAAGCGGAATCCCGCGAAGCGCTCATTCGAGTCCGTAAGGCGGCGCCTCCGGATTGCCCCAAAATTCGTGAATCTCTGCGCAACAAAACCATTGTGGGGGCAGTGGAGTGGGCAGTGGTTGATTTGGGGAATGAGCAACTGGTTGCTAAAGCCCGGATGGATACAGGCGCAGCGACATCTTCATTGAGCGCGACAGAAATTGCCGAATTTGAGCGTAACGGCCAGCGTTGGGTGCGCTTCAAGCTCGCCGATGGACGCACAATCTCACAAAGGTTAGAGCGCTTTGTAAAAATACGTCAGGCGGCGGCAAGCGAAAGTAATCGGCGCCCGGTTGTGAAACTGGGCGTGAAAATCGGTGATATCACCCTGATCGGTGAGTTTACCCTGGCGGATCGCAGTCATCTGAAGTACGAGGTTTTGATCGGCCGCAATGTGTTGCGTGATCTGATGGTTGTGGATGTTGCCCGTCTCCATGTTCAGGGACCGAAGCCTGAGAATGGCAAACAGGCCAGGAAATAGTTGGGGGAGATATGCAAGAGAGAATCCCCTTTTATCTGTTGATCATCCTGTTGATTGGCATTGGCCTGGGAAGTGCAATATATCGCCACGTGAGTCTTGAGATCCCATGGTTGCCCGGTGAAACCCGCGAAATCTGGAGCGTGGAAGCACGACTGGAGTTTGTCGCTGATGGGGGGGCTGTTGTTGCGCAACTGGCTATTCCCGATACACAGCCCGGATTTACTTTGTTGGAACAGGCAACTGCATCACCCGGGTACGGACTCAGCTATCTGACCGAAGAGCAACTGCCAGCCGTGCGCTGGTCGGTACAGCAAGCGTACGGCAAGCAGGTGCTTTATTATCGGGCGACATTCTTATTGGACAGCAAGCAGACCGCCGCCTGGCCAGAACCTCCCGAAGTCCTGCCTGCCCCCATCCTTCCTGAGCCTATCTCTTTGGCCGCGTTGGCGATGATCGAGCAGGCGCAGGCACAGTCTGCCGATCAGATAACCCTGGCGGCACAGCTAATGAATGCACTGGGATCAGAAGATCAGCAGGTTGCGCTGTTAAGGCAGGACAGAACTCTCGCCGAGGCTGCATTGTTACTGATGCAGTTTGCTGCAATCCCCGCACGACAAGTCACTGCCGTCCGCCTCAGGCATAACCGCCGCAATCAGGATAGCGAGCCTTATCTAATGGTTTATTCGGGTGATGAGGTGGCGTTCTTTAATCTGGAAACCGGTAAGGAGGGACGCCCGGCTCGGTTGCTGATCTGGGAGATGGAAGATCAGCCGCTGATTGATCTGGTGGGTGGGGCGAATACGCGTATAAGTTTTTCGATGCTGCGGGAGGTGGTTAAGGTTCAAACTGCATTGGAAGAGAAGTATGCCGATGTGAGTGCCATGCAGGTTTCGCTGCACAGTTTGCCGCTGGAGGAGCAGAAGCTGTTCCGCGGACTGTTGCTGATTCCTGTGGGTGTCATTGTTGTCATGATGATGCGTGTGCTGGTAGGGCTCCGTACCTCAGGTACGTTTATGCCGGTATTGATTGCATTGGCGTTGATGCAAACAACCCTTGGGGCAGGGCTTGCCGGGTTTGTACTGGTTGTGGTGACCGGGTTGGTTGTGCGGGGGTATCTGTCGCGGCTGAATTTATTGCTGGTCGGTCGTATCAGTGCGGTGATCATCGTTGTGATCTTGCTGACAGCAACGTTCTCCGTCATCGCCTATAACCTGAGGATTGTCGAAGGTCTCAATATTATTTTCTTCCCCATGATCATTATTGCCTGGACCATCGAACGACTCTCCCTGCGATGGGAAGAGGAAGGGCCTGACGAGGTGCTTAAACAGGGTGGTGGTTCCCTTTTGGTTGCACTGCTGGCGTACATGGTGATTGCCAACCACTACGTACAACACCTGGCGTTTAA
>NZ_CAXRBQ010000134.1:0-8148 GCF_964228735.1 Pontibacterium sp. | reverse complement strand
AGTGCTGGGCTACGATCTGTGGGATCTGGTTCAGAACGGACCAGCGGAAGATCTGAACCAGACTGACAAGACTCAGCCTGCACTGCTGACTTCTGGTGTGGCGCTGTGGCGTTTGTGGCAGGAAAAGGGCGGTGAGCAGCCGGCGGTAATGGCGGGTCACAGTCTGGGTGAATACACCGCACTGGTGTGTGCAGGTGCAATCGACTTCGCTGATGGCGTCAAGCTGGTTAAGCTGCGTGGTGAGTTTATGCAGCAGGCTGTTCCGGCCGGTACCGGTGCAATGGCCGCGATTCTTGGCCTGGCCGATGATGCGATCGAAGCAGCGTGTGAAGCTGCAGCTGAAGGCGATGTAGTATCTCCTGTTAACTACAACTGCCCGGGCCAGATCGTAATCGCTGGCGAAAAAGCTGCTGTAGAACGTGCGATCGAAAAATGTAAGGAAGCAGGCGCTAAGCGTGCTGTTCCTCTGCCGGTGAGCGTACCGTCTCACTGTGCACTGATGAAGCCAGCAGCCGAGAAGATGGCAGTAGAACTGGCAAACATCGAAGTTAAACTACCAGCTATTCCGGTCATGCAGAACGTGGATGCGTCTGTGCCACAGTCCGTTGAACAGCTGAAAGACAACTTGCTGGCTCAGCTGTACAGTCCAGTGCTCTGGACAAAGAGTGTTCAGGCAATGGTTGAGCAGGGCGTAGAGTCTACTGTTGAATGCGGTCCGGGCAAGGTATTGTCTGGTCTGAATAAGAAAGTACACAAGCCGCTCAGCGTTGTTGCTATTAACGAACCGGCTGGTCTGGACAAGGCCCTCGGTCAGTAATTTCCGGAGCAAGGAACTTAGTAATGAGCATTGAAGGTAAAGTTGCGCTGGTTACCGGCGCTACCCGAGGTATTGGTAAGGCAATCGCTAAGGAGCTGGGTCGCCAGGGTGCTGTTGTAGTAGGTACTGCCACCAGCGAGAACGGCGCAGCGACTATCTCCGAATATCTGACTGAAGCAGGCATCAAAGGTACCGGTCTGGTACTGGATGTGGCTTCCTCTGAGTCTGTAGATGCGGTGCTGAAGGATGTTCAGTCCGAGTACGGCGCGTTTGAGATTCTGGTGAACAACGCGGGTATTACTCGCGACAACATCATGATGCGCATGAAAGACGACGAGTGGGATGCGGTGATGAACACCAACCTGAACTCCGTATACCGTCTGGTTAAAGGTTGTCTGCGTGGTATGACCAAAGCGCGTTGGGGCCGCATTATCAGCGTAAGCTCCGTTGTTGCTTCTATGGGTAACGCAGGTCAGGCGAACTACGCAGCTGCAAAAGCGGGCATGGAAGGCTTTACCCGTGCGCTGGCACGTGAAGTTGGTTCCCGCAACATTGCTGTAAACTGCGTGGCACCTGGTTTTATCGATACTGATATGACCTCTGGCCTGCCAGAAGAGCACAAAGAAAAACTTCAGTCTCAGATCCCGATGAACCGTCTGGGTCAGCCTGAAGAGATCGCTGCAGTTGTTGGCTTCCTGGCCAGTCAGGGCGGCGGTTATGTGACCGGTGAAACGATCCACGTCAACGGTGGCATGTATATGTCCTGATAGGGGCATCAAAGAATTGTTTTTTTTCGTCAATTGGCGATAATGTGCCGTCAGTTAACGATGAAAATTATCGCTGACCTGCTTGAACAGGCAGATCGGCTTCATTAGAATCCTGTACCACATCATTAATGTGGTGGTGTTGATAAGAAGATAGGAAGAGCTATGAGCAACATTGAAGAGCGCGTAAAGAAAATCATCGCTGAACAGCTGGGTGTTAAAGAAGAGGAAGTAGTAAACTCTGCAGCATTTGTAGAAGATCTGGGTGCTGACTCTCTGGACACTGTTGAGCTGGTGATGGCTCTGGAAGAGGAATTCGAAACCGAGATCCCTGACGAAGAAGCAGAGAAAATCACTACTGTTCAGCTGGCAATCGATTACGTACTCGCTAACCAGTAATCGACACAGTCTAGAATACCCGAAAAGCCGCAGCTATCTCGTATAGTGCGGCTTTTCTTTTATCTGTAGGTTGCATTTTGGGAGGATCATGATGTCACGCAGGCGAGTGGTTGTTACCGGTTTGGGTATGCTTACCCCGGTTGGTAAGACAGTCCAGGAAACCTGGGAAAACATCTTGGCAGGAAAAAGCGGTGCGGCGGATATCGAGCATTTTGATGCTTCTGCGTTCCCAACCCGTTTCTCTGCATCGGTTAAGAATTTCGATGTCAGCGAATATATGAGCGCCAAGGAAGCGCGTAAGATGGATCTCTTCATCCAGTACGGTATGGCTGCCGCTATTCAGGCGGTTAACGATGCTGGTTTGGAGGTGACCGACGAAAACGCGCCGCGTATCGGTTGCGCAATTGGTTCGGGTATCGGTGGTGTGCCGATGATTGAAAAGAACTGTGATCTGCTTGAGAAAAGCGGTCCACGCCGAATCTCTCCATTTTTTGTACCTGGCAGCATTATTAATATGATCGCAGGTAACTTGGCGATTAAGTACGGCTTTAAAGGCCCGAACATCGCAATTACTACTGCGTGTACAACCGGAACCCACAATATAGGTCAGGCCATGCGCATGATTCAGTATGGTGATGCTGACGTGATGTTGGCGGGTGGTTCTGAGATGGCAACAACGCCGTTGGGTATCGGTGGGTTCTCTGCAGCGCGTGCGCTGTCTACCCGCAACGAAGATCCGCAGGCAGCAAGTCGTCCATGGGATAAGGACCGCGATGGATTTGTACTGGGTGACGGTGCCGGTATCCTGATCCTTGAAGAATATGAACATGCCAAAGCACGCGGCGCGAAGATCTATTGTGAGCTTGCAGGCTTTGGTATGAGTGATGACGCGTTCCACATGACTGCGCCGCCAGAAAATGGAGAGGGCGCTGCGTTGTCGATGAGCAATGCGATTCGTGATGCGCAGTTGAATGCTGACGAAGTGCATTACATCAACGCGCATGGAACCTCCACGCCGGCGGGCGATATTGCTGAGTCCAATGCTGCGAAGCAGGTGTTGGGGAGTGCGGCCGAGCAGGTTCGCATGAGCTCTACCAAGTCGATGGTTGGGCATCTGTTGGGTGCGGCCGGTGCGGTAGAGGCGATCTTCTGTGTGCTGGCTCTGCGTGACCAGATCGCACCGCCGACGATCAACCTGGACAACCCGTCCGAAGGTTGTGACCTGAACTATGTGGCGCACCAGCCACAGGAAGCGGCGCTGAACGCGGCGATCTCCAACTCCTTCGGTTTTGGTGGTACCAACGGGACGTTGGTCTTCAAAAATATCTGACACATCTAGATGTGTTAAAGCGGAAGTGTTTGATACCTTCCGCTTCTTTTCCTTGATAATCACCTCTCAGCAATATTTCCATTCAGTTCAAAGGCTTAAGGTGGTAACTTGACCTTTATATGAAGGTTCAGATATCTGAAGGTCCACAGTGCGATGACTCAAACCCTCTGGATTAACGGCAAGCAGCAGACGCAGATTGACGTGCGTGACCGTGGTTTTGCTTATGGTGATGGTCTGTTTGAGACTATTCAGATCAGCCATGGAAAATCACAATTCATGGCGCGTCACATTGCGCGGATGCGCAGTGGGGCCGTGCGCTTAGGCTTGGACGTTTCGGTTGTCGACCAACTGCTTGAGGATCTGGCTGAGGTCAACTTGCCGGACGATGGAGTGCTAAAGCTTACCCTTTCGCGAGGTGTAGGAGGTCGGGGCTACGGTTATGCTACGGATATGGGAGCAACCCGCGTTATTATGTTGGGGCCGAAGCCTGCTTATGGTAATCAAGCAGAAGAGGGGATAACCCTAAGGGTTTGTGATACACGATTGGGTGTGAATCCAACACTGGCGGGTATCAAACACCTTAACCGTCTGGAGCAGGTATTAGCGCGAAACGAGTGGTCCGATCCGGCGATCAATGAAGGTGTTGTACTGGACTACGAAGGGTTCGTAGTAGAAGGTACCATGAGCAATCTGTTCTGGGTGAAGGATGGGATTATTTATACGCCTTCTCTCGAACGATGTGGTGTCGCGGGTGTTGTTCGCGATTTCCTGATTGAAAAATTTTCTGCAGACGGTCACTCAGTCGAAGTTGGATTGTATCCGCTAGCCGATGTCATCTCTGCAGATGAGATCTTCGTATGTAACAGCCTTATCGATATCTGGCCGGTGAAGCAGCTGGATTCGAATTATTATGCATTAGGTCCGGTTGCAAAAGCTGCCGGGAAGTATCTTGTAGAGGAGTATCTGGCGTGAGCCGTGGTCTTGTGTTGGTATCGCTGCCCGTTGTATTGGCGGCGGGTGCAGCGGCAGTAGGCTGGCAGCAGTATCAAGGGTTTCTTAACGCGCCGGTAACAGTCGATGCAGACTATGTGTTGGCGGTGCCAAAAGGCAGCAGTTACAACACGGTTGTAGGGGCGCTGGTCTCCGATGGCGTAATCGATAAGCCGCTATTTATGAAAGCTTACGGCCGTCAAAGTGGGCTGGCGGCGAAGATTCGAGCGGGCGAATACAAGATCGAGCAGGGTACGACACCAAAAGGGCTGGTTGATGTGCTGGTTAGCGGTAAGTCCATCCAGTACAGCTTCACCATTATTGAAGGCAGCACCGCTAAGGATCTGCTCGCACAATTGCAGCAAGACCCGGTGTTGGTACAGACGCTTAAAGACAGATCCGTGGATGATGTTAAGGCTGCATTGAAGGTTGAGCATCCGTCACTGGAAGGTCTGTTTCTGGCGGAAACCTACAACTTCGAGCGTGGTACGACGGATCTGGATATCCTCAAACGCTCCAAGAGAATGCTGAACCAGAAGCTGCAGGCAGCATGGGAGCAGCGTCCGAAATCCCTGCCGTACAAGAGCGCTTATGAAGCGCTGACAATGGCGTCCATTGTGGAGAAGGAAACTGCACGTCCTGATGAGCGTCCGGAGATAGCAGGGGTATTTGTGCGACGCCTCAATATGGGAATGCGCCTGCAGACTGATCCAACCGTAATTTATGGTATGGGTGATAAGTACAAAGGTAATATCCGTCGGTCCGATCTACGCCGACCTACGCCATACAATACTTACGTGATCAAAGGATTGCCGCCGACACCGATCGCCTTGGTGGGTGAGGAGGCGATCCTGGCTGCTTTGAATCCGAAGCCGGGTAAATCGCTTTATTTTGTTGCAAAAGGCGATGGCAGCCACCAGTTTTCAAATACTCTGAAAGAACATAACAATGCGGTGCGACGCTACCAGCTACAGCGCCGTAAAGATTACCGGTCGACACCTTAACAGATGAATACACTGAAGCGTGGTTGCTTTGTCACCGTTGAAGGTACCGAAGGGGTGGGTAAGTCCACCAATATCGAGTTTCTGTGTTCACTGCTGCAGGAGCGGGGCATTGAGATTGTGCTGACGCGAGAGCCGGGTGGCACACCGATGGCGGAAGAGCTGCGTAACCTGCTGCTTCAGCCACGTGAAGAGAATGTATCGGAAGATGCTGAGTTGCTGCTGATGTTTGCGGCGCGTGCTCAGCATATCGAGAACGTGATCAAGCCTGCGCTGGAACGTGGTGCCTGGGTGATCAGCGATCGCTTTACCGATGCCACCTTTGCTTACCAGGGCGGTGGTCGTGGCGTGAACCAGGAGAGTATCTCACTGCTGGAAAACCTGGTGCAGAAAGGGCTTCAGCCTGACCTGACGTTGCTGCTGGATCTGGATGTTGAAACCGGATTGGCGCGAGCCAGCGCACGCAGTGCACCGGATCGTTTTGAACAGGAAAAAGTGGCCTTTTTTGAGAAAGTCCGCGCGGCTTACCTGAAGCGAGCTGCGAATGACCCTTTACGTTTTGCGGTTGTTGATGCCTCTGTAGAACTGGATGCAGTTCAGCGCCAGATCGCTCAGGCGGTCAATCGTTTTGTGGAGCAGCACGATGGCTAAGGCTGAGGTCTTTCCGTGGCTGGCTGAGCGCTGGTCTCACCTGTGTGAATTGCATCGCACCCAGCGTTTGCCGCACGCGCTGATTGTGCATGGTGTCCAGGGTATCGGTAAAGCCAACTTCGCCACTGCGTTCGCTCACTACCTGCTGTGTCAAAACCCGCAGGGTGACCAGCCATGTGGCAGTTGTAAGGCTTGTGAGCTGAACAACGTAGACGGACACCCAGATCTCTATCTGCTTGAGCCGGACGATGTCGGCAAACCGATCAAGGTTGACCAGATTCGTCAGCTAACTGATTTTATCTGCAGTACCGCGCAACAAGGCGGTTACCGTGTGGTGATCATCAACCCCGCGGATGCGATGAACATTGCTGCGGCCAACGCCCTGCTGAAGATGCTGGAGGAGCCGGGGCAGGATACGGTCCTGATGCTGATCACCGATCGTTTAGGGCAGGTAATGCCAACCATCAAAAGCCGTTGTCAGCGTGTTGAATGCCCGCTGCCAAGCGAGCAGGTAGCCACGGACTTTGTTGCGCAGGCGTTGAGTCTGGATACCGATGAAGCCCGGCGCATGCTGCGGATCAACAACGGTGCCCCGATGGCAACGCTTAATTACAGTGAATCGGACCAGGCGGAGTGGCGCAGCCAGCTTGTCAAAGGTCTGGCGGACGTGCTCAAACAACGCCGTACTGTTGTTGAAGTGGCGCAGGCCTGGCAGAAAGCGGATCTGGAGTTGATGCTTGGCTGGTTGTACAGCATGTTGGTTGATATCTCGCGTGCCAAGGCGACCGACAGTGAGGCACTGAAACAGGAAGATGCGCACAACATGTTGGTGGCGGTGAGCCGCAAAACCAATCCGGCAAAAGTGTTCGAGTTGGCAAATCTGGTTCAGGAAGAGCGTAAAAGCCTTATACTAAGGCAAAACACGAATAAGCAGATGCTGCTCGAGCGTATTCTGCTGGCCTGGTCGGCGATAGCACGGTAACGGAGTATAGAAATGTCAGTGGTCCCGCGTCTCAGTCACGGTATCCTTTCGCTTGTCATCGAGAACAAGGAAGATCTCTACAAAGCATACATGCCTTATATCAAGCATGGCGGCCTGTTTGTGCCGACACAGCGCAATTATCACCTCGGTGAAGAGGTGTTTATGTTGCTGGAGCTGATGGGAGAGACTGACAAGATTCCGGTCACCGGCAAAGTGATCTGGGTAACACCAAAAGGTGCTCAGGGCGGCCGCGTACCGGGTATTGGTATCCAGCTCTCCGCCGAAGACTCCACGCTGGTCAACACCATTGAAAACCATCTGGCGGGTGCGCTGAACTCCGAGCGCCGCACAAACGCCCTCTAATAACACGTACACGTAGTTCTATTATGTTTATCGATTCCCACTGTCACCTCGACAGGCTGGACCTCTCCCCCTATGAAGGTAATTTCGAAGCCATGCTGGATGCAGCACAGGCCCGTCAGGTTCAGCAGATGCTTTGTGTCTCTATTGAGATGGAGCAGTTTCGCTCCATGTATGACCAGATCAAACCGTATGAGCACATCTTTGCTTCCGTTGGTGTACATCCACTGAATACTGACGGTCAGGTTGTCAGCGTTGAAGCGTTGGTCGAAGCGGCGCAGTTGCCGCGTGTCGTCGCCATCGGTGAAACCGGGCTGGATTACTACTACCAGCAGGACACGGTTGAGGTTCAGCAGGAAAGTTTCCGTAACCACCTGCAGGCATCGTCTGACACCGGTCTGCCGACCATTATCCATACCCGTGATGCACGGGAAGACACACTGCAGATTATCCGAGAACACGGTAATGCGGATGTGGGTGGTGTGTTGCACTGCTTTACCGAAAGCTTGGAGATGGCAAAGGCGGCGCTGGATCTGAACTACATGATCTCCTTCTCGGGCATTGTGACATTCAGAAATGCTGCGGAGCTGCGTGAGGTGGTTAAAGCGATTCCAATGGATCGGATTCTGATTGAGACCGATGCACCATACCTGGCGCCAGTGCCGCATCGTGGCAAGAAGAACGAGCCGAAATATGTGGTTGAGGTGGCGCAGTGTGTTGCTGACCTGAAAGGGCTGCGTATAGAAGAGGTGGCAGAACAAACCACCGTGAACTTCCAGCGTTTGTTTAGTCGCGCGCAGGCCGTGTGAGTAGAGGAGGGAGCTTATGTTTTACTATCCGCCTGTCGAGTACAT
>NZ_CAXRBQ010000133.1:0-9639 GCF_964228735.1 Pontibacterium sp. | reverse complement strand
AAGCCGGTCAAATCGCTGCTCTCTGAGGTTGCGAAGGCTACATGTAATCGATGACAGAACAGGTCAAACCGGCGCGGTGAAAACCTGGCTCAGCCCAAGGTAGTGAATACCGTTAGGTTGATAAGGACGCTGCGCGCGAATGTTCATCAAGGCCAGAAGCTATCACAAGCTTCATAAAACAGGCCGGATATATGGCCGCAACCTGTATCGGACATCGAAGCATGAAGCCATTGCAAGCAGGGAGGAGACCATATATGGGTCGAGCGAAGCGACACCCAACACACAGGTTATCGAAAGATGGGTTTGTTGGGTGTCGCCTATGGCTCGACCTAACCTAAGGGATTGATGTTCTCGCTGGCCATGTTGCCCAATGGCACCAACTAGCTGGACTCATATCGTCCACAAAGCTGGACCTTAACCCCTTGCCCTCTTCTCTCCCAACATACACACCAACCAAAAATAAAAACCGATCGGTCTCCACACAGACCGGCAACGAGGCCACCAACATGATCCGACTGACTGTAAATGGCGAGAGCATGCAGCTCTACAGTGCTAACAACGTACAAGAACTCCTCGACAAACTGCACCTGGGCAACCAGCGCATCGCAGTTGAGGTAAACAGCGAAATCATCCCACGCAGCCTGCACGCAAAAACCCGTGTGCGTGAAGGCGACCGTATCGAAATCGTGCGTGCGATCGGCGGCGGCTGAGTAACTCGGCTCCTCCGCGCCACCCACGTCCAATTCTCCTCTTGAAGTGCAGGAATCAGGTATGACTACAGAGATCTCCACAAACGATCAGCTGATCGTTGCAGGCCGCAGCTTTAACTCCCGTCTGATGGTGGGTACCGGTAAATACAAGGACATGGCCGAAACCAAAGCGGCTATTGAAGCCAGCGGTGCGGAGATCGTCACTGTGGCGCTGCGTCGTACCAACATCGGTCAGAACCCTGACGAACCAAACCTGCTGGACGTGGTGCCACCTGAGAAGTACACCATCCTGCCAAACACCGCGTTCTGCTATACCGCAGAAGAAGCGGTACGCACCTGCCGTCTGGCGCGTGAGCTGTTGGATGGCCACGACCTGGTGAAACTGGAAGTACTGGGTGACGACAAGACCCTCTATCCAAACGTAACCGAAACCCTGGCCGCCGCTGAAACGCTGATCAAAGACGGCTTCAAGGTGATGGTCTACACCAGCGACGACCCGTTGGTTGCGAAACGCCTGGAAGAGATGGGTTGTGTTGCGGTAATGCCGCTGGGCGCACCGATCGGTTCTGGTCTCGGCATCTGCAACCCAAATAACATCAAGATCATTCTGGAAAACGCGAACGTACCGATCATCGTTGATGCGGGCGTGGGTACCCCTTCCGATGCAACACTGGCGATGGAGATGGGCTGTGAAGGCGTACTGATGAACAGTGCGATTGCCCACGCTCAGAACCCAGTGCTGATGGCGCAGGCGATGCGTAAAGCGGTTGAATGTGGTCGTGAAGGTTACCTGGCGGGCCGTATGCCGCGTAAATCCTACGCGACAGCATCTTCGCCTATTGATGGATTGATCGGATCCTAATTTTCCCGCGTAATAGGTTCCGTAGCTCGTCCAAGCTATAAAAGCGCCATGGGTTCGCCCTTGGCGCTTTTTTCATTTGTTAGGCATTGCTTCGCAATGGCTAACCTACACTAGATAGCCCGTAGGTTGGCCATCGCAAAGCGATGCCCAACACCACCTAATACCTTACTTATGTGCCAACGCGGTCTCGGCACAATTGTCTTTGATCTTGTCCGCTTCCTCATCCAGCACGGACTGCGGGAACTGGCTCATAAAGCAGCAACAGATGTTCTCACCGATCATGGTGCGTGGGCCCAGCGGATGTGCAATGTGTCGGTACACACCGTGAGAGTGACCGTGCGAATGATCATGCCAGTGGCTGTGAGAGTGGCCATGATCGTGGCTATGGCTGTGCTCATCTGAATGGTCATGATGATGGTGATGACCGTCTTCAGAATACTCTGCATGATGGTGATGTACATCCACCTCACCTGCCGCCAGACGGCGCTGGAAGGAACTCATCAGGGTTTCAGGTCCCTGCTGGCCGTCCATAATCTCGCGTACACGGATCTCAAACGCGTCGATCACTTTGTCGTGGTCATTCAGGTACGGCGCTTTGATGAACTCCACACCTGGGTTCTCCTCAGCCACCTTATCAACATAACCGTAGATACGTTTGATCAGGCGCCCGGTGAACAGGAAGTAAGGTGCAATCACCACACGCTTGAAGCCCAGCTTCAGCAGCTTCTCCAGCCCCACACCTACGGACGGGTAGGTTACGCCGGAATACACGGTATCGGCCCAGCCAAAGCCCATGTTTTCGTTCACAATACGGGTCAGTTTCGCCGCTTCTGCATTGGCGTGGGTATCGGAAGTACCACGACCAACAACCACCAGCATGGTGTCGTACAGGCTTTCCGGCGGGTTCTTCGGATCCAGCCCCAGTGACTCGTAGATACGCGCCTGGAAGGCATCGATCATCGCCTGGTGCAAGCCCAGCTCACTGCCGTACTCAACCTGGACCCCGTCATTCTTTTCCTGAAAGGTGGTCAGAACCGACGGGATATCGTTCTTGGCATGGGTCGCGGCGAATAGCATGCCCGGTACCGCGTAGATCTGCTCTACGCCCTGCTCGACCAAGCTATTTAAACCCATGTGGATGTTCGGTGCGGAAAACTCCAGGAAGCCGTATTCCACCGGGATATCCGGGAAACGCTTTTTCAAACCCTCGGCAACACGCCCGAATTCACGTTCTGCATCCTTGTCACGGCTACCGTGACCACACACCATAATGCCTTTTTTACTCACTTTATTTCTCTCCAGAATAATTCTGTGTTGGCCAAAGCGTTAGTCCCCACTTTGCTCTGACCAGTAATTCTCAAAAATAAACTCTTCCAGTGGCGTTTCTTCCGTCCACTTTTCCTGCACCAGCATCGGCTGTTCATAGAAGCCATCAACATGGCCAATACAGAGGATTGCCACCGGTTTGCTACCGGCTGGCATCTTTAAAAGATCCGCCAATGCCTGCGGATCAAACAGCGATACCCAGCCCAGACCGATGCCTTCAGCCCGCGCCGCCAGCCACATGTTCTGGATGGCACAGGCAAGTGATGCCAAATCCATCTCAGGCAAGGTACGACGTCCAAAAACATGGGCCTCACGCCCTTCCGGCAAAGCGGCAACAACCACCTCTGCGCAGTCCCTGATTCCTTCAACCTTGAGCTTCAGAAACTGATCACGGCGTTCACCCAAGGCATCTGCCGTTTGCTGTCGCTCAGACTCCACCAGCCCACAGAGCTGGTCCCGCAGACTGCGGTCGGTGATACGCAAGAAGCGCCACGGCTGCATCAGCCCCACACTCGGCGCCTGGTGGGCCACCCGAAACAGACGCTTTAAGATTTCCGGATCCAGCGGTTCTTGTGAGAAGTGACGCATATCACGCCGCTCGGCAATCACCCGATAAATCGCGTCGCGATCTTCCTGGCGGTAGGGTTGGTTGTCTGTAATTCGTCGCTCAGACATGGGCCTCACCTTGATGACTTAATAATTCGATACACCTGTTCGCTGCGCCTTCTAACTGATCGATACCATCCCAGTTATACCGACTGATAATCCCAGTTCGGAGCAGCGCCTTGCGTTCGTTTAACGGAATCAGACGTACTAGAGCGCCTTGTTGGGCCAGAAGGTCCTGAACCTGCGCTGCAATATCGGCATCCAATTGCCAACTGCTAAACAACGATGTCTGAACCACGAGATCTGGCTGCAGCTTATCCATCAACGGTGCTAACAGCTCATTCGTAAATGCTGCATTGAGGCCGATATCCTCGCGTGCGCCCCGCTGCCAATCCAGATCGGTCAGTGCATTGGTCGCCACACCCTGCGCCACTCCGTTTACCTGCCAGATCCCCAGCCTCTGTTGCAGCTGCGCACGCAGCTGATCGGAGGCAAATACAAAACCCAACCGCAATCCTGCCAAACCAAAGAACTTCCCAAAGGAGCGCAACACAATAAGTTTGTCGTTTAACTTGTCGCTCAGAACACTGCTCGCAGGCTGCGTATCGATAAACGCCTCATCTACGATCAAACGACCTTCGCCTTCTAAACGTCCTGCCCAGTCGCACAACTGCTCTTTTGAGAACCGCAAACCGGATGGATTATTGGGGTTGATCACCACCAGATGAAAAGCCCCGCCGTTTCTAAAACGCGTCTCAATCTGAGCAGACGCAGCCTGCTGATCAAAGGCGGGATAGAACGCCAACGGGTTTCCGTTCATTGCCCAGTGATGACGGTGCTCGTCGTATCCCACATCAGGCAAAAGCACCGGGAGCTTCTCAAGACACAACGGCAATGCCTGGATCACCGGTTGCGATCCATTCACCGCTAACCACTGATCTGAGCCGTAGTACCCAGTCACCGCCTCCGCAAATGCCTGTTGCTGATACGGCAACCGCTGGAATACCTCTGGCGCCAGCTCTCCAACGGGGTAACTGTCAGGATTGATCCCGGTCGAGAGGTCCAACCACTGATCCTGAGGCATGTTATAACGCGCGCTGGCGCTGATCAGATCACCGCCGTGCAGAATATGCCCATTCACTGCAGCTGCCCCCCGATCACAATCAACGTGATAACAAATGCCCAGAGCAGTAATGCACGGTTAACCAAACTGCAAGCCGCACGAATAGCTTTTGCACTTGGTTGTTCACCTTGCCCAGGGGCCGGGCCCAGTTGTGGACGCTGTTGTAACTGTCCGTGGTAGATCGCCGCGCCACCCAATGACACATTGATCGCACCTGCACCAGCTGCCATCACCGGCCCCGCATTGGGGCTTTTCCAGGTCGTTGCCTGGGCCTGCCAACAGCGCAGTGCTATGCGGGTTTTACCCACCAGCGCATAACTCAGCGCCGTTAAACGTGCGGGGATGTAGTTGAGCACATCATCAAGACACGCTGCAGCCCAACCGAAACAGAGGAAACGCTCGTTCTTGTAGCCCCACATCGCATCCAAGGTATTGCTCAGGCGATACAAAACCACTCCGGGAATGCCCAGCAGGCAGAACCAGAAGATCGCGGAGAAGATTGCATCCGCGCCATTCTCCAGTATCGATTCGGTGGCAGCGCTGGCAACGGCCGTTTCATCCAGTTCGGATGTATCGCGGCTCACAATCATACCCACCGCATTGCGTGCCGCATCTATATCACTGCCTTCCAATGGCTCAGCAATGGCCAGTGCGTGTTGCAGCAGGCTTTGCCACCCAATAGCCAGATACAACATAAAACCACCGAGCAATATCTCAACAACAGGACCCGTATGCGCCAGTTGCTGTATAACCGTTGCAACAGCTATCCACGGCAAGACGGCCCAGAGCCACGCCAGCACACCGGCAAGCCGGCTCTTTTGACTGCGGTTAAAGCGCTTCTCGATATTTGCCGCTATCGCACCAAACCCCACCAGCGGGTGGAAACGCTTCGGTTCGCCTAATAACCGATCCAGTACGAGCGCGAGCAGTACGGCTGCGACGATACTCAAGCGGATACCTCCAGCGACAGCAATTCGCAGATCCGTTCAAACGGCAGAACTGCCTCTACTTCGTCAGCCAGACGCTCGATCTGCTGCTCACGAAACGCGGTGTAATCAAATTGCTCAACCTTGTCGAGGCCTGCCCATTTCAGAAGATCATCCAACAGCGCCGCTTCATCAAACAGGCCATGGATATAGCTACCGATCACCGTGTCCTCGTCATTGCGTGAACCTTCGGGCATGAGGCTCTGCGCGCCTTCAACCGGGCTGATGTTAAACAAAGGCGAATCCAAAGCAGGCCCTTTGCTCACGCCTGCATGAATCTCGTAACCTTTCACGGCCAATCCCCCCTGGAGTGTTTCACCGCAGACGTTACGCAGGGTTTTATTGCCGGTAAGCGTGGTTTCCATCGCCAACAGACCAAGTCCTTCACTGGATCCCGCCGCCGACTCAACAGCTTCGGGATCGTGAATCCACTCACCCAGCATCTGGTATCCGCCACATACGCCAATCACCTTGCCACCCAGGCGCAAATGACGACGGATCGCGTCTGCCCAACCGCTCTCTTTCAGCCAGGCCAGATCACCCCGCACGTTTTTACTGCCGGGCAACACAATCAGGTCTGCACCGTTAAAATCATTCAGGTCACGCATAAACTCGCAGTCCACCTGAGGGTGCATACGCAACACATCAAAGTCGGTATGGTTGCTGGCGCGTGGGTAGATCGGTACCACCACTTTTAGCTGCTGGTAGGTGTCGTTCTGTTTCTGCTGTTGGTTGATTGCGTCTTCCGCTTCGATATGCAGATTCATCACGTAGGGAATAACCGCCAGGACCGGCACGCCCGTACGTTCTTCCAGCCAATCCAGGCCTGACTCCAACAAAGTTACATCACCGCGAAAACGGTTGATGATAAAACCCTTTACCCGCACTTTTTCCGAATCACTCAACAGTTCGTAGGTCCCGAGCAGGTGCGCAAATACACCACCGCGGTCGATATCCGCCACGATCACTACCGGGCAATCTGCCGCTTCGGCAAAGCCCATATTGGCGATATCGTGTTCGCGCAGATTGATTTCGGCCGGGCTACCCGCCCCTTCTACCAATACCGCCTGATACTTCGCTGCGAGTCGCTCGTGACTGAACAACACCTCTTTCAGCAGCTCTGGCTTGTAGTTGTGGTACTCGGTGGCTTTCATGTTGCCGATCGCCTTGCCGTGCACAATCACCTGGGCGCCGATATCGCTGTTGGGTTTAAGCAGGACCGGATTCATATCCACGCTCGGCGGTAAAAAGCAGGCCTCGGCCTGCACAGCCTGGGCACGGCCAATCTCACCACCGTCGGCGGTTACAGCACTGTTTAACGCCATGTTCTGTGGCTTAAACGGCACTACTGATACCTGCTTGCGCGCCAGGATACGTCCCAGCGCTGTAACCATGATGCTTTTCCCCGCATCAGAGGTGGTGCCCTGAACCATCAGGGTATGCGGATGTTTAAATTCGCTCATCAGTTGATACTCTCCTGCCGCTGGTCAATCTCCAGCAGCAAATCCTGCAATTTACCCGCGTATTCCCCCGGTTCCTGCCACAAGCCACGCTGGGTGGCTTCCATCAGTCGTTCAGCCATCTCTTCCAGTGCATGGGGGTTGTGTTGTTCCAGAAAGGCACGGTTGTCCTGATCAAACAGCAGGGTGTCGGTCACTTTTTCGTATTGGTAATCGGCAATCAGATTGGTGGTGGCATCGTAGGCAAACATGTAATCCACGCTGGCGCTCATCTCGAACGCGCCTTTATACCCGTGTTCGCGCATCGCATTGATCCATTTTGGATTCAGTACACGGGAGCGGATTACCCGGTTCAGCTCCTCCTTCAGGGTACGAATCTTCGGCACCTGAGGATTAGAGTGGTCGCTGTGGTATACCGCTGGTGTTTCACCGCTGAGCACAGTGACGGCGTTGGTCATGCCGCCCTGGAATTGGTAATAGTCGTCGGAATCGAGCAGATCGTGTTCACGGTTGTCCTGGTTCTGCACCACTGCTTCCATCTGGGAAAGCTGGTGCTGAAAGGCATCACGCGCCTCTACGCCATCACCCTTCTGGTTGCCATACGCATATCCGCCCCAGTTGAGGTACGCCTCGGCCAAATCACTACGCTGTTCCCAACAACGTTCGTCGATCAAGCCCTGCAAACCGGCACCGTAGGCCCCCGGTTTGCTGCCAAATACGCGGTAGCTCGCTTCCCGTTGGGCAATCTCTTCACCTAGTCCCTCGGCCATCAACTGTTGCTGACGTGCTTCGATATTCTGACGGATGGTGTTGCCTTCGCCCGGTTCATCCAGCGATGCAATAGCCTGCACAGCGGCATCGTATAGCTTCATTACATTGGGAAAGGCATCGCGGAAGAATCCGGACACACGCAAAGTGACATCTACCCGCGGACGCCCCAGCTGCATAGTGCTGATTACTTCAAAGTCCACCACACGGTTGGAACCCGGCGCCCAGATTGGACGCACACCCATCAGCGCAAAGGCCTGAGCGATATCATCACCGCCTGTACGCATAGTTGCAGTACCCCAAACCGACAATCCCAGTTGGCGTGGGAAGTCACCGTGCTCCTGAAGATGGCGTTCAATCAGCGCCTGTGCAGATCGCTCGCCAATCGCCCAGGCTGCCGGACTCGGAATGGAACGATTATCTACGGAGAAGAAGTTGCGCCCGGTCGGTAGCGTATCCAAACGGCCACGGGTGGGCGCACCACTTGGGCCGGGTTCGACAAAGCGGCCACTAAGACCGTTAAGCAACGACCGGATTTCCAGCTCGACACTCTGCTCCAACGCCTTATGGATTCGGTTTCGAGCGTACTCGAATTGCGAGCGGGACTGCGGGTAATCATCCAACTCTTCCAGATCGCCTTCACCCAGCACATAGCGTTCAACCCATTTCAACGCCAACAACTCCAGGCGTTCTCGGGTGTCTGCTTCACTTCGCCAGAGCTCATCCCTGACAGCCAACAGCAGGTTTGGTTTTGCGCCGGTCCAATCCTCTCTGCCAGCAGCCAATGGATCAAACAGTTCCGAATCAATGCGCAGGTCCAGATCAGCGATCAGATTGTGCAGAATCCCCTGGCTGGCGGGATCGTCACCACGCGGCAGGCGCAGCAGCGCCACCAAAGTGTCAGCAAGTTTTGCATTCTCCGGTAACTCGCCCAGTATATGCAGGCCATGGCGGATCTGTGCTTCTTTGATATCACAGAGGTACGCATCGAGTTCTGCCAGCACTTCATCATCGTCCGCAGTATCACCGGCTAACTCATCCAGCAGATGGGTCTTACGTACCTGTTTCAGGATTTCGTCGCGCAGCCACTGTTCACGTCGGCTGTCCATTCCCAGCGCCTGGTAGTACTCGTCCACCAGCCCTTCCAGCTCAGCCAGTTCACCGTAACTTTCCGCACGGGTCATCGGTGGCATCAGGTGATCGATGATCACCGCCTGCGTACGACGCTTAGCCTGCGCTCCTTCACCCGGATCGTTCACGATAAACGGATAGAAGTGTGGCATCGGTCCCAACGCAATATCCGGCCAACAGCTTTCTGACAGCGCCGTGCCCTTACCCGGTAGCCACTCCAGGTTGCCGTGTTTACCTACGTGGATCACCGCGTCCACCTGATAGCAGTGGCGCAGCCAGAAATAAAATGCCAGGTAGTTGTGCGGTGGGATCAGGTCCGGATCATGGTAGTTAGCCGCCAGGTCGATATTGAATCCACGTGCAGGCTGAATGCCGACAAAGGTCTCGCCCAGACGAATACCGGAGAGCATCAGACGCCCGTTTCGATACTTGATATCCTGCTCAGGCGGACCCCACTGTTCGTAAACTGCTTTCTGACATTCTTCAGGCAACTGACTGAAATAAAACAGATATTCATCCAGAACCATGCTTTGCCAGCACGGTAGCTGGTGAATCGTATTCGGGTTATTTGTAACGGATTCGAGCAGAGCCTCGATCCGCGCCGTACCGGTTTGTGGCAGATCATTGGAATCACCAAGCGGGTAACCAGCCGCAGACAATGCCTTCA
>NZ_CAXRBQ010000132.1:0-33371 GCF_964228735.1 Pontibacterium sp. | reverse complement strand
CATCATGCGGGTACTTCAGGTGAGTTTATTTGAGCGAAAACCACTGGTTGAGCTATTAAATCCAGAGCCACCAGATAAGCAAAAAAGGGATCCTCAACTGAGGATCCCTTTATGATCAAAAACTATGGGACAGCAGTGGGCGTTATGCCTCCTTTTTAATTCGTCATCAGCTAAACCATAGCCGGGATTACAGGTCTGGTAGTTCCTGATCAACAAAGATCTCGTCGATCTCTGCGCGGTTGCTAGCCGCCTGAACCTGACGTACTACATCCGGGGTCAGGTGCGGTGCGAAACGCTCGATAAAGTCGTACATGTAACCACGCAGGAACGTGCCCTTGCGGAAACCGATCTTGGTGGTGCTGGACTCAAACAGGTGGCTTGCATCCAAGCATACCAGATCATCGTCAAAATCTTCTTCGTACGCCATGGTTGCGATGATACCCACACCAAGGCCAAGACGAACGTAGGTTTTGATGACGTCGGAGTCTACCGCAGTAAAAACCACTTTAGGATCGAGTCCCTCACGCTGGAAGGCATCGTCCAGTTTAGAACGGCCAGTAAAGCCAAATACGTAGGTAACGATTGGGTATTGAGCCAGTTCTTTCAACGTCAGCTTGGACACCTGCGCCAGCGGGTGATCCTTAGGCACAACCACGGAGCGATTCCAGCGATAACACGGCATCATGATCAGATCGCTGAAGTGCTGCAGCGCTTCGGTAGCAATCGCAAAATCCACGGTGCCATCCGCCGCCATCTCGGAGATCTGCATCGGCGTCCCCTGTTGCATGTGCAGAGACACATCCGGGTACTGCTGGATAAAGCCGTTGATCGTGGTCGGTAAAGCGTAACGTGCCTGCGTGTGCGTTGTTGCTACCGCGAGGCTTCCCTTCTTCTCGTCGCTAAACTCCTGCGCAACCTGCTTGATACTCTCAACTTTTTGCAGAATATCGCCTGCAACGTCCAGGATCGCCTGACCGGCAGGGGTTACACGCGTGAGATGCTTACCACTGCGGGCAAAAACCTCAACACCCAGCTCGTCTTCCAACAAACGGATCTGCTTACTGATGCCTGGCTGCGATGTATACAAACTCTGAGCTGTCGCCGACACGTTCAGATCATGTCGGGCAACCTCCCAAATGTAACGAAGCTGCTGCAGTTTCATACGTTACTCCCAAAGGAAAACAAAGCTTTTGGTAATTAACAGTGCGTTTATTATAACAGTCTAGAATAAATTAAACAGATTCGCGCGCCTGCCGCACTCAGTGAGCAGATGCCTTCAAGCGACGAATCTCTTCATCCAGACCGATCAATCGCTTCTCCAGAGTCGCATTACGGCCACGCAGGCGCACCATCTCGTCCTCACGCTCGTTCAGCTGGTTGCGAACCGCATTTTCACGACGGGAGGCCTCATTGCTGAGGGCCACTTTTTTCTGCTGGGCAACACGCAACTCTTCCTGCAGCTCCGCTACCTTCTCTTCCAATCGCTTGTTCTTGTTGGTTTCCGCCAACAACTGACTATTAAGTTTAGACAGATCTCGGTTGGTGCTGCCTTGATTTTGCTTAACTCCCTTCAGCTCCGACTCCAGGCTCTTGATCTGGGTGAAGTGGCTATCGATCTTCACATCACGCTTTGCCAGTTCTGCTTTCAAGTCATGGATCGACTTGGTCAGCGCAGATTCCTTCTTACCCGCCTCTTCACGCACCTTCTCCAGTGAGCTACGGTAGTAACGAACGTCCGCTTCAGACTTACTCACCGTTTCCAAGGCGTTACGCTGCTCATCCTTCAGACGCTGCTCGAAGGTGCGGCGTGCTTCGTCAATGGTACGACGTAGCTGCCCGATCTCGTGCTCCAGCTCAGACGCACGGTGTTCCTGATCCTTACGCTGTCCGGTTTCGGATTCCAGACTTGCCTTAAGCGCTTTCACTTCCGCTTCCAGTGCTTTGATCTGGATATCCGCACCCTGGTTACGCTCGATCTGAAGACGCAGTTTGTCTTCTACCTCATCCAGATTGTTACGGGAGCGGATCAGCTCCTCTTCGTGATGACGGCTCTGCTCCTCAACACCAGCGTTAGCACTGCGACGCTCCAGGCTAAAGCGGTCGTACGCCTCATTCAGCGCTTCGTTCCAGATACGGCTGAATGCGGAATTGATGGAATCCGGTACATCCTGAATACTGACCTCAACTGCGCGACTACCGCCACGCATGCGGCTGGCGATCAGAGCCCACCACGCTTCATACGGCTCTTTCACCTCATCAACGTCACATGACAATGCCTCTGCCATTGCATCCAGGGTTGGAATACCGCCTTCACCCATGATGCGCTCTGCAGCGTTAAAAAAAGTATCGTTGCTGATCATCTCAGACATCAAACTCAGCCTATCATTTTCAGTTGTTTATCCAGTGCATCCATTGCACCCAGAAGTTGTTTATCCAAAGGGGCTTTGATTACCATCCGGCCGCCGGACGGCAGTGGGATGCGCAGCTCAGCCGCATGCAGGAACAGACGTTTTATCCCCACTTCCTTCATGTGGCGATTGGTCTCATCCAGCCCGTACTTGTCGTCACCAATAATCGCATGGCCGGCAAACTGGCAGTGCACGCGGATCTGATGGGTACGACCGGTAATTGGACGTGCTTCCACCAACGTTGCAACCCGGCCTATACGGCGCAGAACTTTATATTCTGTCAGTGAGGCTTTACCGTCAGCCTGCACCCGCACCACACGCTCGCCCGATTTCAGCTCGTTTTTTCGTAGCGGCGCATCGATACGTTTTTTACGCTCTGACCAAGAACCATCGACCAAAGCGTTGTAAATTTTAGTGATTCGGCTCTTTTGCAGCGCTTCATGCATAAATTTCAAGGCACTGCGTTTTTTGGCGATCATGATACAACCGGAAGTATCGCGATCAAGACGGTGTACCAACTCCAGAAAACGACACTCAGGGCGAATCTGTCGGAACGCCTCAATCAATCCGAGACTCACGCCACTACCACCGTGCACAGCCAGCCCCGACGGCTTGTTCACCACAATCAGGTCCTTATCTTCATACAGTACTGAGTCTTCCAATGCGCGCTGAAGATTACCTGAAGGTTTAGGCGCTTCGTCACGCTCGGCCACACGAATTGGTGGAATACGCACCAGATCACCACCCTGCAGACGGTACTCGGGTTTCACGCGTTTTTTATTTACACGCAACTCGCCCTTGCGCAGGATGCGGTAGATGAGACTTTTTGGAACACCTTTTAGTTCGGTGCGAAGGAAATTATCGATCCGTTGTCCGTCGAAATCTTCCTCAATTTCAACGAACCTTACTGATGTGTTTGTACTACTGTTTTTTTCTGACATATGAATAGGATAGAGTCCACCGCGTCGAATTGATGCATAGGGTTATAGCTGCTATATTCTAGCGCTGCTGTGGACAATTGGCTTTATCTTTATGCAATCACTCGCCAATTCGCGAAAATTAACGCAGCGGGCGCTCCAAGCGCCGCTCCACAACAGCCGAAGAATTGCGATAACTATCGCATGTAGAAAGATTTTTTAATTCGGAACGTATTTCACCCACTGGCCTTGTGACAAGGTCCGGTCGGAGGTGGAGACGCACTTCAGCCAGGAACCTGCCCTTTAAAACGGCAGACACAGCAAACCAGAAGAATAACAGAGGCTGAAGTTTCCTCCACCGGTAGGCATAACCGCCGGTCGCCGTTTGCGACTGGGTGGTCACACAATATAAGACCCGCAGCGCAGCGCTTTTACAGAGCCTTCGCTGCGTAGGCCGTTGTGCGCGCGAGATATAGATCGTAACCAGCCCCATCCGGCTGCAGCGCTGATATGACCATGCCTTACAGGACAGGGCCGCGCCCTAAAGCGCCGCGAAGATCGCACGAATAGTGGGGTTTGAGATACGTTCCTAAAGAGAACGTTCAAACCAATGAAAAGAATGCTGATTAACGCAACTCAACCTGAAGAGTTGCGCGTAGCGCTGGTTGATGGCCAGCGCCTGTACGATCTGGATATTGAATCCGGATCCCGCGAGCAGAAAAAAGCCAACATCTATAAAGGCCGCATCACCCGCGTAGAACCTAGCCTGGAAGCAGCCTTTGTCGACTACGGTGCCGAGCGCCACGGCTTCCTGCCCCTGAAAGAAATCTCCCGCGAATACTTCTCCAAACAGCCAGAACGCGGTTCACGCCCAAACATCAAAGACGTTTTACGTGAAGGCACCGAAGTCATCGTTCAGGTCGACAAAGAGGAGCGCGGCAACAAAGGCGCTGCACTGACTACCTTTATCAGCCTGGCGGGCCGCTATCTGGTCCTGATGCCTAACAACCCACGTGCCGGCGGCATCTCCCGCCGCATCGAAGGCAGCGACCGCACCCAGCTGAAAGAAGCGCTGGACGGCGTTAAGATCCCTGAGAAGATGGGCATCATCGTTCGTACAGCCGGTATCGGCCGCTCCACCGAAGAACTGCAGTGGGACCTGGACTACCTGGCCACCCTGTGGAGTGCGATCAAAGAAGTTGAATCCCGCAAAGCACCTTTCCTGATCTATCAGGAAAGCAATGTGGTTATTCGTGCCATCCGCGACTACCTGCGCGCCGACATCGGTGAAGTACTGATCGACGACGAAGCGGTATACAACGACGCGAAAAACTTCGTTACTCAGGTAATGCCGTCCTACGAGCAGAAGATCAAGCACTACGCTGAGCAGACTCCGCTGTTCAACCGCTTCCAGATCGAAACTCAGATCGAAACAGCATTCCAGCGCGAAGTAAAACTGCCTTCCGGTGGTTCCATCGTGATCGATCCGACCGAAGCACTGGTATCCATCGACATCAACTCCGCGCGTGCGACCCGCGGTGGCGACATCGAAGAAACCGCCCTGAACACCAACTTGGAAGCCGCAGACGAGATCGCTCGCCAACTGCGCCTGCGTGATATCGGCGGCCTGATCGTGATCGACTTTATCGATATGACGCCGATCAAAAACCAGCGCGAAGTGGAAAACCGTCTGCGTGATGCCCTGAAACTGGACCGCGCCCGTGTACAGACCGGCCGTATATCCCGTTTTGGTCTGCTGGAAATGTCCCGTCAGCGCCTGCGCCCTTCCCTGGCGGAAAGCCGTGGCGTTGTATGTCCGCGCTGTAACGGCCAGGGCACCATCCGTGATACCGAATCGCTGGCGCTGTCCATCCTGCGCCTGATCGAAGAGGAATCCGCAAAAGACCGTACCGCGCAGATCCGTGCAATCCTGCCAGTCACCGTAGCGACCTTCCTGCTGAACGAAAAACGTCACGCGGTTCACGATGTAGAGCTGCGCCACAACGTACGTGTTGTGATCGTGCCGAATCCGAACATGGAAACGCCACACTACGAAGCTGTCCGCCTGCGCGATGATCACACTGTTGCTACGACCAACGATGCCAGCTACACCCTGCAGCCCGAGCCAGAAGAGCAACTGCCGGAAATCGAAGCCAGCACCAAGACCGTAGCGCCGCGTGAACAGGCTGCTGTACGCACCGTAGCACCAAAAACTCCGGCGCCACAGGAAGCACCAGCTCAGGAGGCTCCGGAAGCACCTGCAGCGGCTGCCCCAGCACAGCCTAGTACAGCTGCACCACAACAGAGCGGCTCCTTCTTCGGACGCCTGTTCCGCAGCCTGTTTGGCGGTGCTGAAGCAGCTAAGCCAGAAGCCAAAGCTGAACCGGCAACAGAAGCGAAACCTGAAAGCCGTGACACCCGCGAAAAACGCGAAGAACGCGGTGGCCGCAAGCAGAGCGGCAAGAAAGGCCGTCGCCGTGATGACCGCCGTCGCAGCAAAAAAGATAGCGACGAAATCATCACCATTCAGCCAGAACCGGATCAGCCTCTGGTAGCTGAAGAGAAGGAAAAGCCAAGCAAGTCCCGTCGCCGCCGCAAGAGCCGCAAAGACGGAGACGACCGCAAAGCTGCTGCAACCAAGGAGCAACGCAAAAGCAAAGCGGAAAGCGCTGAAACCCAGGAAGCGAAGTCCGAAGAGAAGAGCGAGGAGGCGCCACGCAACCCTCGCCGTCGCGGCCGTCGCCGTCGTGGTTCCGAGCGCACCGCTAAGCGCAGCAATGCCGAAGTTGCCGAGCAGTCCACTACCGATGCGGTAGCTGAAGCCGTGACAACCACAGCACCAGATAGCGCAGCAGTTGAAGCCAAAGCAACCGAAGCAGCAACTGCGACCGCTAAAGCTGAAGAGCCAAAAACTGCCGAAACCACTGCGCCTGTAGCAGATGACAAAGAGCAGACAGCATCTGAAGCCAAAGCGGAAGCTCAACCGACAGCAACCGAAAGCAAAGAAACCTCCGCTGAAAGCACCGCAGCTGAAGCCACTGTGGAAACCACGCCAGCGTCCGAACCTAGCAAGGCAGAGGAAACAGCACCGGTATCTGAAGAAGCTGAAGCAGCAGTAGAGCCTGTAGCAACCGAGGCACCGGCAGAGAAGGCTGCTGCAGAAGCGCCAGCAGAAGAAGCAGCGACGAAAGAAGCAGAGCCTGCAGAAGAGACTGAAGCCAAAGCGGAAGAAACAGCCGCTTCCGAGGCAAAAGCAGAACCTGAAGCAGAGGAAACTCCTGCCGAAGCGACAACTCCTGAAGCAGAAGCAGCGGCAGAAACTGAAGCAGAAGCACCTGAAAGCAGCCCTGCTGAAGAGAAAGCCGAAGCTGCACCTGCAGAAGAAGCCAGCGATGTAACCGCAGAGCCTTCTGAAGCAAAAGCAGAAGAGCCAAAAGCTGAAGCTGAGAAGACCGACGCAAGCGAAGAGCAAGCGGCTCCGCAAGAGGAAGCATCACCACGTCGTCGCCGTCGCGGATCCCGTGCGCCAAACGACCCTCGCGAAATCCGTCGTCGCCAGCAGGAAGCTGAAAAGGCAGCTAAAGCGGATCAGCAGGACAACTAAGCAACAATCTGTTCATCGCAGCACTTAACTGCTGCGATGAACAACAGACACAAAAAACCGCGCTAATGCGCGGTTTTTTATTGGCTTGATCTCGTGTTATTGCGGATAACAGCGCGGCTCAGGCACCAGAGCCACGCCGTATTTCTCCATCACAGAAGCCTGAAGCTTCGAAGCCAAATCCATCAACTCGCGTGCCGAGCCCTGCCCATAATTCACCAGCACTAACGCCTGCTTCTCATACACACCGACGCGACCGGTTCGATAACCCTTCCAACCCGCGTGATCAATCAGCCAGCCTGCTGCCAACTTCATGAATCCATCGCGCTCAGGATAGGCAACAAGATCGGGATGAGCAGCACGGAGCTGCTCGCATTGCTCAACTGGCACAACAGGATTTTCAAAGAAGCTGCCAGCATTTCCCAGATCCCGAGGATCAGGCAGCTTGGATTGACGAATTGCGACAATCGCATCAAACACGCTTCGTGCAGTTACTTCCTGCCCATTAAGATACTGAGAGAGGACACCATACCCCGTTTTTTGCACAAACTGCTTGTTTAAGCGCAGCCGCACCCGAGTAATGATATAGCGCCCCGGCGCAACGGATTTGAAGACACTATTGCGGTACCCGAAACCACACTGAGACGCGGAAAATTCGACAAATACCTGCTTTTCACGGTCGTATGCAGTAAGAGAGACAAACCGGTCTTTCAGCTCTACACCGTAAGCACCGATGTTTTGCACAGGTGCAGCCCCAACCGTTCCCGGAATCAGCGCCATGTTTTCCAGACCACTCCAGCCTGCATCCACGACTTGCTCAACCAGCTGATGCCAGTTCTGCCCTGCCGCAACTTCAAGCAGTACGGAGCCCTCATCCTCTTCGAGCACCCGATAACCACCGGAGATCTGCCGTACGACTACGCCCGGAATGTATTCATCTAACACCAGGTTGCTACCACCACCGATCACCAGGAACGGCAATTGCCGCTCATCAGCGTATGCAACCGCTTCCAGTAGCTCAGCGTCGCTTGCAACATCAAACAGATACTGAGCACGTGACGCGAAGCCAAAGCTGTTCAGAGCGGTCAGATCGGCGTTTTCCACCGGTGTGATCAACGTACTAACTCCTGCTGGATCTGCGCCAACAAGCCTTCAGAAGCCGCCTCAACCAGATCCAGCACATGACTGAAGCCCTCATCACCACCGTAGTAGGGATCAGGCACTTCCACTTCATCAAACTGCTTGGCAAACTCCAGAAACAATCCCAGGTGACCACCAAAGTAATCAGGCTGTATACGCTTGAGATTGTTCAGATTGCTGTGATCCATCGCCAGAATGTAATCAAACTGGTCAAAATCCTCGACTACCGCCTGCCGCGCTCTCAGAGGACTGAGATCGTACCCACGCTGGCGCGCTGCCGCCATCGAGCGGGGATCTGGACTGTTCCCAACGTGATAGGCTGCGGTGCCGGCAGAATCCACCTCGATCAGATCCGCCAGACCCGCCCGGTCAACGCAGTGTTGAAACACACCATGCGCTGTCGGAGACCGACAGATATTGCCCAAGCAGACAAAAAGCACACGTGTCATGCCTGAGACTCCAGGAATTGACGGATGCGCTCCAGATCTTCCGGCGTATCAACACCTGCAGGTGGTAGCTCATCGGCCAATGCCACGTGAATCTGCGCACCGTTCCACATTGCACGCAGCTGCTCCAGACACTCCGTCTCTTCCAGCGGCGCTGGCGGCCAGGTCACAAAGTCATTCAGCAGTTTTACACGGTAAGCATAGATACCGATATGACGCTGCCAGGAGAACCCCTGAGGCATCTGCTGGCGCCCTTCTTCAGTATTAAACTGATCACGCGGCCACGGCATCGGCGCACGACTGAAATACAACGCACGTCCTTTGGCATCGCTCACCACCTTCACCACATTCGGGTTCAGCAGTGCCTCAACCTCTTCAATCGGCTCGCTCAGTGTCGCGATGCTTGCAGTAGGCTCCGCCTTTAGATTATGCGCTACCTGGTTGATTACGCGTGGCGGCACCAGCGGCTCATCACCCTGGACATTGACGACGATGTCGTCTGCGTAGAAGCCCTGCAGCTTTACCACTTCCTGCAAACGGTCGGTACCGGATGGGTGGTCTGGGGAGGTCATACATACCTCAGCTCCAAAGCCGGTTGCGACATCAGCGATACGCTGATCATCGGTCGCGATAATCACACGATCAGCTTCACTTTCCAGGGCACGTTCATAGACGTGCTGTACCATCGGCTTACCGGCCAGATCCGCCAAAGGCTTGCCCGGGAAGCGACTGGACGCATAACGCGCCGGAATGATAACGGTAAAGCTCATAACAGACTCCCCTTGCTAGCCTTACTTACGCTCACGCTCTTCCAGTGTCAGCTTGCGCGCTTCCTCTTCCAACATCACCGGAATGCCGTCGCGTACTGGGTATGCCAAGCCGCTCGCTTTGCAGATCAGTTCCTGCGTTTCAGGGTTCCACTCAAGAGGGGCTTTTGATACCGGGCATACCAGCATCTCAATCAGTTTCTTGTCCATTACTCTCTACCGTATGGGTAATCTGTTCGAGTTTCTTTAGCAGTGCCGCTTCAAACTCAGCGGGCAGCCGGGCGGATACCTCAAGGTACCAACCCTCTAATTCTTTCAGGTGGGAGACTTTTACCGCATCTTTTTCGGTCATCACCAGAGGCAGATCCTGATCAAAATTCAGGTCCTCCGCTTTATAGGGGTGATGATCCGCAAAGGGGTGCTCCACAGGCTCTATACCAGCCTGAGACCGAAGTGTATCAAAGAAGCGCGCCGGATTTCCGATTCCCGCGACTGCGTGCACATGTTTTTCCTGCCACTGATCAACAGCAACACGTTTTGTGCCATCCAGCGACACAAACGCAGTGGGTTCCAACACCATGGAAAAGGCATTGGAGACACCCTTGCCCACGCCGTTCTGGATAATAAAATCCACATCAGCCAGACGGCCAGCCGGTTCTCGTAACGGCCCGGCCGGAAGGCAATGCCCGTTACCCAAGCCACGCCGCCCATCAACAACGACCAGCTCAATATCCCGGCCCAGTGCATAATGCTGCAGACCGTCGTCACTGATAATCAGATCACAATCAAACTGCTCCAGCAGGCAACGCGCCGCCGCCGGACGATCTGGATCAATCACCAGCGGGCAGCCTGAACGCCGCACCAGCATACATGGCTCGTCCCCACCCTCTGAAGGTAAGGTATCCGGCGTTACCACAAAGGGATAGGATGGCGCCTTGGCACCATAACCACGACTGACAACCCCAGGTTTAAAGCCTGCGGCTTTGAGATGCTCTAGCAACCAGAGCACCACCGGTGTTTTGCCCGTGCCGCCAACCGTAATATTTCCAACGATAATGACCGGCACGGTCGCTTTATAGGACGGCTTGTCCCCGGACAGGAAAGCGGATCGCTTTTTAATAACAATGCTTCGATAAAGCAGCTCCAACGGGCGCAGCCAGAACGGTGCCGGGCGCTGCTGATACCAACGTGCTTCAAGCCAGCTCATTTTATTTGCCCGGATCCTGCGTGGTAATGCTCAGACGTGTGTACCCCAGCTGCCCAGCAACATCCATTGCAGTAACAACCGCCTGATGTGGTGTATTGGCATCGGCGGCAATAACCAGCGGCGTTTCTCCGGCTGGTTCATCAACCGATTCCAGAGCAACGCGCAAACCCGTTTCTGATGAGTCCGCAATTGGTTTGCCATTCAGGTGATACACACCTTCTGCACTGATCTGTATCTCGATATGCTCGACCGGTTTTTCCTGCACATTGCCATTGGCGCCAGGCAGGTCAATTTCCAGCTGCGTCTCTTTGGTAAACGTGGTGGAGACCATAAAAAAGATCAACAGCAGGAACACCACATCGATCAGCGGTGTCAGGTTGACCGAGACCTCTTCCGGGCGCTGACGGCTAAATTTCACGCGTCTGCTCCAGGCTTAGTCCAGCTCACGCTGGCCATGAATGGTTTCGACGAGTTTCACCGCCTGCTGTTCCATAGAGACCACGAGGGAATCAATGCGGCGCAGGAAGAAGCGATGAAAAATCAGCGCAGGAATCGCCACCGCAAGACCGGCTGCGGTTGTAATCAGTGCTTCGGAGATTCCCCCAGCCAACACATTAGCGTTACCGGTACCTTGAATCATGATCTCGTTAAATACCTTGATCATACCGATTACGGTTCCAAGTAAACCCAGCAAAGGTGTGATTGCAGCAATGGTACCCAACGCACTGAGGAAACGCCCAAGCTCATGTATCACTTCGGACGCGGCCTCCTCGATACTCTCTTTCATCACGTCACGACCGTGACAGGCATTCTTAATACCTGCGACCATGATGCGCCCCAGCGGACTGGTTTCACGGATACGCCCCAACTGCTCGGCATTCAGCTTGTTGTTGCGATACGCCTCCAGCACATCCAACAGCAACCCACGAGGCGTTACGCTGGAAGCCCGTAGCGACCACAGCCGTTCAAGACAGATTGCGACTGCCATTACTGAACAGGCCACAATCGGGATCATTAACCAACCACCAGACTTAACCAGCTCTAACACGAAACCTCAGCCTCCAGACACAGGCGATACAGTAAGATATAGCAGCCGAAGATCTGGCCACCAAACCCTTATAATTACAGCGGCTTACTCTACCATAGCTAGTAGCCTGACCAGAAGCGGCGCCGTATATCCCGCCAGCTTTCAGCGCGGCATTCAGCCCCATCCGAAATCAGATGCAGCGCGCCTTGAGACGCCGTAAGCCGATATTGTGCTCCCTGCTCTTCCACACGCGCCGCCACTTCTTTTGCGGGATGACCAAAATGGTTGGCATAACCGGCACTGAAGAGCACAAGCTCTGGCTGCAAAGCCTTTAGAAACTCCGCCTCCGTACCGGTCTTGCTGCCATGATGGGACGCAAGCAGCCAAGTCACCGGTGTTAATTCGGGCACTAAAGTACGCTCCATCGTCTGGTCGATGTCTCCCGGCAGCAATAGCGAACACACACCATCATCAACCCGCAGCACACAGGAACTATTGTTGTCAGAGTTCGCGTCTCCACCGGCCAACACCGTGAATACAACATTGTTCCAGCGCCAACTATCCCCCGGCTTACAGTGCTGATAGCCAAATTGATCCGCAACATGAATGCTGCCAGTCGCACCCTGTTCAACATCCAACTGTTTTAACAACGCCGGATGTCCGCCGGTATGATCCAGATCGTCGTGACTCAGGACCAGACGATCCAACTTTTGAATTCCAACCGCATCAAAATAGGACTCTAGAGTATGGCGGTATGCACTATGTCCACTCGGAAAGCCCGGTCCGGTGTCATACAGCATATATCGCTGCCCAACCTGCACCAGCACCGCCGCACCCTGACCCACATCAAATACCCACGCCTCAAAACCAGACTTATGACCCTCTTTTACGCCCCCCAACAACATCGGCAACCAAAGCATGACACCCAACCACCTTAACGGTATGCCTCGCGGCTGAACCAGCAGAAAGGAGCCAAGCAGAGCCAACAGCAGATAGAGCATGGAGGGAGCCGGTGGACGCCAAATATCTGCCTGAAACCCCGCTGCGAATTCAATTAGCCACCAGAAGAAACCGATCAATCCCTCGACAATCGGTAACAATATCGGCACACCCGCGCTCGCCATAAATAGATCAATTACGGTAACCGTCAATGTGATCGCCATCAGCGGAATTGCGATCAAATTGACCAAAGGTGCGACAATAGAGAAACCGCCAAACAACCAGATCAACAGCGGCGTCATGCCAATAAAGATGCCAGCCTGGACACGCCAGCCAAGCAGATCACGAAGCCGGTAACCGGCAAACCAAAGCAATACCGCTACCGCACCAAAGGACAACCAAAAACCGGCCTGATGAAGCGCGACAGGTGTAACCGTCAGCACAATAGCCATCGCCAACCACCAGCGCGACCAGAGATCGATGTACCACAATCGCCATTGAGCAAGTAGAAACACCGCCACCATAATGAACGCACGCTGTGTTGGCAGCCCAGCCCCCGCCAGCTGCATATACACAAACGCAGCAGCACAGGTAAACAACACACCTGCGGGACGCAGGTATCGAGGCGCGACAACGTACGAGAGCCCTTTAACTAGCCCCAGACATAACCCCACGATAAATCCCAGGTGCAACCCACTGATCACAGCCAGGTGGATGGTGCCGGTTGCGCGCAACTGCTGCCACTGGGCATCGTCAAACAGATCTCGAATACCCAGAGTGATTGCAACGACCAAAGGCGCCTTTGCGCCATAACGTGCCTCGACAAACTCCGCAATACGCCCCCGCAGACAATCGACGAAACAACCTTCTGCCAGCTCAGCGCTGTGCCACTCCCTTACATACCCGGTCGCATCAATATTTTGTGCAAGTAGCCACAGTTCGTAATCAAAGCCGTGTGGATTGGCGTATCCATGTGGGGATTTAAGGCGGACGGTTAATGTCAGCCGTTGCTCCGGCTTTACTTCAAAGGGTGCATTGAACCAACTCAACCGCAGCAAACGGGGAGGCTCGGAGCTGAGCTGCACACCTTTCAACGGCTTAATATCCTCGAGCTGAAACAGAAAGCGCAGCTGCCGTCCTTGCTGCTGGGGTAACCCTGTTACCACTCCGCTGACTTCCCAGTCGGTCTTTAGAGACGACGCATCCAAGCGATGCGCCATCTGCCAGTGACTCCAGAGCAAACTCCAAACTAGCCCCAAAATAAAGGCTATAAACGACACCGAAACTTGTCGCCAAAACAACAGCGGCGCAATAACAATAGGAAGAATTACCAGCGGAGGGAGCTGCGGCAGCCAGACTATAGTAGAAATTCCAGCCACATAAGCGATCATCCTTGATCTCATCAGTTGGCTTACCTTTACCGAGAATGCATAATACGAGCGTCTTTGGTCACTACTATAACGCGACCCCAATGCCGCGCAAACTCATCAAAAAATACATGCCTGACGAGCGTACGCTCCGTGAGCATAAGCATCTCAGCTGGCTCGGACGCCACCTGCACGACCCAAATCTATGGCACTTAACCCGTAGATCGGTCGCCCGGGCATTCGCGGTCGGACTTTTCTGTGCATTTCTGCCCATACCGGCGCAGATGATCGTTGCTGCCGTCATGGCAGTGATATTTCGCAGTAATCTACCTATATCTGTGGGCCTGGTCTGGCTAACCAATCCATTGACTATGCCGCCCATTTTCTACTGTACCTATCTGGTAGGAGACTTCCTGCTGGGCAGTCCTGGCGGTGATATTGAGTTTGAACTCTCAATGGCCTGGCTGAGCGAAAGCCTGTCCCTGATCTGGTGGCCACTGCTGTTTGGCTCGGTGATCTGCGGTGTGATCTTCAGCATCCTGGCTTACTTTAGCATCAACCGCTTCTGGGTCTGGCACGTAAACCGAAGCTGGAAGAAAAGAAAAGACAAAAGCCGCAACGTGCAGCCGTAAGAAGACCCAAAACGAAAAAAGCTTCCCAACGCAAGATCGGAAGCTTTTTTATTGTGCAGGGAATAACTGAACAGATGCGTTACAGAGGCTCAGGCCTCGACCGGCATCTCATGCTGCTGAAACAACCCGCCGTCACGCAACTCGTACACCTTACCGGTACGGTGCGCCAATGCCAGATCGTGAGTCACGATTACAAACGCGATATTGAGACTCTGGTTCAGCTCTTCGATAAGCTGCTGAACATCTTCCGCCGTCTGCCGGTCCAGGTTACCGGTGGGCTCATCCATCAATACACAGGCCGGTTCGCCGATCAAAGAGCGCGCGATCGCAACACGCTGACGCTCACCACCACTTAGTTGTGCTGGCTTATGCGTTAGGCGTTTTGAGAGACCAACGCGCTCCAGCATCTTTGCAGCGCGCTCTTTGATATCGGGAATACGCTCACCACGCAGCAACAGCGGCATAGATACGTTCTCAAGTGCGCTGAATTCCGGCAGCAAATGGTGGAACTGGTACACAAATCCCAGCTTTTCATTGCGGATACGTGCGCGACTTGTTTCAGACTGCTGATGTAAGTCCTTACCACCTACACACACACGCCCACTGGTCGGCAGATCCAGGCCACCCAGAATATTAAGCAGTGTACTCTTACCGGAACCGGACTGACCCACTATCGCCGCCCGCTCCCCAACCTGCAGGGAGAAATTCAGGTTATTCAGCACCTTGAGATCATGCCCGGCTTCCGAATATACGCGGCTTACATCCTCGGCCAGCAGGATTGGATCACTCATAACGCAACGCCTCCGCCGGGTGGGTCTTAGCTGCTCGGTATGCAGGGTAGATGGTCGCCAGGAAACTGATAATCAATGCGGAACCACAGATGGTGAATACATCCGGCCACTGCAGATCGGAAGGCAGGTAACTGATGAAATACACATCTGCGCTGAGGAATTCGATACCGAAAGTACGTTCAACCCACGCCACAAGCTCAGATACGGTCAATGCCAGGGTAATCCCCAGCGCACCACCCAGCACGGTGCCGATAATGCCAATCACTGTACCCTGCACCATAAAGATACGCATGATACGCCCCTTGGTTGCCCCCAAAGTACGCAGGATCGCCACATCCGCCTTCTTGTCTGTCACCACCATCACCAGCGTGGAAACAATGTTAAACGCCGCAACCAGCACGATAAGGAACAGCAACAGGCCGATCATTCGCTTCTCGAGCTGGATTGCCTGAAAGAGGTTGCCGTGGGTACGGGTCCAGTCGCTGGTACGGTAGTAACCGTCCAGCGTATTGGCGATCTGGCGCGCCTTCTGTGGTGCAGTGAACAGATCATCAAACTTAATTCGGATACCGTCGATCACATCACTCTTGTAACGCTTGATCTTGGCCGCATCCCCCATAGAGATATACGCCAGCGATGCATCCAGTTCTGCCCCCACCTCGAAGGTACCAACTACGGTAAATCGCTTGAGGCGGGGCACCATACCGGCCACGCTCACAGATGCTTCCGGCAGCACCAAAGTAACTTTGTCACCCACACGCACCCCCAGATAACGAGCAAGCAGATCACCCAGCACAATACCAAACCGCTGGCTGTTCAGCTTATCCAACGACCCGGACTTGATATGGTTACCCAGTATCGACACCTTACGCTCGCTCGCCGGATCGATCCCGTAGACCATCACGCCGCGCACAACGCCACGGTTAGTCAACATCCCCTGAGCCTGGATAAAAGGTGCGGATGCCAGCACTTCGGACGAGGCTTCTACACTGCCCTGCACCGCCTGCCAGCTCTCCATTGGGCGACCGAATTCAGTGATTGTTGCATGGGGCACCATACCCAGGATTCGCTGCTTGAGTTCGCGATCGAAGCCGTTCATTACCGAGAGAACAACGATCAATGCAGCAACACCGAGCATCAACCCGAGCATCGATGCAAGAGAGATAAAAGAGATGAAATGATTACTACGCTTGGCCGCCGTGTACCGCAGACCCACGTATACTGAGAGTGGCTTAAACATGGCCGGATTAAAGCATAGAAAGGATAATTTCTCTAACAAATTCAGTGAAATATTGGTTATACTCGGGTGATTACAAACCCCAGAGCAATGCTTGAATTAGGGCTATTTGGATGCAGGACCAGGAACGCCGAAAGTTTTTCCGTATTGATCATCAGGTATCAATTGAGCTGAAGCTGATCAGTGAAGAAGAAATTGCACAAAACCCCACACCGGTTCAGTTTGAAGTTTCTCCTTACTTCCTGCTTTTGAGCCAGTTACAGGATCTTGATGCTGAAGGTGACCACCTGCTGCGTAAGATCGCGGAAAAAGACGCGAATACCGCCGCATTCCTGCAATTGATGCACCGCAAGATCGACACCATCGCAAAAGCGATTGCAGTAAATGGCATTGAGCTGGAGCAAATCATGTCTCAGGAGATCAACCTCTCTGAAGGCGGCATGATGTTCGAGTACCCGGAAACCTTCGAACCGGGTCAATATCTGGCAATCAAACTGATCTTCCCGGAAACCTGTATCGGCCTGCTACTGTACGCCAAAGTACGCCGCATCATCCCGTGCTCCAACGGCCACTACAAAATCGGCATCCAGTTTGTGCGCATGCCGGAAAGTTGCCGCGTCCTGCTGGCCCGCCAGGTAATGCTGTTGCAAACCCAGCAGCGCCGCCAGGAGCGCCTGTTCGACGAAGACAGCCTGCAATAATGAACTCTCTGGAACTCTCAATCCTTGAGAGTTTTGACCTGATGCACCACCACCTGCAGCTGTTTGCAAAGCAACTGCTGCAGGAACAGCCCCGCTGCTGGCTTCCAAACGCCCTCTCCCCTCACACCGAGCTCGCTACACTGTATTCCGATATCTGGTATCAGGACGGCACGGATGGCCGCGAAACCCGCAGCCGCTGGGGACTGGTCGGCTGCAGCTCCGGCTTACTCCAGCAAGCAGAGCAAGCCAATACACACAAGAATCTGTTTAAGAAAGCGATAAGCGATTATAAAAAGCAGACCGGGTCACTTCCCGGGGAGTTGCTCCAAAAGCGCTCAAGCATTGTCGCCGAGAAACTTAACCGTAGCGGCCTTGCACGACTGCACCTGAAGCAGTGCTATCGCCAAATCCCCATCCTGGATAAGCCCCCCTCGCACGTGGGTTTCAGCTGGTATACCAGCGGACGCAGCATCAGAAAGCTGACCATCCCTCAGGTAGAAGCGATGCTTCTCAAGCTGGATACCAGCCAAACACATATCCAGATGCAACTTGCGGCACTGGGAAATCTGAAGCCCGGAGAGCTGCTGGCGCAACTGCAACCTCAGGTACCGGTGATGCGCGCAAATATTGCCTGGAAATACAAAACCCATACTGTGCGTAAAGCACGCAACTGCCCGCTGCCGATTTTGTTTCCACTGAAACCGGAGCAACCGTTCCCAGAACACAACGAACCTGATATAAATCCACCCGAGAAGCGACAACGCATGGAGCGCAGCGACCTGCAGATCGACCCTAATCCATTTCTGCCCAGCCTACGCATCCATCGATACAACTGAAACCGGACCAAATCCACATGAAGAACCAAAAACTGCTACACCATATCGCTACCGCTATAGGATTCGTCGGTTTACTCGCTTGGATGTATGCTGCCCGCACCCTAGGCATTTTCGAATGGGGAGCCACATTAGTACCTGAGAAGTACGCTGGCTCCGGTGTGATGATCGCCATTATGGTTGCAATGGCGCCTGGGCTATTCTTGTGGAAGCTATGGAACCGCTGGGTTGAGAAGAAACTCGAAATCAAGGGCAAGTACTACGAAGACGACTTCTATAAAGAAGATCTGAATAAGAAAAAGTAGCCCTCCCGACCTTCCAAAACAAAAAAACAGGACAGTGAAATCCACTATCCGGTTTTTTTGGCCAAATCCCCTTAATACTTACAGGTTAGCGATCCGGTTCAAACCCGCGATCGCAGCAACACGGTATGCTTCTGCCATGGTTGGGTAGTTGAAGGTCGTGTTGATGAAGTACTTCAGCGTATTCGCTTCACCTTCCTGACACATAATTGCCTGACCGATGTGAACGATCTCGGATGCCTGGTCACCGAAGCAGTGAATACCCAGAATCTCGAGGGTTTCGCGATGGAACAGGATCTTCAGCATACCGACAGGCTGACCGGAGATCTGCGCACGCGCCGTATCTTTAAAGAACGCCTGACCTGCTTCGTAAGGCACACACTCCGCGGTCAGTTCTTCCTCGGTTTTACCGATAGAGCTGATCTCAGGAATGGTGTAAATACCGGTTGGCACTTCGTTGATGTAACGGAAGTCATCGGCACTCAGCATATCAGCCGCCGCCGCACGACCCTGATCCAGAGCCGCAGACGCCAGACTTGGCCAACCAATCACATCACCTACTGCATACACACCGTCTGTATTGGTACGGTAGTGCTCATCGATCTCCAGCTGACCACGACTATTTGCTTCCAGCCCAATGGTCTCGAGGCCCAACTTGTCGGTATTACCGGTACGACCGTTACACCACAGGAAGGCATCGGCGCGGATCTTCTTGCCGGACTGCAGCGTCAACGTCACACCGTTGTTGTCAGCCTCAACCGCTTCATAGGTTTCGTTGTGACGGATTTTCACTGCGTTATTACGCAGGTGGTAGCTCAACGCATCAGAGATCTCACCATCCAGGAAAGACAGCAGACGGTCACGGTTATCGATCAGGTCAACCTTCACACCCAGACCACTGAAAATAGACGCATATTCACAACCGATAACACCCGCACCGTAGATAATCAGTGTACGCGGGGTATGGCTCAACTTAAGGATGGTATCTGAGTTGTAGATACGCGGGTGGTTGAAGTCGATATCTGCAGGGCAGTATGGACGTGAGCCGGTGGCGATGATTACATTCTTAGAGCGAAGCGTTTCAGTACCCTTCGCAGTACCACTCACTTCAATGGTGTTTTTGTCCATGAAGCGCGCGCGCCCGAAGAAAACATCAATACGGTTTCGCGCATAAAAGTTGGTACGCAGTACAACCTGATTGGAGATTACCTTCTCAGCGCGCTTCAGTACTTTAGGGAAAGAGAACCAACGCGGCTCACCGATATCACGGAACATCGGGTTGGTGTTGAACTCGATAATCTGCTTAACGGAGTGACGTAACGCCTTGGATGGGATTGTCCCCTTGTGCGTGCAGTTACCACCCACAAGGTCCTGTTCCTCAACTACTGCAACCCGGCGACCATGCTTTGCGGCATTCATCGCCGCACCTTCACCCGCCGGACCGGAACCGATCACAATGACATCATAGTCATATACAGCCATTACTTTCCCCTTAGATAATCGATGTTATCCTGTTGTTTTAATTAGTACGTCGCCCAATGCCGCTACGCTCAGCTTACCGCGCCGCAACACGACCAAAATATTAGCCTTTAGATCAACCAGAGCAGCGGAATCCTGAACCGAATCGGCCGCTCAGTCCCACCCTCCTCATGGTTGAGGCCATAGAACAACTAACGCATTACCGCCCTATCTGCGACAACACACTAGTTCGCCAGGTATTTCTTGAATCCCGGCGTCATAATCTCTTCGAAGCCAGTATCGCCCTTGTTGATAAACAACGCATTGATCCTATGCTGCATCGCATACTTATAACCCCGCTCAGTGCCCATCACCATAAACGCGGTCGCCAGCGCATCGGCTTCAGCACAACTTGAGGCAAGTACGGTAACGGAAGCCAGTCGATGGTTAATCGGCTTACCCGACGATGGATCAATGGTATGCGAAAAACGCACACCGTTCTCTTCGAAGTAATTACGATAATCACCGGATGTCGCTATCGCCACATCCTTTACATTAATGATCTTCTGAACACTGCGTGTAGCCGCATCGGGCGTTTCAATGGCAATACGCCAATGCTTACCACCAGGCTTAAGGCCTTTTGCGCGCAACTCCCCGCCAACCTCTACCAGGTAACGCACGTGCCCGTGCTCTTCGAGCAATGATGCTACACGATCAACAGCATAACCCTTAGCGACAGCGGAAAGATCTATGTACAGCTCAGCAACAGATTTTTTTATCTGCTGATCAGTCGCATTAAGCGCGATCTTTTCAAAGCCTACACGGATTCGCTCAGCCTCAATCTTATCGCCAGACGGCGCAGTAACTACGCGCCCCTCTGGACCAAAGCCCCACAAGTTCACCAGTGGCCCGACGGTCACATCAAAAGCCCCTTCGGTTTGCTCACTGAGATCAGTAGACAAGCGCAGAACATCATAGAGTGCAGAAGAAAGCGGCTGCCAGTCGGTCGAAGAGGATTGATTAAGGCGAGATAGTTCAGAAGTGTCTATATACGTGGACATGCTTTGGTTGATGTCCTTAAGCACAGCCTCGATTGCAGCATGCACTTTTTGGGTATCCGCATCCTTTGATACCCACTTCACTGAGTAACTGGTACCCATGGTCAGGCCCTGGACGGCCCTGATCTCTTCCCTGGATTGTTGACAACCCGTAATTACGAAAATGGCCAGCAGCAGAGCTGCCGGCCATTTTACGAGCTTCAACTGTGTGAACAGTTTACGCATCCCTGATTAGCCACCAAAGTCATCCAGGAAGATGTTTTCGCGCTCTACACCCAGATCCAACAGCATCTGAATTACAGCAGAGTTCATCATTGGTGGTCCACACATGTAGTACTCACAATCTTCCGGCGCTTCGTGGTCCTTCAGATAGTTTTCGTACAGCACATTGTGGATAAAGCCAGTCATACCGTCCCAGTTATCCTCAGGAAGCGGATCAGACAGCGCCAGGTGCCAGGTGAAGTTGTCATTCTCGGCAGCCAGCTTGTCGTACTCATCGTTGTAGAACGACTCACGCATAGAACGTGCACCGTACCAGAACGAGATCTTACGGGTAGAGTTCAGACGCTTCAGCTGGTCGAAGATGTGGGAACGCATAGGCGCCATACCCGCACCACCACCGATGAAGACCATTTCATTGTCGTTTTCGGTCGCGAAGAATTCACCGAATGGACCGTAAACGTCGATCTTATCACCTGGTTTCAGGCTGAATACGTAAGAGGACATTTGACCCGGTGGGTGATCGGTACCCGGAGGCGGAGACGCGATACGGATGTTGAACTTAACAACACCTTTCTCTTCCGGATAGTTCGCCATGGAGTACGCACGGATTACCGGCTCGGAAACCTTAGAAACGTACTGCCACAGGTTAAACTTATCCCAGTCCTCACGGTACTCTTCTTCGATATCGAAGTCTTTGTAGTGTACTTCGTGCACTGGCGCTTCCAGCTGCACGTAACCACCCGCACGGAAGTCAACGTTTTCACCTTCAGGCAGACGCAGGGTCAGCTCTTTGATGAACGTTGCTACGTTCGGGTTGGACTCAACAGTACAGGTCCACTTCTTAACACCAAAGATCTCTTCTTCCAGCTCGATCTCCATGTCCTGCTTTACAGCAACCTGACAAGACAGACGCCAGCCTTCTTTAGCTTCACGCATGGTGAAGTGAGACTCTTCCGTCGGCAGCATGGAGCCGCCACCATCCAGTACCTGACACTTACACTGCGCACAAGTACCACCACCGCCACATGCGGAAGGTACGAAGATGCCAGCACCAGCCAGGGTCTGCAGCAGCTTACCGCCGGCTGCAACTTTGATAGATTTTTCCGGATCGTTGTTGATGTTGATCGCAACTTCGCCGGAACTAACCAGTTTTGAACGGGCTGCCAGGATTACCGCGACCAGTGCAAGCACGACCACGGTAAACATAACAACGCCGAGAACGATTTCAGCATTCATAGGCTTATTCCATTCCTCTTCTTATCGTTCCAGCTCTTACAGCTGTACGCCGGAGAAAGACATGAAACCCAGGGACATCAGACCAACAGTTACGAAGGTGATACCCAGGCCACGCAGACCTTCCGGTACGTCGCTGTACTTCAGCTTTTCACGAATACCCGCCAATGCAGTGATAGCCAGAGCCCAGCCAACACCCGCACCAACACCATATACAACAGACTCACCGAAGGTGTAGTCACGTTCTACCATGAACAGGGCAGCACCCATGATTGCACAGTTTACGGTGATCAGCGGCAGGAATACGCCCAGTGCGTTGTACAGCGCCGGTACGTACTTATCCAGGAACATTTCCAGAATCTGTACGATCGCTGCGATAACGCCGATGTAGGAGATGTAACCCAGGAAGCTCAGATCAACTTCCGGATACCCCGCCCACGCCAGAGCGCCTTCTTTCAGAAGCAGGTTATAGATCAGGTTGTTAACCGGCGTAGTGATCGCCAGTACAACGATTACGGCAATACCCAGACCCAGTGCAGTCTGTACCTTCTTGGAGATCGCCAGGAAAGTACACATACCCAGGAAGAAGGCCAGTGCCATGTTTTCAACGAAGATCGCCTTAACAGCAAGGCTGATATACTGTTCCATTTACACAGCCTCCTTCTTAGTGTTTTTCGCCAGTTCGAATTCTGGCTTCTCAACCTGGGACTTGTCCCAAGTACGCAGAATCCAGATGAACGCACCAATCAGGAAGAATGCAGATGGTGGCAGCAGCATCATGCCGTTCGCCTGATACCAACCACCGTTGGTTACCAGAGGCAGGATCTCGATACCAAACAGGCTACCCGCACCAAACAGTTCGCGGAAGAAACCTACGAACATCAGTACCGCACCGTAACCCAGACCGTTACCGATACCATCCATGAAGCTGATGCCAGGAGGGTTCTGCATAGCAAACGCTTCTGCACGGCCCATTACGATACAGTTGGTGATGATCAGACCAACGAATACAGAAAGCTGCTTAGATACATCGTAAGCGTACGCTTTCAGGATCTGGTCTACCACGATTACCAGAGATGCAATGATCGTCATCTGACAGATGATTCGAATATTGCTTGGAATGTGGTTACGGATAACAGATACAAACAGGTTAGAGAACGCTGTAACCGCGATTACCGCCAGCGTCATAACCAGTGCTGTATTCAGGTTGGAAGTTACCGCCAGTGCAGAGCAGACACCCAGGATCTGCAGTGCAATCGGGTTGTTCTTCGCAACCGGAGTTAACAGAACTTCTTTAGATGCAGACATACCTTACACCTCCCCTGCTTTCAGGTTGGCCAGGAAGGTTGCGTAACCGTTCTTGCCCATCCAGAACTTAACCAGGTTAGTTACACCATTACTGGTCAGCGTTGCACCCGCCAGACCATCGATCTGATGTTCAGCACCTGGAGCGCTTGGGTTAACTGCACCCTTGATCAGACCCAGCTCAGGCTCAACAGAACCTTCTGGGTAAACCTTCTTGCCAGGCCACAGCGCTTTCCATTTAGGGTTATCAACCTCACCACCCAGTCCAGGTGTTTCCGCGTGTGCGTAGAAACCCAGACCTACAACGGTGTTCAGGTCGCCTTCCAATGCCAGGAAGCCATACAGCGTAGACCACAGACCATACCCGTGAACCGGCAGTACTACTTTCTCGATCTGACCATCTTTCTCTACCAGGTATACAGGCATGTATTTAGCCTGACGCTTGATAGAAGCGATATCAGCAGAACGATCCAGTTTTACAGACAGCGCAGGGTCCTTAGACGCCTTGTTAGCATCGTAAGTCGCCGCATTTACAGCGTCTGTGTACTTACCAGTTTCCAGATCAACGATCTTGGTTTTAATGCGCTCATCAAACAGCTCGATAACGTCCTGACCTGCGTAATCAATGTTCGCAGCCGCCAGAATGTTACTCTTACGATCAAGCTCTTTGTTCGCTACCTGAATAGGTTTCAGCAGTACAGCTGCAGCGGATACCACTACGGAGCAGATCACACACAGCAGTACTGTGACGGTAATTGTTTTACCGATAGTGTCATTGTTAGCCGACATTGCGTGCCATCCTCCGTTTGATGTTTGCCTGAACAACAAAGTTGTCGATCAGTGGAGCAAACAGGTTCGCGAACAGGATCGCCAGCATCATACCCTCAGGGAATGCCGGGTTAACCACACGAATCAGTACAACCATCACACCGATCAGGGCACCGAAGTACCACTTACCTTTGTTAGTCATGGATGCGGATACCGGGTCGGTTGCCATGAAGAACATACCGAAAGCAAATCCACCCAGCACCAGGTGCCAGTAGAACGGCATCGCAAACATCGGGTTGGACTCAGAGCCGATGATGTTCAGCAGCGTAGACATCGCGACCATACCCAGCATTACGCCAGCTACGATTCGCCATGCCGCCACTTTCGCAATCAACAGCACTGCACCACCCAACGCAATCGCGAAGGTCGATACCTCACCTACAGAACCCTGAATGGTACCGATGAACGCATCGAACCAAGTGATGTTCTGAGCCAGGATCGCATCAACACCGCCCATTGCAGCCAGACCCAGCGGAGTTGCGCCGGAGAAGCCATCAACAGCGGTCCAGATAGCATCACCGGACATCTGCGCAGGGTATGCGAAGAACAGGAACGCACGACCAGTCAGGGCCGGGTTCAGGAAGTTCTTACCAGTACCACCAAACACCTCTTTACCAACAACCACACCGAAGCTGATGCCCAGTGCAACCTGCCACAGAGGAATTGTAGGAGGCAGAATCAGAGCGAACAGCACGGACGTAACGAAGAAACCTTCGTTAACTTCGTGGCCACGCTTCATCGCAAACAGTACTTCCCAGAAACCACCCACTACAAAGGTAACAATGTAGACCGGCAGCCAGTAAGCAGCACCGTGAATGATGTTGTCCCATAGAGAGTTAGGATCGAAGCTGGTCAGCGCACCCGCAATAGCACCCTGCCAGGTTGACGCTTCGGTCAGACCCAGAGAAGCCATTGCAGTGTTCGCCTGCAGACCAACGTTGTACATACCGAAGAAGATCGCTGGGAATGTACACATCCATACCAGAATCATCATACGCTTCAGGTCAACTGCATCACGTACGTGTGCCGCTGCCTTGGTTACATGACCCGGAGTGTAGAAAATGGTGTCCGCTGCTTCGTACAGCGCGTACCAATTTTCGTATTTGCCGCCTTTGTGGAAATGCGGCTCCATTTTATCAAGAACGTTTCTTAGGCTCTTCATACAATCAGGCCTCCTTCTCGATGCGGGTCAGGTTATCACGCAGGATAGGACCGTATTCGTATTTACCTGGGCACGCGAAGGTACACAGCGCCAGATCTTCCTCATCGAGTTCCAGGCAGCCCAACTGCATAGCCGTTACGATGTCACCGGTTACCAGTGCACGCAGCAACTGAGTCGGCAGGATATCCAACGGCATCAGTTCTTCGAACTGACCCACAGGAACCATTGCACGTTCAGAACCGTTGGTGGTAGTGGTGAAGTCGAACTTCTTGCTACCACGGCTCAGGAATGAGGAGAACACGTTCAGTACGGAGAACTTGTTAGCGCCCGGTACCAGCCAGCCAATGAACTCGCGCTCATTGCCCTCTTCCAGAACAGAGATCTGGTTTGCGTAACGACCCACGTAAGCAAAAGGACCCGCTGCATTTCGGCCGTTCCATACGGAACCGCTGATCACACGGTTATTTTCACCTTTAGTGATACCCACCAGCAGATCATCCAGGCTTGCACCGATACGTGCACGCAACAGACCTGCGCGGTACGCCATAGGACCACCCAGCGCTACAACACGGTCAGTGTAGATACGACCGGAAGTGAACAGGTGACCAAAAGCGATCACATCCTGGTAACCAATAGTCCAGACAGTTTTGCTCTGGGACACAGGCTCAAGGAAGTGAATGTGAGTACCCGCGTTACCCGCCGGGTGAGGACCGTCGAATTCTTCTACGGTTACGCCGTCAGTGGTAGGAATGTTTGCGCCCGGAGCTTTACACAGATACACCTTGTTATCTGCCAGCTTGCGCAGGACTTTCAAACCATTTACAAACGCTTCGTTCTGCTCAGCGATGATAACCGCTGGATCAGCCGCCAGTGGATTGGTATCCATTGCGGTTACAAATACAGAATGCGCTGTAGTGTCCGGCTGTGGTACGCGGCTGAACGGACGGGTACGCAGAGCAGTCCACATACCAGACTCAACCAGATTTTCCTTAACCTGTTCGGTTGTCAGGGAATCCAGCTGAGAAGCGTCATATTTCGCGAATTCCACTGCTTCTTCATTGTCATCCAGTTCGATAACAACAGACTGCAGTACGCGACGCTCACCACGGTTGATTTCTTTTACAACACCTGCACCAGGTGCGGTGTATTTAACACCTTCAGTTTTTTTATCGGTAAAGATCACTTGACCGAGTTTTACTCGATCTCCTACCTTGACGGCCATTGTCGGCTTCATGCCGACGTAATCAAAGCCAATCACGGCGACCGAACGCACTTCCGGAGAGCCAGAAATTTTCTGTTCCGGTGCGCCCGTAATCGGTAGATCCAGACCTTGTTTGATCTTGATCATTCGCCTCACCCAATCACGTTAAATTTTTTAGGAACCTCGTTTCACTTTGTGCAGTTTTCACACAGCTGTCCCCGCCTGCGTAAATACTGCTTTTAAGTTGTTATCGAAACGAAGCAAACCCAACCCAAAAATCCGACTAAGTATACCTGAGCGGCATTACCTTTTTCTACAAACCCGGTTTTTTATCCGTAGTCTTTCGTTCATCATTCGTACAAGGTTAATAGATAATTATTTCATATACTTATTCGATATAGAAATATATAACTTCAGACATAAAAAAGGCCGCTATCAAAGCGACCTTTTATTTGAAGAAAGAATAACTTACTGAGCTTTAGGGAAAGCCGGCAGTGTGCAGTTAGCCATCTTCTGAACCATGCGGATAACCTGGCAGCTGTAACCGAACTCGTTGTCGTACCATACATACAGCACGCAACGCTTGTCGTTAGCAATAGTAGCCAGCGCATCTACAACACCTGCAGCACGGGAACCAACAAAGTCAGTAGAAACCGCTTCAGGAGAGTTGCTGTAATCGATCTGCTTCTGCAGAGAACCGTGCAGTGCAGCGGCACGCAGAGTGTCGTTCAGACCTTCTTTATCCACTTCAGAACCCAGATTCAGGTTCAGGATAGCCATGGAAACGTTTGGCGTAGGAACACGGATCGCGTTACCGGTCAGCTTACCTTCCATCTCCGGCAGCGCCTTGGATACCGCTTTAGCAGCACCAGTTTCGGTCAGAACCATGTTCAGACCAGCAGCACGACCACGACGGTCACCTTTGTGGTAGTTGTCGATCAGGTTCTGGTCATTGGTGTATGCGTGTACAGTCTCAACGTGACCATTTTCGATACCGTAAGTATCGCTCAGCACTTTCAGTACCGGAGTGATCGCGTTATTAGTACAAGATGCAGCAGACAGGATAGTGTCATCAGAAGTGATGTCGCCGTCGTTAACACCCATTACGATGTTCTTAACACCTTTACCAGGTGCGGTCAGAACAACACGGGAAACACCTTTCGCACGAGTGTGCAGCGCCAAGCCATCAGCATCACGCCACTTACCAGTGTTGTCGATTACGATCGCATTGCTGATACCGTAGTCGGTGTAGTCGATAGTGTCAGGCGCATCAGCAGTGATAACTTTGATCACGTTACCGTTAGCGATGATTGCCTGGTTTTCTTCATCAACCTGGATGGTACCTTTGAAAGAACCGTGCACGGAGTCACGACGCAGCAGGCTTGCGCGTTTTTCCAAGTCGTTCTTAGCGTTACCCTTACGTACAACAATTGCACGCAGACGCAGCGCCTGACCACCACCGGTACGTTCAATCAGCAGACGTGCCAGCAGGCGACCGATACGACCGAAACCGTACAGTACGATATCAGTACCTTCGCGCTCGTCACCGGAAGCCGCATCAGCCAGCTCTTCCTTCAGGAAGGCTTCCAGGTCACGACCGTTGCCTTCTTCACGGAATTTAACCGCCAGTTTACCCGCATCGATGTGCGCGTTTTTGATACCCAGAGCCTTAACAGTCTCCAGTACCGGGTAAGTGTCGTGAACAGACAGTTCCTGGTTTTCAACCTGACGCACGAAACGGTGTGCTTTCAGGATATCAATAACGGAACGTTTGATGATCAGACGACCAAAAACAGAGGATTCGATGTTGTTATCGCGGTACAGGCCACCGATCAACGGCACCATAGCTTCGGCTTTAGCTTCGCGCTCTTTCCAATCTGCGAAAACTTTTTCTTGGCTCACAGGCAACTCCAGTTAACGTCAACGCTCAAAAATTAGCTGCGCGTATTATCCTCTTTTACGCACCTGCGAGCAAACCCCTAATTAATATACTTTCGAACGAATGGCGCGACGTATTTCGATAGGCTGTTCAACGCGTTACACTTATGCGCCCCGAAACACCGCCCCATAAGGAGTCTGTGCCATTGTTGGAACTCACCTTTTCACTGCCAAAAGGCGCCGGTGACATTAAACGCATTGGCCGTGTAGCCGGAGCCGCACGCGGCCTACTGGTCGCCGAAGCCTGCCAAAAGCACAAAGCATTGACACTCGTCATCACCAACAACAGCGACGAGGCAGAGCGCCTGCAGAATGAGCTCGCCTTCTTTATGGGTTCGGATGAGCTGATCCTCAGCTTCCCTGACTGGGAAACGCTGCCGTACGACGTATTCTCCCCGCATCAGGACATTATCTCCCAGCGCATCGCGACACTGAATCGCCTGCCAAGCATGAAACAGGGTGTGCTGATCGTACCGGCCAGCACATTGATGCACCGCCTGGCACCGCCGAGCTTCCTGGCCGGCAACAGCCTGATCCTGGACGAAGGCCAGACACTTGACCCAATGCGGTTACGCCAGCAACTGACTGACGCCGGTTATCGCGCAGTAGACACTGTGTTTGAACACGGCGAATTTGCAATGCGCGGGTCGATTATCGACATCTACCCAATGGGTAGCGGCACACCATTCCGCATCGAACTGTTCGATGACGAAGTGGAAACCCTGCGTACTTTTGATGCCGAGACACAGCGCTCAATTGATACCATTAAGCAGATCCGTCTGCTGCCCGCCAAGGAGTTTCCGTTCGATGAAGCCGCCATCAAAGGCTTTAAGCAACGCTGGCGCGAAACCTTTGACGTTGATTACCGCGCCTGCCCGATCTACCAGGACATCAGTAACGGCCTGACACCACCGGGCATCGAGTATTATCAGCCGCTGTTCTTCGACGAAACACATACACTCTTCGACTACCTGCCAGACGATGCGCAGATCATCGTTGACCCCGAACTGGAGCAAGCAAGCAAACTCTTCTGGGAAGACACCCAGGCGCGCTACGAGCAGCGCCGCTACGACATTACTCACCCGCTGCTCAGCCCGGACACCCTGTTCCTGAGCGCCGACCAATTATTTGGCGCGCTCAAGAACTACGGCCGCCTGCAACTGAATACAGAAGCACTCGAGAAGAAGACCGGGCGTGAAAACCTAAACTGCATCACGCCGCCGGAACTTCCGGTGGACGCCCAGGCGAGCCAACCACTCAAAGCCCTGGAAGCATTTTTGCTGGAGCGGGACGGACCGATCCTGTTCTGTGCGGAGTCCGCAGGCCGTCGCGAAGCCCTGCTGGAACTGCTCGGGCGCATCAACCTTAAACCGACCATCCTTGATGGCTGGCAGGCATTCCTTGAGCGCGACGCAGAAGTTGGCATCGCCACTTTCCCGCTTGAACGCGGCCTGTCGCTCCCCGGCCAATTCCACCTGATTACCGAAACACAGTTGTTTGGTCGCCAGGTATTTCAGCGCCGCCGCCGCTCACGCGAGAAAGAACAAGCAGACCAGGTTATCAAGAACCTGTCGGAGCTCAGCATCGGTGCGCCGGTTGTCCATATCGACCACGGTGTCGGCCGCTACCAGGGCTTACAAACCATCGAACTTGAAGGCCAGGCCAACGAATTCCTGACCCTTGAGTACTTGAACAACGCAAAACTGTACGTACCGGTCTCAGCGCTCCACCTGATCAGCCGTTACACCGGCGCCAGCGACGAATTCGCACCACTACACAAATTAGGTGCAGAGCAGTGGAGCAAAGCCAAACAGAAGGCGGCCGAGAAAGCCCGCGACGCCGCGGCAGAGCTACTCGATATCTACGCCCGTCGCGCCGCACGCAAAGGCTTCAGCTTCGCCGACCCGGACCAGGAGTACAGCCAGTTTGCGTCCGCCTTCCCGTTTGAGGAAACCCCGGACCAGGCCAACGCCATCGAAGCAGTCATTCGCGACATGACCTCCGCGCAACCGATGGATCGACTGGTGTGCGGCGATGTAGGCTTCGGCAAAACCGAAGTCGCAATGCGCGCCGCCTTCATGGCCTGCCAGAGCGACAAGCAGGTCGCGATTCTGGTGCCGACCACCCTGCTCGCCCAGCAGCACTACCAGAACTTCGCTGACCGCTTTGCCGATTGGCCGGTAAACGTTGAGCTGATCTCCCGTTTCCGCACCGGCAAGCAGCAGAGCGCCATAATTGATAAGCTGGAGAGCGGTCAAGCCGATATCATTGTGGGTACCCACAAGCTGATCCAGAGCGATATCAAATTTAAAAACCTCGGCCTACTGATTATCGACGAGGAGCACCGTTTCGGTGTCCAGCAGAAAGAACGGCTGAAATCGATGCGTTCCGAAGTGGACATCCTTACCCTGACCGCAACGCCGATACCACGCACCTTGAACATGGCGATGTCGGGCATTCGCGACCTATCGATTATCGCCACCCCTCCGGCACGCCGACTGTCGGTGAAGACCTTCGTCAGCCAGAACGACCCGGCGACCGTCAAAGAGGCGATCCTGCGTGAGTTGCTGCGTGGCGGCCAGGTGTACTACCTCCACAACGAAGTAAAAACCATCGAGAAGGCAGCAGCAGAACTGGGCGAGATGATTCCGGAGGCACGCATTGGTATCGGCCACGGCCAGATGCGCGAACGCGAACTGGAACAAGTGATGTCGGATTTCTACCACAAACGCCACAATGTTCTGGTCTGCACCACCATTATCGAGACCGGTATCGACATACCCAACGCCAATACCATCATCATCGACCGCGCCGACAAATTTGGCCTTGCCCAGCTTCACCAGCTGCGCGGACGTGTGGGCCGCTCCCACCACCAGGCCTACGCCTATCTGCTGACACCACATCCAAAAGCGATCACCACCGACGCCACCAAACGTCTCGAAGCCATCTCCGGAGCCGATGACCTGGGCGCGGGCTTCACACTGGCAACCCACGATCTAGAGATCCGCGGTGCCGGCGAGCTACTGGGCGAAGACCAGAGCGGCCAGATGCAAACTGTGGGCTTTACGCTGTTTATGGAGATGCTGGAACAGGCCGTCGATTCGATCAAAGAAGGCAAAACACCAAACCTCGACCAGCCGCTTAAACACGGCACCGAGATCAATCTGCGCATCCCGGCCCTAATCCCAGAGGATTACCTGCCAGACGTACACAATCGCCTGATTATGTACAAGCGTATCTCCAGCGCCGGTAGCGATCGCGAGCTCAAAGAGCTGCAGGTGGAGATGATCGACCGCTTTGGCCTTATACCAGAAGCCACACAAAATCTCCTTCGACTGACTAAACTGAAGCTATCGGCAGACAATATGGGCATCGAAAAGATCGACGCTCATGAGAAAGGTGGCAGGATTGAATTTGGCTCCGAGCCTAAGGTTGACCCTCTCACCTTGGTAAAAATGGTTCAAAATCAACCACAAAAGTATAAACTTGAGGGCGCGGACCGACTTCGTTTCACCATTGCGAGCGAAAAAGCGGAACAACGTTTTCAAATAATTGAAAAACTGCTGACGGATTTAGCGGTCAAATAACCATGAAAATACTTCAGAGAATAGCCATCGCCCTGTGTTTTGCCGCGATCACACTGACCGCATCCGCAGAAGATACGCCATGGTACCAAGTTGAGATTCTCGTCTTCGCCAACGAAGACCCAAGCGTATTGGATGATGAGTTCTGGCCCCAGGGCCTCGACGTCACACCACAACGCAACGCCGTAAAACTTCGTCCACCGATGCACACCGGACAATCCGCATTTGATGCCTATGAGCTTTTGCCAACCGCCTCTTTGCTATTTAACGAGGAAAAGAAACGCATCGCGCGCTACCACTCCTACCGCGTGCTCTATCACGCAGGCTGGTTACAGCCGATCGGCGAGAAAAGCAATGCACGCCCGATCCATATCCGCGCAGGCCAGATGCTCGACAACGGCATGTACGAACTGGAGGGCTACATCACCCTGGATCGTGGACGCTACCTACATTTCAGACCTGACCTGTATCACAGCCGCAAGCTGAGCCAGACAGAATCAGAGATGCTGCGCAGCTTCCTTAACGCCGGTGAACAACCCGCAACAGAAGGCGCAGTAGATGCACAAGTAGCAGAAATCGCTGCCGAACAGAGCGTTGCGCCACTGTCCCCGATCAGCACCAGCTTTCTGGAAGTCCCGGAATTCCTGACCGTTAATATGCGCCAGGGACGCCGTATGCGCTCTGAAGAGGTGCATTATCTCGACCATCCTCTGATGGGCATCTTGGTACTGATGCTGCCAGTGGATACCGCCGATTCAAGCGTCAAGCGCTAAGCGCTAAGCGCTAAGCACACGATCAAGCAGATAGAAAAAAGGCACCTCTCGGTGCCTTTCAGACTGCTGACAAAGCTCTGGTATTTTTACCGGAGCTTTGTTTTATTGGTCTGATGTTAAAAGAACAAGCCGCACAGCAATTTGAATTGGAACTGGTCACGCTAGACTCTCTGGTGCCCCAGGACCATCTTCTGCGTCACATTGACCGCTACATCGACTTCAGCTTTATTCGTCCTAAAGTTGAGCACCTCTATTGCAAGGACAATGGCCGTCCGGCCTTGGACCCCGTAACCC
>NZ_CAXRBQ010000131.1:0-16392 GCF_964228735.1 Pontibacterium sp. | reverse complement strand
TGAATACCGGCCGCATTTTGCTGAGCGCGAAGAATCCCTCTTTTGCATGGTAGTGACCCATACCACTGGCACCGACACCACCAAACGGCATATCGTGTTGCGCCACATGTGCCGCCGCCTCGTTAAGACAGACACCACCCGACATCGTACTTTCAACCACCTTCTTCTGGGTGCGCTTCACATTGCTGAACAGATAAAGTGCCAGCGGCCGGTCACGGTCATTGATGTAGTCGATCACCTCGCCAAGATCGCGATAGGTCTTGATCGGCAGCAGCGGCCCGAAGATCTCCTCCTGCATCACACGCATCTCATCCGTAACCCCGGTTAGTATCCGTGGTGGCAATTTGCGGGTGGCGGGATTAGCACAGCTGCCGGGCACAAGGCTCACCACTTTGGCCCCTTTCGCTTCTGCATCAGCAACCGTGTCCACCAGACGCTGATAGGCCTTATCGTCAATGATAGAGGTGTAATCACGGCTTTCAATATCAGGATATCGCCGACTGACCACCGCCTTCGCATGTCGGATAAACTCCTCCAGCTTGCCTTCCGGGATAAACAGATAATCCGGTGATACACAGGTTTGTCCTGCATTCATGAATTTGGCAAACAGAAAACGTTCGGCCGCCTTCTTAACCGGGTAATCCTCGGCAATGATCGTGGGCGACTTACCGCCCAGCTCAAGCGTCACCGGCGTGAGGTTTTTCGCAGCGGCCCCCATCACCGCCTTGCCGGTCTCACCCGAGCCGGTAAACAGCAGGTGGTCGAACGGTAGCGCAGAGAATTCCGAACCTCGGGCACCCGGCACTACAGTCACCAGTTCAGGGGGAAAGTTCTCACCGATCAACCGGTGCAGCAACGCAGCCAGGTTAGCCGAATTGGCCGCCATCTTGATCATGCAGCGGTTGCCGGCCGCCAAAGCGCAGGTTAACGGGCTGATGGCCAGAAATAACGGATAGTTCCAGGGGGTTACGATGCCCACAACGCCCAGCGGCTGCGGGATCACCTTATTGCGCGCCCCGGCGAACCAGATCGATACACCCCGGCGTTGGGGCTTCATCCACTTGCGCAGTTTACGCCGCGCATAACGAATGCCATCAACACTCAGAAACAGCTCCAACAGGCGGGTTTCCTGCGGCGCCCGGTTGCCAAAGTCTTTTGAGACTGCCTCGACAATCGCATCCTGATTATCCAGCAACATCTGCTCCAGCACCTTCAGGTGATGACGGCGCTCGGCGAGACTCATGATGCCATGCTCCCGACACGCCATGCGCTGGCTGTGCAGCAAACCTTCCAGCTCGGAAACGGCGGGGGCGATTGAAGTTACTTGAGCCACGGCGGACATCAAAGGTACCTCCTTGAATATTATTCTTTGGAGATACCTTAATGTGTTCTAACCAGGAGTAATGGGCTTAAGCGGACAACTGATTGTCCGTAGCGCCCATGATGTTGAGGCGGGTTTCGATTATTCCGCAGCAGTATTGGCCTTACGATACTGGCTGGGACTGACTCCCTTCCAGCGCTTAAACGCCCGGTTGAAGTTACTGGGATCGGAAAAGCCAAGCAGATAGGTTATTGAGATCAAAGGTATTTTTGACTGTTTCAGGTACTGACAGGCAAGGTCTTCTCGAATCTGATCCAGTACATCCGCATAGCAGGTTTCCACTTCCTTTAGTCGTCGCTGCAAGCTGCGCTGACTCATATTTAACGAGCTGGCGACATTTTCCTGGCTGGCGGTACCGGCTGATAACTGATCCAGCAAAATCGCCCTGACCTGCGCAACGATATCCTCTTTGTCAAAGCGCGACAGGTATTCCGTCATTGCACGGTCATTCATCTGGGCAAGTTCAGAGTTAGCTGTCGGTAGTTTCGCTTCCATCTGTTCTTTAGAGAAACGTATAGAGTTTTCAGCGGCGCTGAATTCCACTGGGGCCTGGAAGAACTCAGAAAAACGTTTGGCACCGTCCGGCTCCGGACGAATTAATGTCACTTCCTGCGGCTTGATATCTTCCTGGCACAACTGGCGCAAAATATAGATGATTGTCGCGGCAAATCCGTCAACCGATTCATAGGCAGAGATCCGTGTGGCGCTGACACTTTCCAGGGTTAACTTATAGCTGTCACGCTCCGCTTCCAGCCTGACGTCTGCGGCATCAGTCACAGTACGAGAAAAACGAACGATGCGTTCCAGTGCTTCTTTCAGGCTCTCGCTAGCCATCAACGCAAAACCCAGCGCATTAAACGTGGTCGGGTGAGTGAACTGTGGGACATCCAGTCCGAAACAGGCATTGCCTGTTTTTTCGACTGCTTGTTGCCACACGATGGTCATTTTATCGACCGGATAGCGCATCTCGGGATCAGTTGCCTGGCTCAGATCCAGCCCGGCTTCGGCAAAGATTGATTTCGGGTCATAGCCGCTGGCTTCCAGCGCCCGCGCAATCGCCAACGCCCAAGAGGCTCTGGTGGTGGGGTCTCTATGCATTTCTTATTATTTTCCCTTTCTGATACAAACTCGACGGGGATGTATCCATATAGCTATAAAGTAGCGTATCGCCTGAGTCAATAGAGCGGGTATCAGAGGGGAATGGACTAGCGGGTAACAAAAAAGCGCCGTGGCAGGCCTTTCGACCCGGTCACGGCGTAAGTGGCAATAAACTGGTTTACTAATCGGATCCCTGGAGAAACCCGTTAGCGTTAAAAACTCAGGTTAGCGCTTCCCTGCACGTCGAATTGCCGAAGGGGTGAACGTGTTACGCTTGGCAACAAAATCGAAGTTGTATCCGGATTCGCTGCGTTCATTCGATAACCCGCTCACCAAAAAACGTCCGGATTGCAGATCATGGTTGGTTTCAGCGGCAAGCCATGGCACGGAAGGCGCCAGATACTGCATCTGATGCCCTTCCTGCACACGCCATAGCTGCCCACGGCCATCGTACAGATCAGCCACGGCGATCTGCCAGGAGTCCTCATCGATATAGAACACGCGCTTGGCATACACATGGCGCGCGCCCTCTTTCAGGGTCGCTTCCACCTTCCACACACGGTGTAACTCGTAGCTGGTCAGCTCAGGGTTCAGGTGGCCTGGGCGGGTAATGTCTTTGTAACTGTGCTCGCCGGACGCCAGCTTGAACGAGTTGTATGGAATATACAGCTCCTGCTTCCCAACCAACTTCCACTCATAACGGTCAGGTGCACCGTTAAACATATCCAACTGATCCGTTGTACGCTGGCCATCGGTTGCGCTTCCCGGTGAATCGTAGGCCACCTGAGGCGCACGGCGCACCCGGCGCTGTCCGGCATTGTACTTCCAGGCCTGACGCGGCTGCCTTACCTGATCCAGCGTTTCATGCACCAGTAGCACGTTGCCGGTTAAGCGGGGCGGCGACTGAATCTTCTGGGTGTAGTAGAAGATGATGTTGTCGTCATCCTTCTTCAGCTCGTACCCTTCTACCTGATACGGCATCAAAAAGGTTTCATACACACTGATCGGGTTGAAGGCACCGTTGCGTGCCACCGGTAGCTGTACAACCTCTCGCTCCAACATACCGCCGCGGTAACGGGTGATGTGATTCCACACCACCTCCAGACCATTCTGAGGGATCGGGAACGGTGTAATACCGTTGAAATCCGAGATGCCGTTGCCACCTTCCACCAGCTTTGCCGTTGTGGCATTGGCAACGCCCTTCTCATAGATCGCCTTGGGATACACCGCCGTACGGTGGGTTGGATAGACGTTCATCTTGTAGCTGTCAGGATAGGTATTGAACATCACCAACTGCCCCGCAGAGAGACGGTCTTTGTATTGCTCAACGTTCTCTGCGGTGATTGTGAACAGAGGTTTTTCCTGCAGAAGTGCATCCACATCCGTAGATGCCAACGGTTTATTGGTCCATTCCGGAATCGTGCCATCTGCATTCCCGGAACGTTCTGCCCCCATAAGCGTCAGGTCCTGGCCCAGACGTGCAGCCTCCTCTGCGGATACCGCAGCTATTGCCTGAGGTGCGCCCAAAGCCAGAACAAGAGAGACACCTGCGATTGTTTTGTTTTTATTCATAATCGATCTGCCTATTCACGGTCGCCAAATGTTTAGAACGAAACACTGAAGCTGGCGGAGATAAAATCCTTGTCCTCGGTGATGTTGAAGTCACCGCCAAAGAATCGGGTGTAGGAAAGATTCGCACTGTAGCGATTCAGGTAATCCGCAGTCAGGGACAATCCCAGCGCCTTACGCCCCTCTTGGAAGCCACCGCTCGCCTGCGGTCCAAAACCTTTCACGTCGTGCGCAAACGCAATGCCCGGGCGTAAATTGATGCTGGCGAATACGTCGTTGTAGTCCGCTTTTGCACGTAGTCGGTATCCCCAGGAGTTGCTGGTGATAAAACCATCGTCACTGGCAACACCGGTGCCATAGGTGCCGGCACGCTCATGCGGAATGGACTCATGCAGACCATGTACATGGGTCCAGCCCGCTTCGGCGATGAATGTCAGGTTGCTCGACCCCAGCACATTGCTGAAGGTACGGATACCTGTCGCCTGTATCTGGCTCATGTCATACAGGCGGTATGCATTAATCACGTCACCTGCACCGGCCGCCGCCACTGTTGAAGACACCGGGTTGCTCGGCAACGCGCCGCCAGTCAGCATCGCCTGCACAAAGGTCGGGCCGTTGATATTGATCGGTACGTCTTTGCGGTGGCTGATCTCACCGGATACGGCCCACTCCCCCACGTTGGAGGCGGCACTCAGGCCGTAGAGCTGGATATCTTCCACATAGGTGGAGAAATAGGTGGGATTGGCACCAAACGGGTCACCCGGCACAAATGGCACAGGATTCCCAGCCCCCGCTTTCACCCCGGCCAGGGATGGAAGGCGGTTGTGATAGTTGATGAAGTAAAAACCAAATTCGGTGTCGTTTAGCTCTTCACTCAGGTAACGCAGCGCCACACCAAACTGGCCATCATCGTCCGCTTCGCGCACACCATCGGCATTACGGGCAACAGTGTAACCACCTGCCAATGCGGTAGCGTCTGCCAACTGGGAGATATTGATCTGGTTACAGCCTTCAGACGCAAAGTCGTTCAGGGCGTAAAGGGTGCCGCAACCATCAAGAACGGTCTGTTCAAACTCAAGCTGATAGAAGCCCTCGATGTTCAGGTTTTCGGTCAGCCCCAGGTTAGCGTATGCCATATTGACCGGCAGCAGACCCTCTTTTATCTCCGCGCCCGGGCGGCGAAAAGCAGCCACATCAACCGGGTTGATGACGTTGATGCCGCCACGAATAAAGGTGCTTTCACCCCAACTGACCACTTGCCGTCCAAGGCGCAGATCCAGCGGCATCTCACCCAATTCGAACTCGCCGTACACAAAGGCATCCAGGATTTCTGCCCCCGAGAACTGGGCGAAATCGTTGAAACCGTCATCGCTCAGCGGTTCATTGCTGGCAAAGCCGTTTGCAGAATGACCGTGCGGTCGCTTTTCGTCTTCCAGCTCAAAGTCATACCAGTACTTACCGCGAACAAAAGCGCCATAGTTCTGATAACGCAACTCAAGGTCATGTATGCCTTTAAAGATCTTCGAGTAGGTTTCGCCCTCGGCAAAGTTCAGGTTGCCGTCATCATTGTTCGGGCCATTGTTTGGATTGGTGCCGCCGTTACCCGGCGAGATCAACGCGGGATTGGCATCCTCTACGCGCCAGCTGGCACCTATGGACAACTGCGAGTCGAAACTGCCTTCAATCTCACCAATACTGAATTCAATCGCCTGCACCGGTGTAGATAGAATCGCGGTGCAGATTAATGCTTTTGGAAAATGCCTTACGGCTTCGTGTGGATACTGTCTTTTCATCATCTATCTGGTCTTCTTATTTTTAGGTTGATGATCCGCCCCGGGCCTGTAGATAACGACAGGCCTGTCTGGACACCTCTAATCCTAAAAGGTAACCATCGTTATCATTCGGTCATTAGCCGCACAGCATTTGTCATTTGACGCCATGGGTGACAACCCGCTTTTCCAACACGATCAGGTTCATCCAAATTCGTTTCACAACAGCCTCCCAATGAGCAGCTGTTACCCGGCCTGGAGCCAAAATGGAGTGTGGCAATAGAAGAGAGTAACGAGGGCCGCAGACACGGCCCCCAGGGGATCAGAAAGCAGAGTACGTCAGCTTATTCGATGGTTTCGGTCATGATCTGACGCAACAGATCACCTTCACCATTCAATGCAGAGACCTGCCCCTTAAGCGGTGAAGAAAACTGCACGGGCTTGATTGCTGCGGCACGCAAGGAATCAAACATCGGCACCTTAGACATCGCATGTTCAGCCAGCGCCAGAATCGTCAGTGACGGATTAACCCCAAGGTTCCCCGGAATGAGCGAGCCGTCGATGACCCGCAGGTTTTGGTAACCAAACACCTGACCGGTATCATCCACCACACCGTTTTCCGGACCGGTACCAATCGCCACACCGCCCATGATATGTGCCGTACTTGGGGCGCCGGTTATCACCTCAGTTGCCACATTCCCAGGCTGGCCACCTCCAGCCGCCTCCACATAATGGCGCGCAGCTTTATGGGCGATTGGAAAATAGTTGGTCAACGGGCTGTCACCGGACTCCTGAAACATCCCCCAACCAGGCCGGAAAAGTTTGTACCACGGCCGCTTGCTGTGCATGTGCACGAAGGAATCCTTGGTCTGCATCACCAGAAAGATAATACTGTTTCGGGATTTACCCACCGGATTCACCATTTTCAGTGTGGTAAGCGGCTGACGCAGCATATTGATCAACATACTCACCGGGCGTGGTATACGGCCGCTGGAATCGGTCAGCGGCACAGCCCCCTGCAATGCAAAGGTAGCATCGCCATAACGGGGAAAGCGGTTGATCTCGATACGGGTCTCATCGTCTGGATCGAACATACTGGTGATGGTTGGACCGTGACAGATCTCCTGCGAATCCCCCTGCGCATCCGGAAATTTGCAATCGCTGTTTACGATAAGGGTTTCCGAGTTGGTACGGATCTGTCGGCCCAGTTGGGAGGAGATGTTGGGTAAAGTCTTATCAACATCACGGGCTTTAAGCAGCAACGGTATGGTACCTAACACCCCGGCAGAGACGACAACACCACGGGTACGGACCTTGTAGGGTCGCTTGAACCAGCGCGCAGTAGAACTTTGAACCGTCAGCTCGTAGCCAGCACTTCCATCACGCGCGCCCTGCTCATTGGGCAGAGGTTCGATCCGCACCACCTCACTTTCCGCACGAATTTCGACGCCATTGCGCTCTGCAAACCAGAGGTAATTCTTCTCCAATGTATTCTTGGCGTTGTGGCGACAACCGAGGATACAAGCACTGCAGTTCTGACAACTGTTGCGGGCGGGACCATCTCCGGCAAAGTAGGGATCGCCACGATCTCGCCCGGTATCGTCGTTCGGATCCTCGGCAAACAGTACCCCCGTATTTACGGTCTGGTAGGTCGCCTCGCGTCCCATACGGCGTGCAGTTTCTTCCAGGGCACCATCAGCGGCATTTTGATAGTCACTACGCGCAACCCCGATCATCCGCTGCGCTAGTCCGTAATACGGCATCAGGCGTTGCTTCCAATCGCTGTGCACACGCGACCAGGGCTCCGATTCGAACACCTTGTTTTCGGGTATCAGATGAACATTGGCGTACACCAAAGAGCCACCACCGACCCCCACACCGTGCAACGCCGTGATCTTGCGGGTAAAACTGAGCTGCAGCGTTCCGCGTAATCCCAGCTTGGGCGCCCAAAGGCACTTCCGCAAGTTCCAGGAGTTGTCGGCGAAGTCTTCATCTTTCCAACGCTTCCCCTTCTCCAGTAACAACACCCGGTTGCCCTTCTCACTCAGCCGCAGCGCGCTGCAGGAGCCACCAAAACCGGAACCAATAATCACTTGGTCGAAATCAAAACGCACACTCATCGGGAAGCCTCTCCACGTGGTTAGTAATCCAGGTCGATGGGTGCGAAATACGGTGAGTACTACAAATCAAATACCAAACGGTTGTGTAATCCGGGTGACCCATCAGCCTCACGGATCTTAGCAAGCCCCTTTGTCGTTGCGACGCCAGGGCGCCTCAGGGACAAGTGAATGGCGAGCTCTGACCACATATCCATACCAGGCAGCTATGATCGACAGGATCTGGTGGGCATCTGGCAAGGTTCACCCAACGAGTCTTTCTCTGCATTCTGACCAGAATGTCTGTGCTGGGGCGAAGTTGTACACAACACGCAGGAGCCACGCTCCCCCTCCTATAACCTCAAAAACGGGAGAAACACCCGGAATCCCGCCTCAATCCACTCGACCAGCCACCAGTATGCGGTTTGTCACATGACCACAATAAGCCCTTATTAATCAGCGATTTCAGTCGAGTTCCCGCAAAGATTCCCACAATATGAAAAATTCACATCTATAATTTCCTGACCAGCAGGACAATTTTTATTGACTTGAAGGTCAGCTTTTTCTTTAATGCATGTATACAATTCGCACCAAATAAAAAATACAAAAATAGGAGGCCCGCCTTGATCAGGTTCTTACTCAATCAAGAACTGCGTGAAGAACAGAGTATCGACCCCAATATGACGGTCCTGAACTACCTGCGCGGTTATGCAGCAAAAACCGGAACAAAGGAAGGATGTGCCTCAGGTGACTGTGGAGCATGTACTGTTGTTATCGGTGAACTAGATGGCGACGAGATCCGCTACCGCAGTATCAACTCTTGCCTGACCTTTATCTCTGCCCTGGATGGCAAACAACTGATCACCGTCGAAGACCTGAAAGAGGGCAGCAAGCTTCACCCCGCTCAGCAGGCGATGGTGGAATGCCACGGTTCCCAGTGTGGTTTCTGTACTCCGGGTTTTGTGATGTCCATGTTTGCCCTGGGCAAAAACAACAGCCACCCAAGCCACGAAGACATTCACGAAGCGCTGGCAGGCAACCTGTGCCGTTGCACCGGTTACCGTCCGATCATTGATGCCACTGAGCAGATGTATGAAGACAAGACGCCAGACCAGTTCGATCGCGCTAAAGAGCAGACTGTTGCTCGCCTGCGTGCTCTGCAGCAGGACGCTCAGCCAGAGATCACCGATGGCAGCAAATACGCCTTCAACCCACGCACAGTGAGCGAGCTGGCAACGCTGTACAAAGCGAACCCAACCGCAAAACTGGTTGCCGGTGGTACCGACCTGGCGCTGGAAGTGACCCAGTTCCACCGTGATATCGAGCAGCTGATCTACGTCGGCGACATCGCCGAGATGAAGCAGATCGAAGTCTTTGAAGACCGTATCGAGTTGGGTGCTGCCGCATCCCTCACTAGCTGCTACAACGCACTGACCGACGAGTTCCCGGATTTCGGCGCACTGCTGCACCGCTTTGCATCTCTGCAGATCCGTAACCAGGGCACCCTGGGTGGCAACATCGGTAACGCCTCCCCTATCGGTGACTCTCCACCGGCCCTGATCGCACTGAATGCACTGGTTGTTCTGCGTGATGGTGACGAGACTCGTACCTTCCCGCTGGAAGACTACTTCATCGATTACAAAGTCACCGCGCAGCAGCCGGGCGAATTTATCGAGAAAGTGATCGTACCGCGTGCCCAGGCAGGCGAAGAATTCCGCAGCTACAAGGTGTCTAAACGTATTGATGATGACATTTCTGCGGTACTGGGTTGTTTCAACCTGCGCATCAGCAACGGCCGCATTGAAGATGCCCGTATCGCCTTCGGTGGTATGGCAGCTATTCCAAAGCGTGCAAGCCACTGTGAAGCGGTTCTGAAAGGCGCTGCCTGGAATAAAGAGACAATCGAGCGAGCCAAAGAAGCGCTGGCAATGGACTTCACACCACTGTCTGACTTCCGCGCCTCCAAGGAGTATCGCTCGCTGGCAGCAGCAAACCTGCTGACCCGCTATTTTGTCGAACTTGAAGCTACTGAAGTAACAACACGGGTTTCAGATTATGTCTAACCATCACAAGAATAAAAAATCTTACGAAGAGATGCTGGCAGAGGCCAAAAACGACCTCACCACCGGTGTTGGCCGCAGCGTAAAACATGAAAGTGCAGCCAAACAGGTCTCTGGTGAAGCGGTGTATGTAGACGACCGTCTGGAATTCCCGAACCAGCTGCACGTATATGCGCGTCTGTCCGACCGTGCCCACGCTCGTATCACTAAGATCGATACCACCCCATGTTACGACTTCCCGGGTGTAGCGATTGCGATCACCGCGAAAGACGTACCGGGTCAGTTGGACATCGGTGCCGTACTGCCGGGTGATCCACTGCTGGCAGACGACGTGGTTGAATTCTACGGCCAGCCGGTTGTTGCCGTAGCCGCAAACGATCACGAAACCGCACGTAAAGCGGCGATGGCTGCGGTCATCGAATACGAAGACCTGACGCCAATCCTGGATGTGGAAGAAGCGCTGGCGAAAGAACACTATGTGAGCGAACCACACACCCACAAACGTGGTGATTCCTCCGAGGCACTGGCAACCGCGCCGCACAAAGTAACCGGCGCTGTACACATCGGTGGTCAGGAGCACTTCTACCTGGAAACCCAGATCTCCTCCGTCATCCCAACCGAAGACGGCGGCATGATCGTGTACACCTCCAGCCAGAACCCTACCGAGGTTCAGAAGCTGGTTGCCGAAGTACTGGGTGTCTCCTTCAACAAAATCCAGATCGATATGCGCCGCATGGGTGGTGGTTTCGGTGGTAAAGAGACTCAGGCTGCAGGCCCTGCGTGTATCGCAGCTGTAGTTGCTCACCACACCGGCCGTCCAACCAAGATGCGTCTGCCACGTATGGAAGACATGGTGATGACCGGTAAGCGTCACCCATTCTTCAACCAGTACGAAGTGGGCTTTGACGATGAAGGTCGCATCAACGGTTACGAAGTGAAGCTGGCAGGTGACTGTGGTTACTCCCCTGACCTGTCCAACTCCATCGTAGACCGTGCCATGTTCCACAGCGACAACGGCTACTACCTGGGTGATGCCACCGTAACCGGTTACCGCTGTAAGACCCACAAGGTATCCAACACCGCGTACCGTGGTTTTGGTGGCCCACAGGGTCTGATCATGCCGGAAATCATTCTGGACGATATCGCCCGTCAGTTGGGTAAAGACCCACTGGATGTGCGTAAAACCAACCTCTACGGCGGTGAAGGTCGCGATACGACCCACTACTACCAGAAGGTTGAGGACAACGCCCTGCCGGATATGATCGCCGATCTGGAAGAGAGCAGCGAATACCGCAAGCGCCGTGAAGAGATCCGTGCCTTTAACGCCAGCAGCCCGATCCTGAAAAAAGGTCTGGCCCTGACGCCGGTGAAATTTGGTATCTCCTTTACCGCAACCTTCCTGAACCAGGCCGGTGCACTGGTCCACATCTACACCGATGGCAGCATCCATCTGAACCACGGTGGTACCGAGATGGGTCAGGGTCTGAACACCAAGGTGGCGCAGATCGTGGCGGAAGAATTCCAGGTGGACTTCGACACCATCCACATCACTGCAACCGACACCGACAAGGTGCCAAACACCTCACCAACAGCAGCATCTTCCGGTGCTGACCTGAACGGTAAGGCGGCACAGAACGCTGCACGTACCATCAAACAGCGTCTGGTGGAGTTTGCAGCGCGTCACTACCAGGTGACCGAAGAGGATGTGCGTTTCCAGAACAACTACGTGCTGATCCGTGACGAGATCCTGCCGTTCGCCGAGTTTATCGAGCTGGCGTACTTCAACCAGATCTCCCTGTCGAGCACCGGTTTCTACCGTACGCCGAAGATCTACTACGATCGCGACAATGCCCGTGGCCGTCCGTTCTACTACTACGCCTACGGTGCAGCTTGTGCCGAAGTGATCGTGGATACGCTGACCGGTGAGTACAAAATCCTGCAGGCCGACATTCTGCACGACGTAGGTGCATCCCTGAACCCGGCCATCGATATCGGCCAGGTAGAAGGTGCCTTTGTACAGGGTGCGGGTTGGTTGACCTCCGAGGAACTGGTCTGGAACGACAAGGGTCGCCTGATGACCTCCGGTCCTGCCAGCTACAAGATCCCGGCGATCTCCGATATGCCGGTCAAGTTCAACACCCGTCTGGTGGAGAACCGCAAGAACGCAGAAGACACCGTGTTCCACTCCAAAGCTGTGGGTGAACCGCCGTTTATGCTGGGTATCTCCGTGTTCTGTGCGATCAAGGATGCGATTGCGAGCGTGAGCGACTACCGCGTCAGCCCTGCGATCGATGCACCGGCAACCCCTGAACGGGTGCTGTGGGCGATCGAAACGCTGAAGCAGCAGAGCAAAACCGAAGAGAAAACTGCGTCCACCGAGACGATCTAACACTTGAGCAATACGGGGCCTGCAAGCAGGCCCCCGATTAAGACCCATAATAAAGATAATAACGGGAGCGAAACATGAACACTGAATGGATCAAAGCCCTGACCTCACTGGAAGCAGATGGCACCCCGGCCGTGATGATTACCGTCGTGGACGAACGGGGTTCCACCCCGCGTAATGCGGGCGCCAAAATGGTTATCAGCCAGGACAGGCAGTTTGACACCATCGGTGGCGGTCATCTGGAATACAAGGCGATCAAAATCGCCCGCCAGATGCTGGAGGAAGGCGAAAGCCAACCTCGCCTGGAACGCTTCTCGCTGGGTGCCAGCCTGGGTCAATGCTGCGGTGGGGCCACCACCCTGCTGTTCGAACCCCTGGGCACCAGCACCATCCAGATCGCTTTATTCGGTGCAGGCCACGTTGCCCGTGCCATCATCCCAATCCTGGCCAGCCTGCCCTGCAAGGTGCGCTGGATCGATTCACGGGAAGCTGAGTTTCCCGAGCATATCCCAGACGGTGTGACCAAGGTCGTAAACGAGTATCCGGTGGACGAGGTAGATGAACTGCCTGCCAACAGTTACTTCATCGTGATGACCCACAACCACCAGTTGGATCAGGAACTGACCGAAGCGATTCTGAAACGTAACGATTTCACCTACTACGGTCTGATCGGCTCAAACACCAAACGTAAGAAGTTCGAACACAGGCTGAAAGCCAAGGGATTTAACGAAGAGCAAATCGAACGTATGACCTGCCCGATGGGCATCCCGGAAGTGAAAGGCAAACTGCCGGCCGAGATCGCCGTCTCCGTTGCCGGTGAGGTGATCGCCCACTACAACGCGAATTTTGGCCAGGCCACCCAGTCACCACCGGAAGAGACCACGATCGTCGAACGCCTCGCGGTCTAAACATACGTCATCTTTTACTCGTAGAATTACACGCTTAATCTGTAGAGACAGTAAAATAATGAAACAGCTACAGCCAACGGCACAGGCTTACCGTGCCTCCATGATCTACAGCATCGCTGATCCGGCCGAAGTCGGCCTGGAAGAGAGCTACCGTTACTTTGAAGACGGCCTGATGATCGTTGAAGAGGGTCGCATCGCGGCTATCGGTAACGCCGAAGAGATGCTGAAAGATCTGCCGTCCGACATGCAGATTACCCACTACCCGGATGCCCTGATCGCACCGGGCTTTATCGACACCCATATTCACTTCCCGCAGACCGGCATGATCGCCTCCTATGGGGAGCAGCTGCTCGACTGGCTGAACAACTACACCTTCCCAACCGAGCAGAACTTTGAAGATGGCGAGCACGCCTCCGATGTGGCCAACATCTTCCTGACCGAACTGCTGCGCAACGGTACTACCACCGCGCTGGTATTCGGCACCGTACACCCGCAATCTGTAGATGCTTTCTTTGAAGCCTCCGAAGAGCGCAACCTTCGGATGATTGCCGGTAAGGTGATGATGGACCGCAACGCACCGGAAGCGCTGACCGATACACCGGAAAGCAGCTACCGCGACAGCAAAGCGCTGATCGAGCGCTGGCACGGCAAGGGTCGTCTGCACTACGCAGTGACCCCACGTTTCGCACCAACCAGCAGTGACGAACAGCTGGCTGCAGCAGGACAACTGCTGCGCGAATACCCAGACCTGTACATGCACACCCACCTCTCTGAGAACACTAACGAGATCGCTTGGGTGAAAGAGCTGTTCCCGGAACAGAACGGTTATCTGGACGTGTACGACCACTTCGAACTGCTGGGCGAACGTTCTGTCTTTGCCCACGGTGTGCACCTGTGTGACGACGAGTGCAAACGTATCGCAGAGACCGATTCCACCATCGCCTTCTGCCCTACGTCTAACCTGTTCCTGGGCAGCGGCCTGTTCAACTTGCCAAAGATGGAAGCACACAAGATCAAGGTTGGCCTGGGTACCGATGTGGGCGCAGGCACCAGCTTCTCTATTCTGCAGACCCTGAACGAAGCGTACAAAGTGATGCAGCTTCAGGGCGTGAAACTGCACCCGTTCAAGTCTCTGTACCTGGCGACTTTGGGTGGTGCGAAAGCGCTGAAACTGGATGACAAGATCGGTAGCCTGGAACCGGGCAGCGAAGCAGACTTTATCGTAATGGATTACAACTGCACGCCGCTGATGTCTTATCGTATGAAGCAGGCGAAGAGCCTGGAAGAGCGTCTGTTTGTACTGATGACGCTGGGTGATGACCGAGCGATCAAAGAGACGTTTGCGATGGGTGAGTCGGTTTATCAGCGGGAAGCTGAGTCTGTAGACGCCTAACTCCATTCACCCATATGGGACGAGGTAAAGGAGGGTATTTACCCTCCTTTACCAATACCAGCTAGCTATATTTGTCACACGAGTAATCTAGCCCACCCTAAACACTACTGCTATCTGATAGCATTCCCCCTACCCTGCAAGAAAAATCGGGTCTGGGACTTCTTGCCCAACAAGAGTCTTCTTTCTAGCCTTGTTAATTTCTTTTATCGACGATTCTCTAACCCTCTGATATAGCGGCCCATAGTGAGCCCACTCAGTATCCTTCAATGGCTCTGCCGCTCCTCTGGCATCTAGACACGTCTTTAATATAATCAAGCTACGCCAAAACTGTTCTGGTGTTTGAGCGGAACACAATTCACTAACCCATTTAGTAGCCCACGTCATTGCTTGATGATCGGCCTTAGCCTTTTTCGCGGCGACGCCCGTAATACCTACATCGTCTATGTGTGCATCAATTACACTAACTAGCTCATCTATCTGCGAGGAGAATCCAGCGATAGTAATCGCATAAGCTTTATCGAGCGGCAAAGTACTGTCGGATAATTCACCAACAAAGTCTTTAATAAACCCCTTCGCCCCAAAGCGCTCAGCAGCTAACACCTCCATCGCTAGAGACTCATCGTTACCACACGACAAAATTCGTCGACGCCAGTATTGAATTATTGCCGTTGATGGTTGGCATGACCAAACTGCTTTATGCTCCAATGTAAGGCTATCTCCAAGGTCATAACTAACGAAGCCCTTAGACTCCACAGCTTTATGTATAAGAGACGCTGCTCTTTCTGGCATATCCCCCGAAAGCAAATTTGCTGCTGATAACGCTAAGTTTCTTAACCAGGCAAGTTCAGACCTGCTTACCTCTTCTAAAATCTCAACAACCTGAATTAAAAAACTCGGTTCTTGGTGTATAAGCAGCGCAACATCTTCGATCGTGAGCCGTTCAACGAATATCCTTGCGTCTGAATCGCTTAACTGTGTAAAAAAGGCCTCTGAATTGGTCCTTAGACGTTTTTGCTTCTCATCAAAATCATCTTCTCGAAACAAGTTTTCGAAAGAATCTTGAGGCGTAAAACGACTTTCATTGAGATCCGCTTCATCTACACTTCTTAAGGTGTATGAACTGTGCTCTACAGGAGAGAGCGTATAATCTAAAGCAGGTCTAGATAGTCCTTTAAGCGCAAAGACCCCTCCCCTTAACCTACGTAAAATATAATCTGCTAGCGGCTTACGAAGCGCTTCGTCAATCCGATTCGCAGCAACGAACCAGGACTCCGGAGTTACCCTTCTAAGCATTTCGCTAAGACTGATCTCTTTCTTGATACACGCTTCAATCAATAAAATAGACGCAAACCAAGTCTCATTGCCGCTGTTCCTGTCAGTGCTTGCAACCCAGTCACTCTTTACATGCACATCTCTTACTAACGCCAAGTCACTAAGAACAGCTAATTCGCAGGATAATCCACGAACTTTTGAAACTTCACAACGATAGCAACGAACTATTAAAGCTTCTAACCATGGTGTAACAACTGTCTTACCGAAACGAACTGCAATAAGCACTCCATAAGCAGCCTCAAAGTCACCTGCATCTAATGCTAATTCTAAGGCTGCTGCCACATCCTTCGAGGACGGAAGTTTCAAGCTAGCCCGGATTTTTCATGAATACTCCTCGATGCATGTTTTCTCGGAATGTTGTCCAACGAGGAGCTGAAGTACCCGGATTCAGGGGCATGCA
>NZ_CAXRBQ010000130.1:0-12099 GCF_964228735.1 Pontibacterium sp. | reverse complement strand
GCTGGGGCAGCAGATGGAGCAGATTTGGGTGCTCGTCGAGTACGTCCACCAATCGCTCTTGCAGCGACTGCTTGGTTACCCGCGCCGGTGTCAAAGAAGCCAATCAGGCTATTAAGGTTCTGTGACTGGTCACTCATCGCTTCACTGCTGGCCGCGGCTTGCTCGACCAGTGCAGCGTTCTGCTGGGTTACCTGCTCCAGCTGCATAATTGCCTTGTTAACCTGCTCGATACCAATGGACTGCTCTTCGCTCGCCGCGGCAATCTCGGCAACGATTTCACTCACACGTTTCACCGCGGCAACAATCTGCTCAAGGCTGGAACCGGAATCACTCACCAGGCGAGTACCTTCTTCCACCTTCTCAACACTGTCGTTGATCAGAGATTTGATCTCTTTAGCCGCACTCGCACTGCGTTGTGCCAGGTTACGAACTTCCGCAGCAACAACTGCGAAGCCACGACCCTGCTCACCGGCGCGTGCAGCCTCAACAGCAGCATTAAGCGCAAGAATATTAGTCTGGAACGCTATCTCGTCGATCACACCGATAATGTCTGCGATCTTCTTACTGCGGGAGTTAATCTCACCCATGGCAGTCACAGCGGATGCCACGATCTGGCCACCTTTCTCAGCCTGCTCACGTGCTCCGTCTGCAAGACGACTCGCATCCTTAACGTTATCTGCATTCTGCTTAACGGTGCTGGTCATCTCTTCCATGGAAGAAGCGGTTTCTTCCAGGCTGGCCGCCTGCTGCTCTGTACGCTGGCTCAGGTCTGTGTTGCCGGCAGAGATCTCTCCTGCCGCAGTACCGATATTCATCGATACTTCACGGATCTCGGTCACCATACCCAGTAGATTGCTGATAGATGAATTCACAGACTGCTTCAATGCGCCAAATTCACCTTCATAGTCCGTGGTAATCTGGTTCGTCAGATTACCCTCTGCCAACCCCTTAATTACAGTAGAGGTGTCGCGGATTGGACGGATAATCTCATCCATCAGACGGTTAATGGACTCGCACAGTGATTTGGTGAATCCCTCAGTTTGCGGAATTTCAAGACGGTTGGTTAATTCGCCTCGCAGGGCACCCTCAATCAGATCCTGAATCGCATTCTCAGTTGCTATTTCATCAGTAATATCACGCCACTCGACCATGTTGCCACGGTACTCTCCCTCACTGTTGGTGATCATGGTTGCAGTGATTTCCAGTACAACACCCGGCAATTTGATTTGTCCGGTGTATGGCAACCTACTCGGGTCAGCAAGCAACTGCTGCTGGTGAGCAGGGTGACGATGGAACACGTCGATCGTTGTTCCTACCAGGTTATTCACATCAAAGGATGGTAAGTGCTGGCGCAAGGTGGCTTCACGACGGGCCAGCAGGCGGTGTGCTGCAGGGTTCAAGAAAGTGATGATGCGGTTTTCATCACACATCATCAGCGCGTTACTCGCACCTTCCACACCAGAACTCATGCGATCCGCTTCATCCTGTGCGTGACGGCGTGCTGTTTCATCATTCCACTGAACGATGTATCCCAGCTTCTCTCCATTCTTGTTGTAAAGAGGTCGCGTCTCGTGCTCGAACAGATATGGCCCTGGAGTGATTACACCCTGGCGGGAATCACCCGGCCCCATGGCACGCAACATCTGCTTAATAGGCTCAGGGTCTTTGTGGTAGCGATGGATACTGCCTCCCACCACCTCACTGGCACGAAAACCCGGAATGTACTGAGCAATATCACTTTCAACCGAGCTCAGTACGTCGCGCGCTTTCTTGTTTACGAACACGATATCTTCTTCGACATTGGCGATCATAATGTTGATCGGCGCATGCTCCATAATGTCTGACATTACATCAAGATCATCAAAAATCGCGGTCATGGTCTGTTCACCTCTTTATCGCATTACCATCCGGTGGCTGCGTTTTTCTTATCGGTCTTTTCACCTGCAGCGGTGCAAATCAATAGACCCAGATTATTTTGCTAGCAATGCGCTCAGGCGCCAGCTTCGTTAACCAGTGAAAGCTCATCGGAGTTCAGCAAACTGTCGATCTCGATCACAATCATCAACTTTTCATCGACCGTTGCCAGCCCTTTAACAAACTCGGAGCGAAGTTTTCCACCCAGATCCGGCGCCGGTTTCAGGTCTTCCGGTTTAACGTTGTAAACATCAGATACAGCATCAACAACGATACCCATCAGGCGTTCGCGCTCTTCACACTGAACACTCAGTACGATTACGACCGTCATCGGGCCGTACTCCAGTGGCGGCAGACCAAAGCGCTCGCGCAAATCGATAATCGGTACGATTGCACCACGCAGATTCATAACCCCTTTAATGTAATCCGGAGTATTTGGGATTGGTGTGGTTTTACTCCACCCCTTGATCTCCTGCACGCGCAGAATATCTACACCGTATTCTTCCTCAGCGATAATGAAGGAGAGGTACTGATCCTCCCCCACGGATACGCCCATGCCGAGATTTGTTTCTTCAACGTTCTGCACAGAGCTGTTCATTGCCGCTCTCCTGCCTTTTGCTTGATCATGTTCTCGCCTTTACGCTGCACTTTTGCTTGCCATGCGTACGATAGCCCCAGCATCCAGAATTAACGATACGGTTCCATCACCTAGAATGGTCGCCCCCGAGATCCCGGTTACCGGTTTAAAGTTAGTTTCCAGACTCTTGATAAATGCCTGCTGCTGCCCGAGCAGGTCGTCTACCTGCAGTGCAATCTTTTCTCCGTCGCCCTCTACAACCACCAGCAAATCGTGCTCCTGACCCGCATTGGCTGGACGCTTAATATCAAACAATTCATACAGTTTAACGACAGGGATGTAATCCTCTCGCAGGTGATACAGCTCGTTTTGCCCTGCAACAGTTTTCATCTGCTCCGGCTGAATCTGCAAAGATTCCACGATGGAGATCAGCGGCACGATAAAGGTTTCATCACCCACTGTTACCAGCTGCCCATCCAGAATCGCCAACGTGAGCGGGAGGCGAATGGTAAATCGAGTACCTTCGCCTGGCGTGGAGTCAAGTTCGATATGGCCGCCCAGATCACGGATATTCCGGCGCACCACATCCATGCCGACGCCACGTCCAGACAGATCACTGACCTCTGCTGCAGTAGAGAACCCTGGCTCGAAGATCAGTTCCAACGCTTTATCTTCCTGAACCTGTTCATCTTCACCCAGCAAGCCCTTTTCGCGGGCCTTGGCAATAATGACGTCCTTATCGAGCCCCTTACCGTCATCAACAACCTCAATAACGATATTGCCGCCCTGATGGTAAGCATTCAGTTCGATGGTACCAACTTCATCCTTTCCAGCCTTACGGCGATCTTCCGGCATCTCGATGCCATGATCGAAGGAGTTGCGCACCAGATGCACCAGCGGATCACCGATCTTCTCCATCACGGTTTTATCCAGCTCAGTCTGCTCACCGGTGGTTACCAGGCGCACCTTTTTATCCATTTTGGTGGTCAGGTCACGGATCATGCGCGGGAAGCGGCTGAATGCAAAGCTGATTGGCAGCATACGGATGCTCATAACGGCATCCTGCAACTCACGGGAATTACGCTCCAACTGAGCGAGACCATCACGCAGGTGTTCTATCTCCTGCAAACCGGTGTCTTCCAGCTTTTCACCCAGCTGCGCCAGCATTGCTTGCGTGATCACCAGCTCACCGGCCATATTGATCAGCGCATCAATTTTCTGTGTGCTAACGCGGATCGAACCGCCTGCTTCACTGTTTTTACGCTCGCGGGCAATACGCCCCGATGTCTTTGCAGATGGTTTAGGCGTTGCAGCCGGGGCTGGAGTTGGAGCAACGTCTGTCACAGCCGCCTTCTCTTCCTGCTGAGTAGGCTCGCTTTGTACGCTGCTTTCTTCAGCCTCAGGTTCTGACTTCACATCAGAATCGATCGCAACCTCTGTGCTGATAGCTTCTGAAGCATCAGGCGCCGGCTCAATGATATCCGTAACGGCAACCTCAATCCGCGCTGTTTCAGGCTCTGGTTCCGGGTCTGGCATCGGCTCACACTGTGGCTCGGGTTCTGCGCTAGCAGGAGACGTCACTAACTCTTCGACTATAACAGCCGGCTCTGGTGGAGATAGAGGCTCAACAACCTCATCCGACACCAGCGGCTCGTCCATATCCGTAGTAACTGGCTCCGCGATCTCGGTTTCCGGTGCCGTACCGCTACCCAGTACCGTTTCTCGCAGATAACTTACAGCATCCTGACCGGATGCTTCTTTCCGGCTCGCTTCCTGTTCTGCGATGATTGCGCGCAGCTGATTGGCATGTGCTTCCTGCAAAGGCTCAATAATCAGTTCACACTGATTCATCACCGGCGCAAAGACAGCACGGATTGCGTCGGCATCAGCTTCGGTAATGATGTTGATATCCCAGGCCAGATAGCACTGTTCTGGATTGATACGCTGCAATGCGGGCATCACATTGGCATCACATTTAACGTCGACACCACCCAACTCGGTAAGCTGATTGATCAGCTCCAGCGGGTCATAGCCGCTCAGGAACAGATCGTGATCCGGTACAAACTGAACTGCCCATCCAGGCATCGTGAAGTCGTCTGCAGGCGCAAGCAGCGCGTCCATTCCGGCATCTTCAGTTCCGCTCGGAACGGCTAGTTCGGCATCAGCTGCCGCAAGCTCATCCAGTATGGACTCTTCCTGATAAAACGCGGGCTCTTCAGCCTGGGATGGCTCAGGCTCGACAACGGGCTCAGGGTCAGGCACGGAAATAACGTCCAGCTCAAGCTCTGGCACCTCCAGGATTTCCTGTACAACAGGCTCTGCACTCTGGATATTAGGCTGACGGTTTTCCAGCGTTGCAGACAGGCGCTCTTTCAGATTGGCAATCAGTGTCGCATCGTTTTCACTGCCATCTTTTAACGCGTCGAACATACCCCGCAGGGCATCCACACATTCCAGCAGCAAGCCAACAATGGGCATGTCGATCTTGCGTACGCCTTCGCGCACCTGATCAAGCAAGGTTTCCATAAGGTGGGTAAAACCAGCTATCTCGTCCAGGCCCAGCATACCGCTGCCACCTTTGATAGAGTGTGCGCCACGAAAGATCGTATTGATCAGCTCAGTATCATCGCCGCCATTATCAAGCTCCAGCAGTGAGGTCTCCATATCAGAGAGCGCCTCCATGCTGTCTTCCATCAGCACGTCTAAAAATTCGCTGGTATCAATACTCATAGCTATTGCTCTCTTTTACAAAGCCAGTGCAAATCATGATTACTATGCTCCGTTCAAATCAGACCAAGCTGTTCTTTTAAGCCGAGCGAAGCTGCGGCCTCAAGAAACGGGGCAGAGCATTTTTTCCACTCAACTCTGTGACCGTTTTGCTTCTGAGCAATTACAAAAGCGGTAAGTGTTTGTAGCGAAGATGCGTCGATCGTAGCAACTTCGGAGGCGCTGATGGAAACATCAGAACGAGATGCAGCTAACTCGGTCAGCTGTAGGTGCAAAGCCCGCACACCAACAATGGACGGGCTTTCAGGCAGGTTAAACTCTTGCATAGGTAAACCCGATCTATCCTTTACTAGCGGAGGATCCCTAGAATTCTTCTAGAGGTGTTCGGCGCACGGCATCATAACTTTAGAACTTTTCGTGCCGGGTCGACACGAAGGTTCAATGTGCTGCATACAGCCTAGGATAAAAGTCAGGCTTGTCCAGATTGTCGCGTAGCTTTATTTGCTAAAGTAGCGACTTTCTATAAATTCTTTTAGGGCGCGGATCGTTTCAAACTCCCCTCTCTGGACGATCAACGCATGACCAATCGCGAGGGACAGCTTCTCCGCTTCAGCGCGCTTTTCCAGATCTTCGATCGTCTCGATATCTGCCACATGCGCAAGCCCAATGGTGCGACGGATCATCTCGGTACCGGCGTAACCCAGGGTATCCTGGAACACCTGATCCAGATACCAGTCCAGATAGGCCTTCTGGCAAAGGGTTGGCTCGGTTCCGTGTTCAGATACCAACGCACGAAACTGTTCAGCGAATGTCGTCCACACGGTCTCAGCAGTTTCCAGCAACCACTGCTGATACGCCGTCCGCTCTTCCTGCTCGCCGGTTTGTTGGCTCTGACCTGCAAAGTTCAGGAACAGGTTGCCGATAATAGAGCCCACATCAAAGGCCGCCGGACCGCAGAAGGCAAATTCCGGATCGATTACCTTGGTGCCGGTGTCGCTGGCAAATACCGACCCAGAGTGCAGGTCACCGTGCAGCAGCACTTCAGGCTGACTCAGGAAACGTGCTTTCAGTTTAGCCACCTCACGCTTCAGGACTTCATCGTCCCATAGCGCTTCCGCTTGTTCGCGAACAAAGTCATTGATGTTGTTGCGTTCGTGGTCACAGTACGGATCCATAAAGAAGAGATCTTCGGTGATCTTGCACAAGTCTGGGTTGATAAAGCCGCGCACCTGTTCTTTTTTCTCGTAAGCATCCAAATAGAAATCAGAGGTGTAGAACAGTGTAGATGCCAAAAAGCGCCCAAGGTGTTCACCCAGCAGAGGTAAGCGACGACGCTCGACCAGCAGATGACGCAAATTTTCCTGCGCACCGATATCCTCCATCACAATGGCACACAGCTCAGCATCGAAGTGATACACATGCGGCACCAGGTCCGGGCAATATTTACCGGCAATGAGCAAAGACTCCGCTTCGATACGAACACGATCCTGAGAGAGCGGCCAACCCTCCCCAATAATACGAACATACGGCAGTGCCTGTTTTACAATCACGCTTGGACCGTTGGCTGCGGCAATGCGATACACAAAATTAATGTTGCCATCACCGATCTCTGACACCGTCAGTTCATCGTCTGCCGCAAACAGATCCGTGTGCTCACGCACAAACAGGATCAACTCTTCATCTTGTTCGAATTTTCTGAAGCTCATAAGGAGACCTTTGTTACCAGACACTACCGAAGCCCCTCAAGATACCTGTTAACTCCGCAGGAATAAATATGGCAGTTTAACCCCCAAACAAGCTCTGCTAAGGTACGGCGCATATTATCCGTTACGAGCGCCTGCACCGATGAAAGACCTTATCGCCACCAGCATCCGTTGCATCAACAATCAGCTGGAAGTCCTCGATCAGCATCAACTGCCCCACTGCGAGCGCTGGCTTCCATGCAACAGCGCTGCAGAAATGATCGATATGATCAAAAAGCTGCAGATTCGTGGTGCGCCGCTGATCGGTATTGGTGCCAGCGTGCTGCTTGCACGTCTGGCGGAGGAAGGTTTGCCCGAACCAGAGCTTCGTGAAGCAGCTGAACAACTGCGTGCAGCCCGCCCAACTGCGGTTAACCTAATGAACAACCTCGATTCCATGCTCCAGGCACTCAACGTTGGTGGCCCAGCTGCACTGCCTTTACAGGCAGTGCGACTGTTTGAAGAGGATATTGAGTTATGCCAGAAGATGTCTGCTAACGGCGCAGCTTTAATAAAAGCTGGCGCTAACATTCTGACTCACTGCAATACCGGCAGTCTGGCGACTGCGGGAGCAGGCACAGCCATCGGCGTGATTACCGAACTGCAAAAACAAGGGAAGGCGCCCCATGTGTTCGTCGATGAGACCCGCCCTCTATTGCAAGGTGGACGCTTGACCGCCTGGGAAATGCAGCAGCTCGGCATGGATTACACCCTGATCTGCGACAACATGGCTGCGATGCTGATGGCCCAAGGTAAGGTAGACGCGATTCTGGTTGGCTCGGACCGCATTGCTGCCAACGGCGATTTTGCCAACAAGGTGGGCACGTACTCGCTAGCCGTGAATGCCCACTACCACAATGTGCCGTTTTACGTCGTAGCGCCCTACACCACCGTTGATCTTGAATGCCCAAATGGCGATTCAATCCCGATTGAACAACGCGGTGCAGCAGAGGTACGCGGTGTGAGCGGTAGCTTTGGTGACGTATGCTGGAGCCCAGCCGAAGCCAAGGTATTTAACCCGGCCTTTGACGTAACACCAGCCAAGCTGGTTACGGGATGGATTCTGGACAACGGTGTGTTTGATCAGGCTCAGATCGCGGCCGGCGCTCTGGCTAACCGATAACTCCGCACAAGTTTATCAATATACGCGCAAGATAACGGTATAAGTCGTCAGACACAAAAAAGCCCGATTCAAACTACGAATCGGGCTTTGTAGATTCAGCATTTACTACCTTGCTCCGGCAGCGAAAACCGATCAGCTATCGAACTTTGGAAAACCGTCGGCGATCTCGTCACCGGTATAGTTCGCGACCCAGCCATCTGGATTGTTAAAGAAGCGGATTGCGGTAAAGTCCGGGTTCGGCCCCATATCAAACCAATGTTTGGCATTGGCAGGTACCGAGATCAGGTCGTCTTTGCAACAGTGCACTTTGTATACCCTGTCGTCCAGATGCAGGTAGAACATCCCTTCACCGCGCACAAAGAAACGCACCTCGTCTTCACTGTGCGTGTGCTCGCTAAGAAACTTCTGACGCAGTTCATCCTTCATCGGGTTGTCAGATGCCAGGCTGATGGTATCGACGGTGACATATCCCTCTGCGGCCTGCAGTGCTTCGATCTGAGCACTATACGTGTCCAGGATTTCGTCTGCAGAGGTTTCCGCCGTCAGCGGCGCTGATGCTTCCCAGCGCTCGAAACGCACACCCACTTCGGCCAAGGCTTGTTTAATCACTGCACCGTCTTCAGTTTGCTGCAGCACCGACTGAGGATTGCTTTCCGGATAGATCGTTAACGCGCTCACGTGTTACTCCTTACAGTTCGATCTCGTCAAAACTACATACAACCGGATGCGCACTGCTTTCCGGCTCTTCATCCCGTGCCAGCAACGTGGTTTGCATGCCCGCATCACGCGCCGCATCCAGCTCCTCTTCCACGTCGGACAGGAACAGCACCTCAGCTGCTGGCAACCCCATCGTCTCTGCAATCGCCTCGTAGGATGCCTGCTCACGCTTATGCCCGGTTGTGGTGTCGAAATAGCCGCTGAACAGTCCGGTGATATCACCGGCATCACTGTAACCAAACAACAGTTTCTGCGCCTTCACCGAACCGGAGGAGAACACATAGAGCTTGAAGCCTTGTTCATGCCAACCCTGCAGGTAGGTGATCGCATCATGGTAGAGATGACCGGTAAAGTCACCCTGCTGGTATCCGTTAACCCAGATCAGCCCCTGCAATGCCTTCAGCGCGGTGACTTTCTTATCCGCCTCGATCCAGCCGAGAAAAGCATCAATCAGTGTCTCTGCGTCGGCATCCGGTTGACCGATCTCCTGCCGGGCATCATCCAGAATCTGCTGAACGGCGGGTTCTTGCAGGTTTGCGCGCACATAGTCGGGCAGATGTTTAGCTGCATACGGAAACAGTGTTTTGTGAACGAAGTTGATATCGGTGGTTGTGCCTTCGATATCGGTCAAAATAGCTCGAATTGCCATCAGTTTGCTCCAAGTCGGCGCATCTCCAGCGCACAGGCAAATAGAAATTCCAGACCTTCCAGGTGACGACGGGCCTCTTGCATATCACGCCCCCAGGCATAAAGACCATGCCCACTCACCAGAAAACCCCATTGCAACGGCTGATCAGCCCAGCGCGCACTGAGCTGATCAGCCAGCAGTGTCATATCCTGGGTATTGTCGAATACCGCCAAGCGGATGGTTTCATCATGGGTAGCGTTACCCGAAAGGGATTTCTGCATCTCATAGCCGGACAGCTCAAACCAGTCACTGGTCTCCAGGCGGGACAGGACGGTTGAAGCGACAGAGTGGGTATGCAACACCGCACCGATCTGCCCATCCAATGCGTACAGCCGGGTATGCAGCAGTGTCTCGGCGGAAGGTTTACGACCGGCGAGGTCACCTATCGGTTCGCCATTAAGATCAACGACCAGAAAATCGTCATCGGTCAGATGCCCTTTATGGCAACCTGACGCAGTGACCAAGGCACTGTCGGCATCCAGTCGGATAGAAAAATTACCACCCGTCGCCGGGCACCAACCCTGTTGGTCGATCCAGCGTCCGGCCTCAATAATCTGCTGTGCGTGCACCTTAAACCTTACTATTACAGCTATGAATAAGGTCGCTAGTGTACTGCAAATGCGCTGTCACGACAGTCTGCATTTACAGCGATGAAATCTAATGCGGCAAATAGATCTCGAAATGGGGGTACTTGCTCAGTTCCGGATCGCCCTGCTCTCCGGACCAATGCAGACGGTGAGTAACCACACCTTCATCGTACAATCGATCCGCCAGGCCACGTACGTAACCACCAAACCAGTGCCAACGTCGCAGGTCCTCGGGGTCAATATCTGCCGGCATAACATCGACGGCCATTGCCGGTTTATCGTTGTGATGACTTTCAGGCCAGTGGAAACCGGATCGGCCTTCCTCAAACGCCTTCTCCTGTTCATCCCTGGAACGGTGACCACAACTAACTTCACAATCAATCGTACGTTCTACCGCGGTAAAGATTGCCTGAAGATCATGATGACAAGTACTCAGCTGTTGCTGGCTTTGTTTACTGAAACTTGGCATGACCAACTCCTCCTAAGCGCAGATTTGACAGGGGTTCCAGTAAAAAAGATAGCGTAGAACAAAAAAGCCCGGCGGCGGATTACTCCGCAACACCGGGCTTATCATGCAACTTATTCATCTAACGAGGATAAATCACTTAGTGCTGGTGACCACCTACACCGTGGGCGTGACCGTGATCCAGCTCTTCCTGCGTAGCTTCACGGACTTCCATCACTTCCATATCAAACTGCAGGTGTTTACCCGCCAGCGGATGGTTGGTGTCCAGGTCCACGTTCTTCAAGCCCACTTTAACAACTGTCGCATCACGCGCGCCATGTTCGGTGTTCACTTTTACGGTCTGACCCGGTTTCAGACGACCTTTGGTCAGCAGATGCTTGATCGGTACGCGCTGTGTATTGCCTTCCTGACGCTCACCGTAGCTATCAACCGGCGCCAAAGTAGCGCTGACTTTGTCACCTACGGACTTGCCCATCAGTGCCTCTTCCAGCTTCGGGAAGATGTTCTGGTGGCCCACCAGAAATGCCATTGGGTCCACATCGTAGGAAGATTCCACCTGCTCACCATCAACTTCGGTCAGCACGTAGTGGAATGTCACAACAGTATCTTTAGTAATTTCCATTTTTTTCTCTCAGTTCTGCCCCCAGGGTGAAGCCTGGGTCTTCATATACAGCTCTTCCACCTTGGCCCGCGCCCACGGGGTCTTTCGCAGGAATTTCAGGCTCGACTTCACGCTCGGATCACTTTTAAAACAGCGAATATTGATCAGCTCACCCAGCCGTTGCCAGCCGTAGTGTGCTTCAAGCTCCGTCACGATACGTTCCAGCGTGATACCGTGAAGCGGGTTATTTTTCTGTGTGGTCATCTACTTACCTGGTCGCAAGATGGCGAATTATTGCGACATATTATACGCCAAAGCATAGCTTGACGAATCGCTTATCTTAAACGAGTTTTAAGATAAGGAATGATCAATCCAAAACAGGCCATGCTGGCACTGAGGTGCTCAATGAGCGATCCACTTTGGCAACCCAACGCAGAGCAGATCCGCAGCTGCCAGATGGGGCAGTTCATGCGGTTAATCAACTCTCAACACCACCAGCACCTGACCACCTACGGTGAGCTTCACCGCTGGTCTATTAAACACCCCCAGGTGTTCTGGAAATTGTTATGGGACTTTGCTGAGGTTGTCGCATCCGCCGAGAGCGAACATGTACTGGAGCAGGAGCGACCCTTTTACAAAAGCCGCTGGTTTCCCGATGCCAAGCTTAACTTTGCCGAAAACCTGCTGCGCTACCGCGACAACGAACCTGCCCTTGTTAATTGGAACGAAAGCGGTAAACAGAAAACACTCTCTTACGCCGAGCTCTACAAGCAAGTCGCGCAACTTTCTGCCGCATTAAAAGCACAAGGGATAAAGCCAGGTGATCGCATTGCCGGCTACCTGCCCAACAGTCCCGAAGCAGTTATCGCAATGCTGGCGGCCACCTCGCTTGGTGCAGTCTGGAGCTCCTGTTCACCCGACTTCGGTGTTCCGGGGACACTGGATCGCTTTGGTCAG
>NZ_CAXRBQ010000129.1:0-6785 GCF_964228735.1 Pontibacterium sp. | reverse complement strand
GGTGCCCTGCTGGTACGCAGTGATGAGGATGGGGAAAAGCTGAAAGCCAATGGCCTGATGAACACGTTGGTGGGTGTTTGCTAACCTTGGAAGTCTTTTAATTAGATCCGTAGGTTAGTCATCGCAGGCGATGCCTAACATGTTGGGCACCGCTATGCGGTGGCCAACCTACGCCAAACCTGTAGCAGCGGTCTCCGACCGCGACAAGATAATCATCAACTTGCTCGCCGGTGGGCTTAGCGTGTCTTAGTTTTTAGCGACGGATTTGTCCCAGCTAGGCAGTTTGAATACCCAGAAAGAACCACCCTGAGGAACTGGCTTGGTCAGATCAGCCATATCGCCACCCCACAGAGGTACCGCGCCGCCGTAACCTGTGGTCACGCCCACGTACTGCTCGCCATCCATCTCCCAGGTGATCGGTGGGGAGATGATGCCGGTACCGGTCTGGAACTTCCAAAGCTCCTTACCTGTCTTGTCGTCGAACGCTTTCAGGTAACCGTCACCGGTACCGGTGAAGATCAGGCCGCCTTTGGTTGCCAGGACGCCCGCCCACAGCGGCAATTTTTCTTTGTGTTCCCAAACCAGTTCGCCGGTTTTCGGATCCATTGCACGCAGGATGCCTACATGGTCGTCGAACATCTTCTTGATGCGGAAGCCCATGCCCAAGTACGCACTACCTTTGGTGTACTGTACCTGCTCGGTCCAGTAATCCTCTTTCCAGTGGTTGCCTGGAATGTAGAACAGGCCGGTATCCTGGCTGTATGCCATCGGGTTCCAGTTTTTACCGCCCAGGAACGGCGGGGATACTTCGATGGACGCACCACGTTTCTCGCCAGCAGCCGGTTTAGGTGGACGCTGGCCTTCCACTTCCATTGGACGGCCGGTTTTAGGATCGATACCGGTCGCCCAGGTGATGTTGTCTACGAACGGGAAGCCGCGAACGAAATCACCGTTTTCACGGTCAACAACGTAGAAGAAACCGTTACGGTCGGCGTGACCGGTTGCTTTAACGATCTTGCCGTCTTTCTCTTTGTATTCGAACAGCACCAGTTCGTTGTTACCGGAGAAGTCCCAGGCGTCGTTCGGGGTGTGCTGGTAGAACCATTTCACTTCGCCGGTGGTTGGGTCTACACCCACCTGGCCGGAGGTGTACAGGCTGTCGAAGTCTTTCGGATCGCCACCTTCAGCGGTACGCGCCCAGCCGTTCCAGGGTGCCGGGTTACCCGCACCGATGATGATGGTGTTGGTTTCCGCATCGAAGCTCGCGCTCTGCCAAGGCGCACCACCGCCGTGGCTCCAGGCTTCAACTTTACCGGTTGGGGAGTTTGGATCGTCCGGCCAGGATGGAGCGGCTGGATCGCCGGTTGGGGTGCTTTTTTCACCGTTCAGGCGGCCGTAGTGACCTTCAACAAACGGACGCATCCAGATCTCTTTCCCGGTGTCCGGATCACGGGCGAACAGTTTGCCGACTACACCAAACTCATCACCGGATGAACCGTGGATCAGCAGGGCCTTGCCGGTCTTCTGGTCTTTAACGATCGTTGGCGCGCCGGTCATGGTGTAGCCTTCACGGTGATCGCCGAATTTCTTCTTCCAAACGACCTTACCGGTCTCTTTGTCCAGTGCCACGATTGCAGCGTCCAGCGTACCGAAGAAGATCTTGTCGCCGTAGATTGCCGCACCGCGGTTTACCACGTCACAACAGGGGCGAATGTCTTCCGGCAGACGGGCAGCGTAAGACCACTTGCGCTCGCCGGTGCGTGCGTCAATCGCGAATACCCGGGAGTATGAGCCGGTCACGTAGATAGTGCCTTCATGCACCAGGGCCTGGCTTTCCTGACCACGCTGCTTCTCGTCACCAAACGAGAAGGACCAGGCTGGAGTCAGTTTGTGGATGTTGTCCTTGTTAATCTGTGTCAGCGGGCTGTAGCGCTGCGCTTTAGGGCCAATACCGTAACCCAGTACGTCCTCTGGAGTGTTGGCATCGTTGGCGATGTCGTCCCAGGTTACATGGCTGTTTGCGTGCGCGGCTGTGGCGCCCAATCCCAGTGTCACACTCAGTACGGCTGCCTTGATGCCTGCGGCCAGTGGATGGCGCGCCGCTTTCTTTATTGTTGTTGTCATTAGGTTTCCACCTTGCGGTTAGGTTGAAGGGAGTGCCGGGCGGGCCCGGATCTACGTATCAAATTGTGTGACGCAAGAGGAATCTGTCTCAACGGAAGAAAACCCGCTGAGGCGGGGAAAATGCCATGGCTTGAGCTGGTGGATTTCCCGGTTGCTGACGGGCAAATTTCCCGCTCATCTGGGAGTTGTATATCGCTCGTCCATGAGTAGTAGAAGTGGGTTTTAGCCGGTATTTGGACCGTCAACTTAGTACCAAGGTACTAGTTTTTGAAAGCCAAAGTACAGTACAGGCCAAGAGTCGCCTGAGCCTATCATTTTAGTCATTCTGAGCGGCAACCGGGTGAAGGATATAGCGCTGCTCAAGCAGAATTATAAGAAAGCAGGTGACTGAAAATGGCAAAACAGAAAGTGCTGGGTGTAGCTGCGGCTGCGATGACATGTTTGATGCTGTCGGGGCAGGTAATGGCGCACGGGGATGTAACTCCGCAGGCAGTTGAAACAGGCAGTCTGACCGTTCTGGGTGAAGAGTGGTTGGATGAAAACCCGTACCGCGGTACGGATAACAAAGATTACGCAGAAGCTGTACGTATCGGTGATTCCGCGTACAACCAGAACTGTGCGCGTTGCCACGGTTTGGAAGCGATCTCTGGTGGTATCGCGCCGGATCTGCGAGAGCTGGAATCGGATTTCGACGGTGATGAGTGGTTTGTATACCGTGTGCGTAACGGTGCCGTGCGTGACGGCGCAGTTTACATGCCGCGTATGGCCGATCACCTGAGTCAGGAAGCGCTCTGGGCGATCCGTACTTACATCGAGTCTCGTCGTGATCAGATGTAAAATTGTTGCAGCTTTGCTGCTCACCTGCCTGGCGTTCGCCGGGCAGGTTCACGCACGTTATTACGATGATGTGATCTCGTCGGGTTACATCGCGATTGGTCTGTATAAAAACTTCCCCCCTTACTCTTTCAAGCAGAATGGCCAGCCAGCGGGTGTTGATGTCGAGATCGGCAAGCGTATCGCGGCAAAGCTGGGTGTTGAGTTCCGTCCTCACTGGATCACGCCAGACGAAAATCTGGAAGATGATCTGCGCAACAATGTCTGGAAAGGGCACTACCTCGATAAAGACGAAGAACAACCGCTGGCGATGAAGAAACTCGCCGATGTGATGATGCGGGTACCGTATGACCGTGAGTTTGCTTTCCGTCGCGAATCAACCGGTGAGATGGCCCACGAACAGGTGGTGATGTTTGGTCCTTATCAGCGGGAGAGTTGGCGCATCGCGTTCGACGGCCGCAAGCTGGACGAAGTCTCAACTGTGGCCGTATTCCAGTACCATCCGATTGGTGTCGAGATCGACAGCCTGCCAGCCTTTTACCTGACCGCTGCATTTGGTGGACGGATGCGTGATAACGCACGCCACTTTATGAATGTGGGGGAGGCGTTTGAAGCGATGCAGAACGGCAAGGTCGATGCGGTGATGGGTATGCGCGCCGAGATCGACTGGCAGCTGTTTAAAGCCAAAAATCCCAACTATCGCATCGGTGAGAATGGTTTCCCGATGATGGGTAAACAGAAGTGGGATCTGGGTATGGCGATCAAGAGCACCTACCGCCAGCTGGGCTATGCGGTGGAAGAGGTGGTCGATCGTATGATCCGTAACGGTGAGATGGCGAAGGTTTACGAGCAGTATGGCCTGACATACGAACTTCCTGGGCTTTATCAGGAGGTGCAGTAAAGCCCGCACAACTGATCGATAAAGAGCGAAAGGATGAAGGCGCGTGAAAATAACAACAATACTCACCCTATGCCTGAGTTTTATGCTGTCGGCCGGATTACAGGCCAACTCTCAAGCGGACCCACTGAACTCGGTGATGTGGGACTACAACCGACAGATCTTCCTCGGCAATAACGCTGAGTACGTGTTTGATGATCGTATCAAAGTGGGTGTGCCCCAGTTTGCCGAAGACCCAACCCAGGTACCGGTAGATATCGATGCCACCGCGTTGACCGGCGAGATCGTGCGGATCGTCAGTTGGGCGGATATGAATCCGATCCAGCACATCTTCACCTATTATCCCCATCCTGATGTGCTGCCCAAGGTATCGATGCGTATCAAGGTGCAGCAGGCAACGCCGGTACGCGCCGCAGTGCTAACCAAAGATGGTGTCTGGCATATCGGCAGCAGCTGGCTGGAAGCAGCCGGTGGTGGATGCACTACACCCAGTGTAGGCAATGCTGATCCGTACTGGGAAAGCCACTTGGGTGAAACCAAAAGCCGTGTGTTTAAAGGTGCCCAGTCCAGTCGCTACAAATTCCGTGTGATCCACCCGATGGACACCGGGCTGGTGGGTTCAATCCCCGAGTTCTTTATCCAGCAGGTTGAGCTACGTGACAAGTCCGGTCGCGCATTGGCGCGGATGGAATTATCCCCACCGGTGAGTGAGAACCCAGTGATTACCTTTGATCTGCGTACAACCGATGCAAAGCATCATCTCTGGCTGCGGGATAACAACGGTAACGAGTTTGAGAAAGCGCTCTAGGAGGTCATGATGCTAAACAAGACGATTGGAGCGTTCATAAGTGTTGTTCTCCTTGTATGGGGTGGGCAGGTGTTGGCGCTGGAGTACCAGCTGCAACCCAAACAGATTGCACCTAATACCTACCTGTTGCAGGGCAAGATGCAGGACTTCAGCCGTGAAAATGGCGGCAATATCATGAATACCGCATTTGTGGTGACCTCGGAGGGCGTGGTGGTATTTGATACCGGCCCATCCCGGCGTTATGGCGAAGCGATGCGTAATGCGATCGCCCAAGTGACGGATCAACCAGTGGCGCATGTGTTCAACAGCCATCAGCACCCGGATCATTTCCTCGGCAACCAGGCATTTGCCGATGTTGATATCTGGGCCTTACCCAAAACCGGTGAACAGATCGCGCAACATGGCAACGCCTACGCCGAAAACATGTACCGCATGGTGGGTGACTGGATGCGGGCCACAGAGTTGCAGTTGCCAACCAAACCACTGGAGCAGGACCTGATGCAGGTGGGGGATCACCGCTTTCGCTTCTATTCGTTTACTGGCCATACCGGTGCAGATCTGGTGATGGTGGATGAAACCACGGGGGTGATGTTTGCCGCGGATATGGTGTTCTTCCAGCGCATGCTGACCACGCCGCATACGCCGGGTATTGGAACGTGGGCTAAAGAACTGCGCGAACTTGCCGCTATCCCCTTTAAGCTGATGGTGCCAGGGCACGGTCCGGTGGTGCACGACACACGGGCGGTGGAGCAGATGCTATCCTACCTGGACTGGTTGGATCGCACCCTGACCGAAAGCGCGGCACAAGGTAAAAGTATGCACGAGGTGATGCAGAGTAAATTGCCCGCATCGCTGGCGGCGATCAATCTGAGCCGGGAAGAGTTTGTGCGCAGTGTGGTGCACCTCTATCCGGACTATGAGGAGGCCGCATTTTGATATTTGGGGTATTTTGACAGGCAGATGGCGCGTCTGAGTAAGAGGCGGTTTTCACATTATGTGAAGATAAACCCTTGAAACTAGTCATCATTATCCCATTTAGTGATTTAGGTAAACGAACTGCCGGGTTCGCTGTCATAAATGATATAGCTTCGGCGGTGGCCGCAACCTCCATGGTGTGCAGGCCCCAATAGACATGTGAAAGCATGTTGTTGTTTTTTCGCCCGCTCTGCGGGCTTTTTATTGCCTGGCGTTTGTGAAATCCCGCCCCTAGCGCCTCGTCTCCATCCCGCTAAATTACTGTTGATTGGCAAGGTAGTAGTACCAAGGGACTATAAATCTAGTCCCGCTGTTGAATTGTTGATCAGGCGGTAAAAACCAAAAATTCATCCAAGTGTTGGGAAAATTTCCCGGCCCTCCTGAACGCCCAAATAAAAACGAATCCGTAAAGGAGAGAGCGATGAGTAAGTTTGCCGCAGGCAAAGGCTTTGCTGTCACAGCCCTGGTAGCCGCGATGTCATTTTCTGGCATGGCTACTGCCGGTGTAACCGATAAAGATATTCTGAACGACCAGGCCACGACGGGTGACGTGGTCTCCAACGGCCTTGGCCTACGTGGCCAGCGCTATAGCCCGCTGAAAGCAGTAAACACCGACACGGTTAAAGACCTGAAAGCGGTTTGGTCTTTCTCCTTTGGTGGTGAGAAACAGCGTGGTCAGGAATCCCAGCCGATGGTTAAGGATGGCGTTATGTACGTCACCGGTTCCTACTCCCGTGTATTCGCAATCGATGTGAAAACCGGGGATGAACTGTGGCAGTACGATGCCCGTCTGCCAGACGGCATTATGCCGTGCTGTGACGTAATCAACCGTGGTGTTGCCCTGTACGGCGATCTGGTGATCTTCGGTACCCTGGATGCCAAGCTGGTAGCCCTGAACAAAGACACCGGTAAGGTGAAGTGGAAGAAGAAAGTCGGCGACTACAAAGCGGGCTACTCTCTGACTGCAGCGCCGATTGTTGTTAAAGGTAAGGTCATCACCGGTGTGTCCGGTGGTGAATTCGGGATCGTGGGTAAGGTTGAAGCCTACGATGCGAAAACCGGTAAGCTGGCCTGGACCCGTCCGACCGTTGAAGGTCACATGGGTTACATCTGGAAAGATGGTAAGAAAACCGAAAACGGTATCTC
>NZ_CAXRBQ010000128.1:0-6611 GCF_964228735.1 Pontibacterium sp. | reverse complement strand
TGCCTTCGTAGCAGGCGGCAAAAACCTGAAAGGAAAGACCCGAGAAGAATACAGAAAGTAAGAACTTATTCATAACGCGATCGGTGACTTAGAGTACAAATTTAGAGATCAGATAAAATATCCGACTGCAGATGAAGAACGCCTTAACCTGCATACTCCCGGCACGGATGCGTTTTCCTAACTTACCTTAATCTGAAGACTGAGCCGCAGTGTAGCAGCTCATAAGATAGATCGTTAACCTTTGAACGGTGCGTTACGCTTCACTAACAGCACCCTACATGGAGCTTTCGACAGACTATGGCACTCTGCTGAGTGCCGTTAAGCGACCACCTTGGACCCTGCGGCCAGCCAACCATCCGTTACTAGGCAATGAGGTCGGTTTCCGACCCAAAGCGGTCATCAGGCGTGTCGGGAAAAGGATACTGCTTTGTGCCATTAGCGGACATCCAATCTTGCTTCGTCACAGCTTCTAAGAGATAGTGACGACAAATACAGGACGTAATAATCACAAAATCCTATCAATGGAGTGAAAGGAAAATGAGTAGATTGTGCACCTTTATATGTGTGCTGCTTGTTCTCATACAAGCTTCGATTCATGAAGTACAAGCAGGGATAGGCTCTGATGACCCATCGGCGCATAGATCAAAAACCCCTCTTGTCTCTGAACCCGTGATCTACACCATACAGGGTGTAAAAGACCCTCGTCTAAAAGCTACCTTTCTAGCTAGTTATGTGAGTACGAGCATATCAGACGCTTGCTCGTATAAACAAACCACAACCTCAAGCCGTAAAGTCAAAATAGTTGATAGAGCTTATCCGATAGCAGAAGAAAACTTTCGTATCCAAATCCCTATTTATCTCGAGGAAAACGCGAAAGAGTGTGGTTATAGGTTTTCTCGAATCGAACTGGTTCTGCGGAGGAAATACGATAACAATCTTTATTCAAAACACATTGTATTGGATAGACAACCTATGGCGAGAGCAATATATAGCGGGACTCGCGGAGGCTTTGGAGGGCGTGCGAACTTGGAAAGACCTGCCAAAATGACTACAGATAAAAAATATTTCAGGGTTTCTAAAGATAGCAACTATTACTGCACAACAAATTTCTATCCGACCAAACAGGATGCAAGCCGAAATACATCTATGACCTGTCGTATGCAGATCAGAGATGGCAAAGGCGAGAACAGGTTTATCCCTACAAATAAATACCAAACATTTGTGACCCACCCAGAGTTTGGTACAGATCAGATTGAAAGCGACACATTGACCATCAATATGATTGCTGATGACAAGAACAGTAAATTAGCAAACGGGAAAGAGGTTCTTCCCGATTACTTCAGGACTTTGCCAAAGCCAGAGCCAACCATTTGGGAAAAGTTAGTTATCAAGATAAATGGCTTTTTCGACTGAGCCTAGGCTCAAAAGGAACATGAGGCTATGTCTGCATAGTGTCGGCAACCGACTAAGAATGCGGTATGAGATAGCTACTGCGAATGTCCGCTTAATGCTGTGGGTTCAATGAGTCAGTGCAACACACTTTAATTGATATGCAGCCTTTTTAGGCTTAAGAGAGAAATGGCCCGGATTACCGAGCCATTTCTGAATGAAACTTATATCCATCAAGTACGTGGGTATAGCGTCTCGGTAAAGCCATCCACACCCACGATCTGGCCAGAGACGTTTCTGCTGTAGTCGGAACAGAGGAAGCAGATCATATCCGCGATCTCTTCTGGATCGACGTAGCACTGCATGGAGGTGCCGATGGCGTAGAGGCGACGTACCTCTTCCGGATCGATATCCTCTGCTTCCGCGTGGGCGGTGATGATGCGTTCCATACGTTCGCCATTCACGTTACCCGGCACGATTCCGTTTACGCGGATATTGTCCGGGCCCAGTTCCATTGCCAGAGTTTTGGTCAAACCGGTAACTGCCCATTTGGCCGCGACGTATGGGCTACGGTTCGGGAAGCCCAAGATGCCTGCAGCGGACACCAGATTGATGATCACACCAGACTGCTGTTGCTTAAATACCGGTACCGCGCGACGCGCGCAGTAGAACTGGCCGTCGATACACACGCCCATGCACTGACGCCACTCGTCATTGCTCACATCTTCGATCGGTGCGGTTGGGCCACCGATACCGGCGTTGTTCACCAGAATATCCAGACCGTCCGGCAGGATCTGGTCGAACATGGCATCCACCTGCACCGGATCGGATACGTCACAAACAAAGGTGGTGATCTCGTCCGGCAGGCTCGCCAGTGCAGCTTCATCTACGTCGCAGGTAAATACGGTTGCGCCAAGTTTGTGCATCGCCAGTGCGGTGGCCCGGCCCATACCCGCGCCACCGGCGGTGATCACTACTCGCTTTTCAGCAAGAGATACGTTCATTCGTTACACCTTTAACTTCGTATTTATTTTTGTTGTTTGATTACGCTGCGTTGACTTGGCTACGCACACCTTCTTCAGAAGGGGCGCGAGGTACCAGTGCGCGTACCAGGTCTTTCATGCAGATGGTGCCGACCGCTTCGGTGCCGTTCTTCACCAGGTAGACTTTGCTGGTGTCGCCGTCGGAGTGGGAGATCACATCTTCCAATGTGTCGTTGTAATCCACAGTACCGGCGTGGGCGGCGGTGCTATCGGACAGTGGGCGCATCACCGAGCGAACACGCAACACACGGGCACGGTTGATGTCGCTGACAAAGTCTTCGATATACGGATCGGATGGGTTGAGCAGGATGTGCTGTGGTTCTCCCTGCTGCACCACTTCGCCATCTTTCAGGATCACCAGGTGGTCTGCCAGTTTCAGGGCTTCATCCAGGTCGTGGCTGATGAAGATGATAGTTTTGTGCAGCTCTTTCTGCAGCTCCAGCAGCAGATCCTGCATATCGGTACGGATTAGCGGGTCGAGCGCCGAAAACGCTTCGTCCATCAGCATCACCGCCGAGTTGGAGGTCAGCGCGCGGGCGATACCCACACGCTGCTGCATACCGCCGGAAAGCTGGTGAGGGTAGTGATCTTCAAAGCCTGCCAGACCAACACGGTCCAGCCATTTGCGGCCTTCCTGATCGGCCTTGTCGCTGCTTTCACCGCGCACACGCAGTGCAGTGCCGGCATTTTCCAGCACAGTTTTATGCGGCAGCAGCGCGAACTTCTGGAACACCATCGACATATCCTGCTGACGCAACTTGCGCAGGGCGTCGTCAGACAGCGTCATCACGTCCACGCCGTCGATCAGGATCTGACCGTCGGTCGGTTCGATCAGGCGGTTAAAGTGACGGATCAGGGTGGACTTACCGGAACCGGACAGCCCCATGATCACCGTGATCTCGCCGTCTTTCATGTCTATATTGATATCTTTCAGGCCCAATACATGGCTGTGCTGATCCAGCAGTTCTGCTTTCTCGACGCCGTTCTTGGCGTGTACCAGCGCTGATTCCGGATCGGTGCCGAAGATCTTGTACAGATTCTTAATCGATACTTTTACGTTTGCAGTCATCGTCAGCGCCCTCAGTTCTGCTGTGATACGTCAACGCGAGCCAGTGTGGCTTTGCTGACACGGTCAAGAAGGATGGCCAGGATTACGATGCAGAAACCGGATACCAGACCTACACCCAATTCAAGGTTGTTGATGCCGCGTAGTACCAGCACACCCAAGCCCGGCGCGGATACCAACGATGCGATTACCACCATCGCCAGGGACATCATGATGGTCTGATTCACTCCGGCCATGATGTTAGGCAGGGCCAGTGGCAACTCTACGCTGAGCAGTTTCTGACGGGCGCTCATGCCGAAGGCGTTGGCCGCTTCGATGATGTCCTGATCAACCAGACGGATACCCAGGTCGGTCAGACGGATCACTGGCACGATCGCGTAAAGAATGATGGCGATACCGTAGAGCTTGGATTCGGTCACACTGAACAGGAAGATCAGCGGGATTAGGTATACGAACGATGGCAACGTTTGCAGCATATCCAGCACCGGAATCACGGCTTTCTGCAGGCGGTCGTTTTTCGACATCGCTATACCTATTGGTACCCCTATGAGCACACTGAGCCCGGTACAGACGAAGATGATCGCCATGGTTTGTACGGCGTAGGTGTAGTGGTCGATAAACGCCATAAACAGCCAGGTGAACGCAACCAGCAGGGTGGCGCTCTTGGAACGGGTAATGAACTGTACCGCGACCAGTGTCAGGGCAATCAGCAGCCACCACGGCATGGCAACAAACATCCAGATTGATCCGTCCAGCAACCAACTCAGGGGTTGGGTCAGCGGATCGAGCACAAACTGCAGGCTGCTTTTAATATCGAGGAAGAACTGCTCGACGCCGGAGGTCATATCGCGTGTACGTGGGATCGCGTTACAAGAGGCGTGCAGCTCGTCCAGCGATGGGAACGGGACGTTCCACACAGAGGTTTCTTCAGTCTGAGTGCCTTTGCTACGGGCCAGCAATTCCGCCATGGTCATCGGGCCACCCTTGGCTTCGGCGCCGCACCACTCTTTTAACCCTAGCGAATCGAAAATCGAATCATAGAATGCCATTGTTCTTATCCTGTTTATTCTTATTCAGTGTCCCGCCTGGTTGAAAGTCGGCTCTTAGGCGGGTGTCGGTACTTCGCTACTTGGGTTTAGATGCTGGGGCACAGAGCCCATCGGCAGCAGTCTTTGTAGCCAATACGCGAGGGGACCGGGCTTGCGACATAGTCAGCCACAAGCCCGGTGGGCAGCTACTTAGTTCAGCAGGCCTGCCAGGTTTTTACGGGCATCGTCATTGATCCACTGGGACCAGGTGCCTTGCTGGGTGGTAATGAAGTGAACCGCGGTCTCCTCAGACGAGGCCTTGTTCTCTTCCTGCCACGCCAGCAGTTTGCCCATTTCGGCGTTGGTGAAGGTTACTCTCTTCATCAGCTCCAGCACTTCAGGTGCGCGTTTCGCCAGATCGCTGGTGATGGCAGTCACAACCGGTGCGGAAGGCAGGGAGGTTTTCTGTGGGTTCGCACACTCTTCATCCTGTGCGCAGTTGTGAGCCGCATCGTTGTATGGGCCCAGATCTACCGCAACCATCTCGTACTTACCCAGAACGGAGGTTGGCGCCCAGTAGTAGCCGAACCATGGTTCTTTATTGTTGTAAGCGGATGCGATGGAGGCGGCCAGGGTTTCACCGGAACCGTGGTTGAAGACACCCATCTTGTGGCTTTCGAAGTCGAACGCTTTGATCAGGTTGTCGTTCTTGATACGGATGCCCCAACCGTTAGGTGCGTTGTGGAAACGACCACCCACCAGTTCTGGATTGGCCAGAACACCTTCGATGGTTTTCAGCTCTGGGTGCTTATCTACCAGGTACTTAGGAATCCACCATGCATCCTGGCCACCGTCAGAGAGAATCTTCGCTGCGGTAACAACTTTGCCTTGCTCTTCCAGCTTGGTGTACAGCGGCACGGAGTTCAGCCACAGCTCGGTTACGATGTCTGGCTTACCGGTTTCAGCCACGGATGTTACGGAAGGCACAGTCGAGGTAGGCACGGTTTGTACTTTACAGCCGTAGCCTTCTTCCAGCAGGAATTTGGATACGTAAGTTACCAACTGGGAGGAAGCCCAGTTCATCTCACTGATGCTGATTTCGCCGCAGTTCGCGTGTGCGGCGGTGGACATCATGGAAGTACCAGCAACAAAACCAGCAATTGCCAGGAGTGATTTTTTCATAGTCGTTTCCTTTAGTTTTTATTTTGCTTAACCAGGTGGATTGCTGTTACTTGGGAGGGTTACCACAGCTACTCAATCCACGTGATGTTGACGAACCGGAGTTCGATTTGTCTGATCGAAAACTTCTATGGCTGATACTAGAACCGTGCATGACCTGTTGTTAAATTTATAATTATTGGAAAGAACTTAAATGAAATTTATGTAGGCAGGGAGGGCCGGATAGGTGCTTGTTTTCTAAGCAGCACGGGGCCTGGCAGGGTGGGGTATAAATAAAATTTAAGGAAACGTTAACGCTTTTAAATTTCAGTTGTGTTTTTTGCTGTTCTAGGATGCCCCTAACGATAGCTTCCAGTCAGTGGAATGGCTGGTAACAAAAATAACAAGTCAGACAAGCAACTATAAAAACAGACGGCGTTGTAACTGTATAAGACCGTTGATGTTATTTACGTCCCAGTAGATGTGTTGATTACCTGGCTGATCTGAAAGGCGGGAGTACACGTGAAGATTACCAATGTTAAAACGATGCAGGTGGAGATTCCCCTGCAGAAGCCCCTGATCACCGCTATCCATAAGACCGAGTCCGTCGGTTGTGTTCTGGTGATGATCGAAACCGATACCGGCTTGGTGGGGGAGAACTACGTCTTTGCCCTCAATAAAATGCGTCTGACCGTGTTCGAAGCGATGATCAACAGCCTGACCCAGTTCCTGATTGGTCAGAATCCGCTATATGTAGAGAAGATCTGGGAGCAAATGTGGGTCGACTGCAATCCCCTGGGCCAAAAAGGCGTCACTGTATCCGCTATCTCCGCCATCGACACCGCTCTCTGGGACCTGATTGGCAAGCAGGCCAATATGCCGCTGTACCAGCTGTTTGGTGCCTGCCGTGACCGCGTGAAAACCTAC
>NZ_CAXRBQ010000127.1:0-13443 GCF_964228735.1 Pontibacterium sp. | reverse complement strand
ACGAGATCAAAGTTGTACTGGTAACTCACAACGAAACTGCAACCGGTGTACGCAGTGACATTGCTGCCGTACGTGGTGCGATGGATGCGGCTAACCACCCGGCGATGATGTTCGTGGACTGCGTAAGCTCGCTGGCGTCTATGCCGTTTGAGATGGATGCCTGGGGTGTAGATATCGCAATCTCCGGTTCGCAGAAAGGTTTCATGCTGACTACCGGTATGGCGATCCTGGCGGCAAGCCCGAAAGCACTGGCTGCGATGGAAACTGCACAGCTGCCACGTACCTTCTTCGACTTCCGCGACATGATGAACGCGAACAATGCGGGTGGTTTCCCATACACCCCACCAAACCAGCTGATCTACGGCCTGAAAGAGAGCCTGGAGATGCTGTTTGAAGAAGGTCTGGAAAACGTTTACGCCCGTCACCACCGTCTGGCGGAAGGTGTGCGTAAAGCCGTTGAAGCTTGGGGCCTGAAGCTGTGTGCTCAGTCTCCGGAGCTGTACTCCGACACCGTAAGCGCGATCTACGTACCTGAAGGTTTCGACAGCAACCAGCTGACTGACCACGCGTTCAGCACCTACGGCGTGTCCTTCGGTATCGGTCTGGGTGAGATGAACGGTAAAGCGTTCCGTATCGGCCACCTGGGTTCCCTGACCGACGTAATGGTGCTGTCTGGTCTGGCAACCATCGAGATGGCGATGGCCGACCTGAACTATCCAATTGAACTGGGCTCCGGCGTAGCCGCAGCACAGGAGTACTACCGCAAGACCACCCAGAAAGTGGACGTGTAATTCCGGCAAACCAACAACCGAATAGAAGAGGTAACTCATGAGCAGTTCGACTGAACAGACCATGATCATTCCGACCTACGACGATGTTCTGGCGGCGCACGAGCGTATCAAGCCGTACATCCATGAAACGCCGGTGCTGACATCGCGCCTGCTGAACGAACTGACCGGCGCTGAGTTGTTCTTCAAATGTGAGAACTTCCAGAAAGCCGCTGCGTTCAAGGTGCGCGGTGCGTCCAACGCGGTCTTCGGCCTGACTGAAGAGGAAGCAAAGAAGGGGGTGGCGACACACTCTTCCGGTAACCACGCGCTGTCTCTGTCCTACGCGGCAGGTCAGCGTGGTATCCCGGTAACCGTGGTAATGCCACGTACCGCACCGCAGGCGAAGAAAGATGCGGTAGTCGGTTACGGCGGCACCATCGTTGAGTGTGAGCCTTCAACCAGCTCCCGTGAAGCGGTGTTTGCCGAAGTCGTAGCGGAATCCGGTGCTGACTTCGTACACCCATACAACGATCCGCGTGTAATCGCGGGCCAGGCAACCTGCTCTAAGGAGCTGGTGAGCCAGGTGGAGAATCTGGATGCAGTGATCGCACCGATCGGTGGCGGCGGCATGGTGTCCGGCACTTGCCTGACCCTGTCCAACATTGCACCGGAGATCAAAATCTACGCGGCAGAGCCTCTGAACGCCGATGACGCGGCGCGCTCTTTCCGTGCTGGCCACATCATCGCCGATGATGCGCCAAACACCGTAGCTGACGGCTTGAAAGTGCCGTTGAAAGACCTGACTTGGCACTTCGTCAGCAATCACGTCACCGATATCCTCACCGCGACGGAAGAGGAGATCATCGACGCGATGAAGCTGATCTGGAAGCGCATGAAGATCGTCGTAGAGCCAAGCAGCGCGGTACCGCTGGCGACGATCCTGAAGAACCCTGAAATCTTCAAAGGTAAGCGTGTCGGGGTAATCCTCACCGGAGGCAATGTCGATCTCGACAAACTTCCGTGGCTCAACAACTGATCTGATTTTCAACAGGAGAATAAAAATGACTGCATTGAATGATCCTAAGAACCTGGAAGTGGGTTACGACGTGCCGGCGGTACCGGGAATGGATGAAGCTGATATCCAGACACCTTGCCTGGTTGTAGACCTGGACGCGCTGGAAAAGAACATTCGCACCATGGGCCAGTACGCTAAAGAGATGGGTGTTCGTCACCGTGTACACGGCAAGATGCACAAATCTGTTGATATCGCACTGCTGCAGGAAAAGCTGGGTGACAGCTGTGGTGTGTGCTGCCAGAAAGTATCTGAAGCGGAAGTATTTGCCCGCGGTGGCATCAAAGACGTACTGGTATCCAACCAGGTGCGTGATCCAGCGAAGATCGACCGTATGGCGCAGCTGCCGAAACTAGGTGCTCGCACCATCTGCTGTGTCGACGACATCGAAAACGTAGCGGAGCTGTCTGCTGCGGCTCAGAAACACGGCACTCAGATTGAATGCCTGGTTGAGATCGACTGCGGTGCAGGTCGTTGTGGTGTTGAAGCGGGTCAGCCGGTTGTAGATATCGCTAAGGCGATCGACGCGGCTGAAGGCCTGAAGTTCTCTGGTATCCAGGCATACCAGGGTGCGATGCAGCACATGCAGAACTACAACGAGCGTAAAGAGAAGATCGATATCGCCGTTGAGATGGTGGCACGTTCTGTGGACATGCTGAAAGAGGAAGGTCTGGAGTGCGACATCGTTGGTGGTGGCGGTACCGGTTCTTACTACTTCGAAGGTAACTCCGGCGTGTACAACGAACTGCAGTGTGGTTCCTACGCGTTCATGGATGCGGATTACCAGACCATTCATGACGAGAACGGTGAGCGAATCTCCGAGTTTGAGAACTCCCTGTTCATCCTGACCACCATCATGAGCCACGCCAAAGCAGATAAAGCGATCTGTGACGCGGGTCTGAAAGCACAATCTGTGGACAGTGGTCTGCCATACGTATTCGGTCGTGACGATGTGGAATACATCAAGTGCTCCGATGAGCACGGTGTGATCGCCGATCCGAACGGTGCGCTGAAAGTGAACCAGAAACTGAAGCTGGTTCCGGGTCACTGTGACCCAACCTGCAACGTACACGACTACTACGTAGGTGTACGTAACGGCAAAGTAGAAACCCTGTGGCCAGTAAGCGCACGCGGTAAAGCGTACTAATCCCTTCGAACGTTAGCCGCCCCAAACTCCCCTCGGGGCGGCTTCCTCAGAATTATCTAGGAGAAAGTCTATGGCGAACCCGTTAAACGGTGCCGGTACAGGCGTCTCAATTATTTCCGAAGCGGTATGTGAAGCCGTAGTCGGTCGCGGTGAAGCGTTCACCGCTGTGGAAAGCGTATTTGCCGCGATGGCAAAAGGCGATGCTTATAACTTCCCTGTAGTACGTGAAGCGATCGGTCACGCCGACGCGCTGTACGGTTTTAAGTCCGGTTTTGACCGCGCGGGTATGGTGCTGGGTTTGAAATCCGGTGGTTACTGGCCGGGTAATGTTGATAAGAACCTGACCAATCATCAGTCCACCGTGATCCTGTTTGATCCGGACACCGGTAAGCTGAAATCTATCGTCGGTGGTAACTACCTGACGGCGGTACGTACTGCGGCATCTTCTGCGGTATCTATCGCTCACCTGGCACGTAAGGATTCCAAAGTGCTGGGTATGGTTGGCGCGGGTCACCAGTCTACCTTCCAGCTGCGTGCAGCAGTTGAGCAGCGTGACTTTGAAAAAGTTGTGGCGTGGAACCCGCATCCGGAATACCTGCCACGTCTGGCTGAAGTTGCGGCTGAGCTGGGCCTGCCTTTCGAAGCGGTGGATCAGCAAACGCTGGGTGCACAGGCTGATGTAATCATCACCATCACCTCCGCGTTCGAACCGCTGATGATGAAAGACTGGGTGAAGCCGGGTACGCACATCGCCTGCATGGGCACCGACACCAAAGGTAAGCAGGAAGTGGATCCTGAACTGCTGGCGGCGGCGACCGTGTTTACCGACGAAGTTGCACAATCTATTAGCATCGGTGAAGCACAGCATGCTGTTGCCTCCGGTGCACTGAATGTTGATGACATCACCCCGGTGGGTGACGTGATCAATGGCGTCCATTCCGGACGCAGCTCTGATGATGAAATCACCCTGTTTGATGGTACCGGTGTAGGTCTGCAGGACCTGGCGGTGGCATCAGCAGCAGCGCGTCTTGCTGAAGAGCAGGGCAAGGTGAATGTCATCGACCTGTAAGCTCGTTGGGGGCTTATTAGGCTGTTGGAAATCTATCTGCGTTGTTATTACTGCGTTAAAAATCGACTCAAAATGCTCATTTATCACGCATAAACTCCGCTTTTTCGTCGATTTTTGCCTTGTACTAACTGCCTCGAAAACGTTTTCCAGCAGCCTGCTAAATCGTTCGAACCTTGTTGTCAGAAACTGAGCTGGTAACGCAGCTCCCCTGGGATCATCCATACCTCGGCTCACCGTAGGTATATCCCCCTTGCTACGGTCATAACATGTGTAGCGCCTCCCCCCTCTCCGGCTTGGAGAGGGGGATTTTTTATCCTCGCCGACAACTGCGGTGATTAGGTATTTCGACATGAACAACATCTCCAGAAAACGGATGAGACAGCTGCTGGAAACCGAGCAGTGTGTAACTTGCGCCTCCGTGTTCGACCCGCTGTCGATCCGGATGGCAAACGATATTGGCTTTAAGGTAGGTATTCTGGGCGGATCAGTCGCGTCACTGATGAACCTGGGTGCACCGGATATCTCTTTGCTAACGCTGAGTGAGCTGACCGACCAAGCACGACGTGTGTGCAGCGCGGCCAACCTGCCGGTCGTGGTCGACGGCGACAGCGGCTACGGTAACTCGCTTAACGTAATGCGGACCGTGGCGGATCTGGAGCACGCCGGTACCGCGATGATTACCCTGGAGGACACGGTACTGCCGCGTCCACACAGCCAACCGCCGATGAGCCTGACTTCCATCGACGAAGCCAAAGATAAACTGCGGGCAGCGCTCAAGGCGCGAACCGATCCTGAATTCGCCATCTTTGCCCGCACGCATGCATTGGAACAACAGTCTCTGGATCAGCTGATAGAGCGTGTTAAAGCGTACAGCCAGCTGGGGATCGACGGTATCTGTATCTTTGGCCTGAAAGAGAAAGAGAAACTCGCGCTCTTGTCCGAAGTAACCGATCTGCCGCTGATGCTGATTAGCTATGGTGAGGTAGATCTGGGTACTCCGGACACCATGGCCGCGCAAAACGTACGTATCCGTTTCTCGGGACACCAGGCATACGAAGATGCAGTGAAAGCGGTATATCAGTCGCTGATTCAGCTTTATTCCAACGATGCGAACCTGCACCCTGGCCGAAGCGGTAAGGATCTGATCAGTCACTATGCTGAAACCCGTAGGTTCAGTGAGATGATCTCCGAATACGTGGGAGTTGCCTGATAGGGGTTGTGAAATAACCTGACCTTTGGGTTAGAATTGCCGCGATTTATTGGAACAAACCGGTTTAGCATCTTAAGGCGCAGTGGATGAGCACACTCTTTTTTGATCTTGATGGTACATTGCTGGATACCCAGGCCGGCATTGCCGAGTCTATCCGTGTTGCGTTGTCTGAACTCGGTCAGCCGGAGGTCAGCGATCAGCAGCTGCAACAGTGCTTTGGTCCGCCCCTTCGGGTGAGTTTTGCCTGGATGCTCAACACGCAGGATCAGGCCCGTATTGCCGAAGCTGTTGGCCTCTTTCGGTCACATTACCTCGATAAGGGGATCTTCAACTATCGGATTTATACCGGTGTGCGTGAACTGCTGCAGGAGCTGACTCAGCAGGGCGGCAGGGCGGTGAGCCTGAGTGTGCTCACCGCAAAACCCCAACTGCAGGCGGAATGGCTGCTGGAGCATGCCGGTCTTGCAGGTTACTTCTCTGCTGTGCATGGCAGTGAAGACCAGGGCGTGAAAAGCGACAAATCCACCCACCTGGCCAGCATTCTGGCCGACGAATCACATCAGAGTACAAGCAACTGGGTTATTGGTGATCGTGCCAGTGATATCCATGCTGCAAAGGCCACAAACAGCCGTTCCGTGGCTGTGCATTGGGGCTACGGTGACCATCAGGAGCTGGTGGGCGCTGACAGTGACTTCCATATCGCAAGCCCTCAGGATCTGCTGCCACTGCTGGATCTTTAAATCAGTAACTATTCCCACTTGTCCATTTTCTACTTTTATACCGTTATCTTACGGGTTTTGTTTCTATCCTATACTTCGGGTTAATCACCATATGTGGTGCTGCAGGGCAGTGTTCATAATGCGGTAATAATTGTATACAAAATGATTATGTGGTTGTGGACGATAGTGCCTTTGGTCGTTATCGTGAGCACTGTTCGAGCCGCAGTGGGGTTGGCACGGCTTCCCGGAAACGGGTCACGTGTGGTTCGACAAAAAACATTCATAACCAGCAGAAAAAAATAAAAACCGAAGGAAGTAAGCATGAAGTTTAAAACGACAGCCGCTCTGGCTCTGGCCGGCACCATGATCTCCACATCTGCACAAGCGGAGCAGTTCTGGAGCGATTTTAGCCTGAGTTATCTGGACGGCAGTGACTATGAGTTGGGTGACCCGGATCGACAGGTTATCACCGTAGAGCACGCCAGCGGCCATAACTGGGGCGATACGTTCTTCTTCATGGACCGTCTGAAGTCCGATAACGGCGATACCGAAACCTACTTTGAGTTCGCGCCACGCCTGAGCCTGGGTTACCTGACCGGTAGCGATCTGTCTTTTGGCCCTGTTAAAGATGTTTACCTGGCCGGTACCTGGGAGAGTGGTGAAAGCTTTGATAACTACCTGGCGGGTTTTGGTGTAAGCCTGGACGTACCGGGTTTCCAGTACTTCAACGCCAACTTCTACCACGTAAACAACGACACTGATCCTGATAATGATCAGCTGACCCTGACCTGGGGACTGCCATTCAAACTCGGCTCTGCAGAGTTCCTGTACGACGGTTTCCTGGATTGGAGTACCGCCGAAACAAACCTGGCAGCGGAGATGAACTTTACCTCTCAGCTGAAGTGGAACGCAGGCAAGCTGATGGGTACCAAGTCGCCTTTGTACGTAGGTCTGGAATACGCATACTGGAACAACAAGTTTGGTGTTTCTGGCGTAGACGAGCGTAACCCGTCACTGCTGGTGAAGTGGCACTTCTAAGGCCGCATCAGAGCTTTTCCGCGTACCCAGGCTCTACCGGGTACGCATACTTCGCTTCCCCAGGCAGTGTTTAGAGTCATTGCCACATCGCTTACAGCTTGCATAACGAATGCGAGTTTAAATCTCCTCCGATCCTGATATCCCTCCGATTCAGCCGTTTCATAACGTGAGATGAAATCACGTCTTAAATGTATACATGTATATTTGTGTATTGTGGACATTATGATGCCTTGGGCTTAAGCTGAATGCTGACTTTTGGGTCAAATCTAGAAAACAGTATCCGAAAAAAAACAATTACGGAAAGACACTCTATGATTCAGCAAAATGATAAAGATTACCGGCAAGAAGCCGGTACGGACGAACTCATTTATGGCCTGGAAGACCGGCCTGCACCAGGGCCTGCTGCGTTTGCAGCGCTTCAACATGTGCTCGCATGTTTTGTCGCGATTATTACCCCGACTCTGATTATCGGTGGTGTACTTGGATTGGGTAGTGAAGTGCCTTATCTGGTGAGTATGGCACTGATTGTATCGGGGGTAGGGACCTTCATTCAGGCCCGACGTTTTGGCCCTGTTGGTTCCGGCCTGCTCTGCGTGCAGGGCACCAGTTTCGGCTTTCTCAGCGTAATCCTCAGTGCCGGTTTTATTGTGAAAGGCAACGGCGGTAGCAATGAAGATGTATTGGCCACCATCTTTGGTGTCTGCTTCTTCGCTGCCTTTGTGGAGATCGCATTCAGCCAGTTTATCGATAAGCTGCGCAAAGTAATCACCCCGGTAGTGACCGGGACGGTAATCAGCCTGATGGGGCTGTCGTTGATCAAGGTGGCGATGACCGATATGGCCGGTGGCTACGGCGCCGAAGACTTGGGATCACTGCGTAACCTCGGACTGGCTTTGCTGGTACTGGTAACCATTGTGGTGCTCAACCGCTTTCAGTTTCAGGTATTGCGCCTCAGCGCCGTGGTCGTGGGTTTGACCGTTGGCTTCGTGGCAGCCTGGAGCATGGGCATGGTGGATTTCAGCAGCCTGTCTTCGCTGGCAACTGTGAATTTCCCAGTACCGTTCAAATATGGCTTTAACTTCGATCTGGCGGCGTTTATTCCAATTGCGCTGATCTTCTTGATCACGCCACTGGAAGCGACCGGTGACCTCACCGCCAACTCCATGGTGTCCAAACAACCAGTCAGCGGACCTGTTTATCTACGCCGCATCAAATCTGGTGTACTGGCGGATGGTATCAACTCCTGTATTGCGGCGGTGTTTAACAGCATGCCGATGACCACCTTCTCGCAGAACAACGGTGTTATTCAGCTGACCGGCGTGGCAAGCCGTTACGTGGCTTTCTATATCGCAGCTATTCTGGTGTTCCTGGGGCTGTTCCCGATTGTCGGTGGCGTACTGCAGCTGATGCCAAAACCGGTACTGGGCGGCGCAACCCTGATCATGTTCGGTACGGTGGCGGTGGCCGGTATTAAGATCCTGGCCGAAGCCAATCTGAACCGTCGTAATATGTTTATCGTTGCGATCTCTCTTGGCCTTGGTCTGGGCGTGGCGGGTGTACCCGAAGCGCTGGAGTATCTGCCGAAAGCGATTCAGAACATCTTTGGCTCACCGATCACCATCGGTGCAATCAGTGCCATTTTGCTGAACATCTTCTTGCCTGATGAGACCGAACTCCAGGAGGAGTTCGATTCAAGTGATGAGGTGGCGGCAGAGTCGGTGAATGCTGATGGTTTTGCGAAAGCTGCGGAATAAGCGATGGATGTAATTCAGAAGCTATTAAAGCGCGCTTCTGGGTTGATGAACTTCACCTCTCAGTTGAGGTGGCACTTTTAAGTTTGTAGGGCGTTGTGGCCAGTGGATCTGTTTGGCCTGATCGGAGCATGAGTGGTGGCTTTGGTCGGTGCTGAGCATGGGATTGGAGAGGTCCACTGGCTACACCTTTTAACTCATATTAAGCAGCCGTCCGGCTGCTTTCTTTATATCTGGGTACAGCCCGCAAGGGCGAAAAAAAACCTGATACAAGATATACATCAACGCCGACCTTAAAAATCAAAAGTGGGTCGGCTGTTGGTATCTGCAGGGAGGGATTCCTGTGTATAATGGCCGATTAATTTTTCAGAACTGTATACAACGAAAGATCGGCGGTTACTTCAGCTTTGGCAGCACCCCGTCTGGAGCGGAATCAGTGCCTGTATAACAGGTGGTGAGGCCCCGATTTTGATTTCACAAGTAATAGGATCCGTATGGAAAAAGTTTATATCAGCGCCCAGCAACTTCTGGAAGACTCTACCCAGATGGCGTTACAGGTATTTGAAAGTGGTTTCCGCCCTGACTACATCGTCGGCGTATGGCGTGGTGGTGCACCGGTAGGTATCTCTGTACAGGAAGTGCTGGATTGTCTGGGTGTTGAGGCTGACCACATCGCGATCCGTACATCCTCTTACACCGGTATCGGTGAGCGTAGCCGTCACGTAAAAGTTCACGGCCTGACCTACCTGATCAAACGTCTGGAATCTGAAGATTCCCTGCTGATCGTTGATGACGTGCACGACTCCGGTCTGAGCATCCAGCAGACCATCATTGATCTGAAGAAAGCGTGTAAGAAAAACACCCCGGAAATCCGTATCGCAACGCCTTACTACAAGCCTGCGAACAACAAGACCGGCAACGTGCCTGACTACTACGTGCACGAGACCAACGAATGGCTGGTGTTCCCACACGAGCTGGACGGTCTGACCAAGGAAGAGATCCTGGAGCACAAACCTGAGTTTGCGGCTGTTGCAGCGAAAATGGCAGAGCTGGGCCGTTTCGAGTAAGAAACGCTTTAGCTTAAGCCAGATATAAAGAAACCGGCCCCGGTGGAATTCTTAGGAACTTCGTCGGGGCCGGTTTTTTTGTGTGTGAAAAATGTGTGGGATCATCATGTAGGGTAGCCTTCAGGCTACCGGCAGGCTAAAGCCTGCCCTACAAAGCAAGGTTAACAGTTAGTGTACGTGCTGCGAGAGAGTAGGTTGGCCAACGCATAGCGTTGCCCAACACTTCAGGCATCGCTAAGCGATGGCTGACCTACATTGGGCGGTACTTACGAAAACTTGTCCTTTAACGCACTCAAAAGCGCCTGATAAATCGGATTACAAAACTCCGACACCTCATCTTCGTTTGCTGAATCAAACGATGAGCTCCACTCAACCAGGCACACTCCATTCTTATCGCTCAGCTTCACCACACCAATGTAATTGCTCACAGCGTCACTCGCGACCGGTCCGGGTCCATCGTCGATGCTGTAGGAGTATGTGTATTTTCCGGAATCGAATTTGATGAGAGTTTCGTGAAAGGCGTCGTTAAGAATGCGTTTCGCGCCGATCTCGTTTTCACCTTTGTCGCCAACCTTTGTGACCGACGTGATTACATCGGGCGCCCAGGACATATCGTGAAAGTTGCTGATTGCTATCCAGATATCATCGATTGGTGCGCTGATTTCAACGCTGTTGTAACACTTACCCATAAGAGCGTTCCTCAAAGCTTTTTGTCGTGATCGCTACCGGTGCTCATCGAGAATCAGAGCGGCGACATTGCTGATTCACCGTGTTATTGCCGGTTTAGCTGATCGGCTTGTAGCATCTCAATAAGTTGCGGTTGATACTTTAAAGCCACTTGCTGACCTACCTTGCCACCCTCTGAAAACATGACGGGCATCAGCTCAACCGACTTTCTGCCAACAGGTGATTTATAAAACTCCAGAAGACGTACAATTTCCGCATCGCTATAGTATTTTTTATAAACCTGAACCATGCCCGGCTTCAGTTCTTCCCAAGTAAAGTACTTATCTGCCCACGCTTTTATCACTGCTCGATGATTCGCTAACTGCGGATTGGAAGCCGCCATTATTTCGATCATCTGGTTATGCATCTGTTGGATTTGGTTTTTGCCGCCAACAATTTCGATGAGTTCATCTATTGGCTCTGCATAGGCGTTGATTGAAAGCAGTAACATCCCGATTGGTAGTAGCTTTTTCATAGGTGTCTCCTTACTGAGCTTTTTACGGTTTGTTTTCCAGTACTTACATGGGCGCTACAGCTCCAAATCTGTTGGTTAATCACAGGTGATTAGCTTAAAGGATAGTCGTGCCGGGCAGATGCCACCATGTCGTAGAGGTAGGCCTAGTCGGTAAAGTTACGGATGTAGGTTGGCCGCGGCGCAGGGGTGGGGCAACGCGTCGGGCATCGCCTTGCGATGGCCGACCTACGGATTGCCATCGTTGAATATATTGATTGAGAGAGGCGTTCCCACGCCGGGGCGTGGGAACGAGTTTGGTGGGATTAGATGTGTGTAGGTTGGCCACCGCATTGCGGTGCCCAACACGTTAGAGTGGGGGGCTTCCCCGTTTGGCATCAAAACCTGAACTTAGACACCAACTCCTTCAACTCTGAAGCCATCTCCTTCAGCTGTCCGCACTCGGATGAGGTCTGCTTCACCGTCTCGCTGTTGTTACGCGATATCTCGGCGATCGACACTACATGCGGGCTGATGCCGCTGACCACGTTGGACTGTTCGCCTGTTGCTGAGGCGATCTGCAAGCTCATGTCGTTCATCGCGGCGATATTTTCCGAGATGTTATCCAACTGCTGACCGGAGTTGTTGGCTTCGGTCTGGCTCGCAGCGCTCAGGTCGGTGCTCTTGGAAATTGCATGAACCACGTCCTGAGTGTTGGATTGCAGCTTTTCGATAATCTCCCGAATCTCTTCGGTGGACTGATGGCTGCGGGAAGCCAAAACACGTACCTCGTCTGCAACCACCGAGAAACCACGACCCTGTTCACCCGCGCGTGCAGCTTCGATGGCGGCGTTCAAAGCCAACAGGTTGGTCTGTTCCGAAACCCCACGGATCACTTCCAGCACGCTGTCGATGGAGCTGGCATCCACGGCAAGCTGGCTAATGGTATCGCTGGTTTGCTGCAGATGTTCCGCCATGGTGGAGACACTGGATACGGTGTTGTTTACCGACTGGCCACCTTCGGACACTGCACTGTTAGCAACCTTAGCGGTATCTGCTGCCCGGTTGGCGCTGTTGGCGATCTCCTCGGCAGTCACACCCATCTGGTGGATGGCGGTGGCGACCTGTTCGATCTCGCTCGCTTGCTGGGCAATCTTCTGCTCCATCGTCTTGGCCTGGCCGTCGATCGCTTCGATTGCTTTATAGAGCTGATCGCCGGTCAGGGAGATCTGCCTCAGCAGCTCGCTGATGTATTCAACAAAGCTGTTGTAGCCCGCTGCGATTTTGCCGGTCTCATCGCGTCGACTGATGTCCAGGCGACGGCTCAGGTCGCTGCCACCCTTACCGATATCTTCCAGTACGTCAGCAACCTGACCAAACGGTGCAATCAGGTGATTGATGATCCAGGCACTGATGATCGTGAACAGCACGGCGATCCCCAAACCCATCCACAGCGTCACCCAGGTGACCTTATCGATAGCGGAGAAGACCTCGGCGCTGGGCACTTCTGCTACTACATACCATCCAATCTTCGGCAGATAGCGGCTGGCGAGCAGAGTTTTATCGTATTCACTGGTGGCAAACGGGGCTTGGTTGAGCAGGGTGCCAGTGTCGATGTCGCCCAGCATATTAATGTGCTTACCGACCAGCGATGGGTCTTTGTGCAGCTTGATGGTGCCGTTCTGATCAACCAGGAAGATGGAGCCTTGCTCGCGAATTTTGTACTGGCCGATGGTGCTGGCCATGGAATCCAGGGTGAGGCCTACGCCGGTAACCGCAAGCGTTTCACCGTTCTGCTGCATCCGGTAGTTGATAAACAGGGTAGGGACTTTGGATTGTTCGTCGATATCAAGGCTGAGGTCGAAGGCTTTGCCGCTTTCGACGAAACCGTAAAACCAGCGGTCTTTTTCATCCTGAGGTGACAAGGTTTTGAAGAGACCCGCCGGGGTGTAGTAGCTGCCGCTTTTGGCGGAAACCAGGAAGGCGGTGAAGGTATTAAATCCGTGGTTTATCTGTGACAGATATTGGGTCAGGGCCTGGGTTTGTTCTTGTGGTTCCGATTGGCGGATGAACTCAGCGTAATCGGTGTTGTTGGCCATCGTCTTGGCGATGGTGATCGGCCTGATCAGTTGGGCGTCTATATCGTTGGCGACCTCGCCGAGGATGGCGGGCAACTCCCTGTCAATTGTTCCTTCCAGAATGATGTCGCGGCTCGAGTTTAATGAAAATACGCTAATGATTGCTATCGCCGCTACCACGGCAGCAACGGTGGTCAGAACCACTTTTTGACGTATGTTTAACTGCAGCATCGAGAGCTCCGGGAATGTCATTGGTTGATTGCCCGCTCAGTAGGCTGGTCTGAGGAGCAGTCTTTTTTATTGTCCTTAGGGACGGTGCGAACAAGTCCTGTAGGCACTCTGGCT
>NZ_CAXRBQ010000126.1:0-9465 GCF_964228735.1 Pontibacterium sp. | reverse complement strand
TTTCCATAGGCAGCTGCTGAAGGCAGAATCCTGAAGCATAAACGACGATTTGGTTTTGATGATTGTTTGGCGACTTCACCATAAACCATTTCGTCGTTTTTTTTGTAGGCTCCACGCTATCCGACGAAGAACCTTTTTTTTTTGGTTTGGTGTGCGTGCGAGAATTGAAAATTAATGTAGGGCAGCCTTAAGGCTGCCGGCAGGCTAAAGCCTGCCCTACATCGAAAATCTTTCACCTTTAATCCACATATCTGGTTCCCGTGTTCTGCATGGGAACGATCCACAAATCTATCAGCTGGCACGGACTACACTCCCCCTCTACGCAGCCGAGCATTTCGCAAATAAAACGGTTAAAAGCAAATTCTGTCTGAGGCCAAAGGCCGAGTTTATTTGCTTCGTTTTATTTGTGAAACGCGCAGGGTACCGGGCTTTGCCCGGCAAGTAGTGGGGCCGCGAGGGATTGGTAAGGGATGCGCGGCTGCATCCCTTGCCTCGCCCAATCAGGGCGAAAAGCAGATAGAAATCCAAAGATTCGCTTTAGATACAAAAGCACCTAACTTCGACAAGACGTTCAGCCTTTGCACCTACAACTTCAAAGGCAAAGGCGCTTCCGTCTTAACCGCCTGCAATGCAAAGTTACTCTCAATCTCCCGCACCATCTTCAACCGCTGCATCCGCTTCACCAAGCGGTCGTAATCGATCAGATCCTCCGCCACCACCTCCAGCAGGTAATCTGCAGAGCCGGATACGGTATGCGCATTCACCACCGCATCCATCGCCCGCACGGCATCCTCAAATCCCTCCACAGACTCCGCACTGTGATCGTGCAACTTCACCTGTACAAACACCGTCATGCCCAGGCCCACCACCTGTCGGTTGAGTTGCGGCCGATACCCTTGGATCACGCCTTCCGCTTCCAACCGACGCAAACGGCGCAGACAGGGTGACGGCGACAACGCCACGTGCTCGGCTATCTCCGCGTTACTCAGGCGCCCATCCTGCTGCAGGATCTTCAGAATTTTCAGATCGATCTCATCTACTTTCATGCGCCAACACCCACCGAGTCACAAAATGCCAAAATTAAAACCATATACGCAATTTTCCGCCAACATGGATCACAAACACAAGCCAAATAACAACTTTCCACTTTTGTGTTTCTCGGATAATAGCCGTCAATTCAATATGCACAGGATGTCCTCCGATGAACCAATACCGTGGCGAACCGGCCGTTAACTTCAAAGGCCTGACTGCGATGCTGGCCACCCTGGTGATCTGGGTGGGGTTTCTGCTGTCCATGCGCGCGGAAAACCAGTCTCCACTCACCACGGCGGACCTCGGGCTGATGCGCTTTGCGCTGCCCGCCATTGTCTTCCTGCCTTGGTTGTTCAAGTGCTGGCCCAAAGTGCGCCGCATGGAACTGCGTTATAGCCTGATGATCATGCTTGGCGGCCTGCCATTCTTTTATCTGGTCTCAGTGGGCACCAGCTACGCCCCGGCTGCACATGCAGGTGCGTTGGTACCAGGCAGCGCACCACTCTTTGTTACCGGCCTTGCCGTACTGGTGTTCGGCGAGCCACTGCCAAAGCGTCGCTTGCTGGGCCTGGGCACCATTCTGCTGGGGATCATCCTGTTACTGGGCGATGCGCTGATCAACTTTGAGACGGGGTATTGGCGCGGCCATCTGGCCTTCTTGGGCGCCACCCTGTTGTGGGCGCTGTATACGGTGGGACTTCGCGTTGCAGGCCTGAATCCAATGGAAGCGACGGCGCTGCTCTGCACTAGTGCGGCCCTGATACTGGGCGGGCTGCTGGGCGCCGGTGCGGTGGAATCCACGATCAGCCAAACCTCCTGGGCAGAGTTATGGCCGTTCCTGCTTACGCAAGGCATCGGCGCGGGCATTGTGGGTGGTGTGACTTACGGTATCGCTATCAGCAACCTGGGTGCAGAAAAAACAGCGGCTTTGGGTTCATTCACACCGGCCCTGGCGGCGATCGCGGCAATTCCAGTGCTGGGTGAAAACCTCTCCTTAAGCACCTTGTGTGGCGTACTGATCATTATGGTGGGCGTGCTGCTGGCCAGCGGCATCAAGTTTAAAAGCCAGAATGAACAGGTTACTAATGGGGATAAGGCGACAGTTTAAAGGTGTGAGGAGCGCAGCTTAGCTGTGCTCCTTCAGGCGACCGAGGTGCGCGCTTAACGCAAAGCCCAGCTTCTGGCTCAGCTCCCGCGCATCGTTCTTGAGTTGCTTGGCAGAGCGGTTACTGGCCCGCTTACCGGCAAAGACAATCCAGTTACCACTTTGTGTAGCACAGCTGCGTACATCATCAAAGATCTCGGTCAGCGTCTCCAGCGCATCATCCCCCTGATGCTCACGCCAGCAGTTCAGCACCAGCCAGCCATCCTCTTTCAAGCGGTCGTGACAGTTCATCAGGAAGCTGGGATCGAGCTGCTGTTCATCCAGCCCTTCCGCGCCATAGATATCACTGAACAGCACATCCGCTTTGCGGGTTTCCACCGTCTGCAGAAACTCGTTGGCATCCATGGTGTGAACCTGCAGCCGTTTACCACGCGGTAGCTGGAAGTACTTGTAGGCCACGTTGACCACTTCAGGGCGCAGCTCCACCACCTGCTGCTTGAGGGAGGGATAATGACCGTGCAGGCAACTGTTGAGACTGCCCGCGCCTAACCCTAAGCTGATTACCTGCTTGGGTTCCTTGAACAGCAAGACCAGCAACATGGCGCGTACGTATTCGTGCTGCGGCGAGAGCGGTTCATGCTTCAGCCAGCAGCTCTGCTCGTCATTCTCACCAAAGGCGAGGTAACGTTTGTGGCCATCTTCCACCACCGACACCACACCAAATTCATCGTAGCCGCGGTAGATCTCTTTACCGGGAAGGGCCATAGCTGCTCCAGACATGCATGTTCAAAGGCCGCTACCCTACCCGCTCTTTACGGTGAAGTCACAGAAATTTCTTCATGCAAACAGACAAGAAAGCGTAGGTTGGCCATCGCGGAGCGATGCCCAACAAGTCGACTCAAAACTGCCCTTTGCTGTTGGGCTTCGCGTTGCGAAGGCCAACCTACTTGCGGCCAAGTCGCACTATCGGTTCCACGCTATTTAACGATGAGGCAAAAAAAAAGCCCGCTTGGGGGCGGGCAGAATATACGACGGTCAGAGCTCAGGAGAAAACGGTTCTGACGTAATGGCCTTGAGCTTTGGGGGGCCAGAACCGGACAAAGCCTGCAAACAGCTTCGCTCCCGAATGGGTGTTCAAGGTAAAACTGACTCACCTGATATCAGCTATGAACATATGGTTATTCTGCCGGAGTTCTGTTGTGGGGCATCTTCTGCAATAGCACGAAAACGGCTAGTACTTTGGTCTCAAACGAGATCACTCCATTGACCCAATCGTCACAACCAGCGCTGATAAAACGCCAGTTCCAGCTCCAGCACCTCCTGCTGTACGGCCGGATCTCGAAAGCCATGATATTCATCGGCATAGCGGTGCACCTCCACCTCCACGCCGTTGGCACGCAGGGCGCTAACCATCAGATCCGTTTGCTCGGGTGGCACCACCTTATCCAGCAAGCCCTGGAAGAAGATGACCGGCGAGCTGATCTGGTCCGCATTGGTGACCGGGGAGCGCTCCTGATAGACGTGTCCATCGTACTGAGCGTCGCCGATCAGCCAGTCCAGGTAACGCGATTCAAACTTGTGGGTTGTGACACACAACGCGTTCAGGTCACTCACACCATAAAGGCTGGCTCCGGCGGTGAAACAGGCACTCGCCGCCAGTGCAGCCAGTGCGGTATAGCCCCCTGCACTGCCGCCGCGGATAAAGACCTGGGCCGGATTGATCAGCTCCTGCTCACCGAGGTGTTCAACCAGAGCAATCGCGTCCTCCACATCAGCCACGCCCCACTGCTTGCGTAACTTCATACGGTAATCCCGCCCGTAACCGGTACTGCCACGGTAGTTCAGATCGGCCACGGCAAAGCCACGCTGGGTCCAGTACTGGATCTTGGGATTGAAGATGGGATAAGCGGCGGATGTGGGACCACCGTGCAGAAACACCACCAGCGGAGGCAATTGAGCACTCTGCTCAGCACTGTTAGTGGGTGGGTAGAACAGTGCGTAAGCGTACTCGTTCCCAACGTTAAAACGCAGATGTTGCGGTTCAGCGATCTCATCGATCGGCAGTGGACGCTGACCACCGGTGAGGCTCTCTACATTGCCGCTTTCCAGATCAACAGCAATCAATGCTGGACTCGCAGTCGTTGAAGACGCCACACAATAAAGTGTCGAACCGCTCATCGTCAGGCTGCGAAAATTACTGTACTGCGTGGCGATTCGTTCTGTTCGTCCATCACGGTGAAGTTGCAACGCTCCCATGCCATCTCGGTGACTTAGCGCTACCCAGCCATCATCCAGCAGCAGGTAACTGCTTTGTCCCAGCTGCCATGACGCAGCGGCGTACTCCGCTTCATCCTGTCCCGGTAACAGCGCCAGATCAATCCGATCCGGCTGTTGCTCCACCCGGTAGATCTGCCACCAGTTGTTGTGGTCGCTGACCACATGCAGCCGACCTTGAGCATCGAACTGGGGTTGCGTCAGTGCCTGCTCATGCCCCAACGCCTGGACATGATCTATCTGCCCCTGATCATCCAGTCGACCAAACAACAGTTGCGTTTCCGTCCAGGGCTGATCGGGGTGCTCCCAGCTGATCCAGGCGATCAGGCCACCCTCGCTATCGGCACCCAATGCGACCTGATCGTAGAAATCAAATCCTTCATGGAGCACAGCAATCCCACCATCTTCAAGGGATACCGAGACCAGGCGATTGATCACATCAGCAGGTATATCCCCCGGTGGATGCTCCTCCTGTACCGCAATTAGCCGGTTGCGTGGCCGGTCCCAAACGGGCGCACCATAACGGCATTCGGAGGTGTGCGTCAGCCGTGAAGCTTCGCCATCAAACGGCTGTAGCCAGAGCTGCTGATCGTCTCCATGCACAAATACCAGGCTCTGATCCAGCAAACACCAGCTCTGCCCACCGTACTCATGCACGCGGCTGCGCACGGAGATATGGGGCGGTGAAACGGTCTTGATAACCCCACCCTGCCAACTGCAGATGACCGTGTGGCCATCATTTTCAGGCTGGTACTCGACCCAGAAAAGTTGTTGATTACACGCCGCCTGCAGCTGTCCATACTCCTTTATACCTGGCAGAGCGTGTTCAGCAGTAAACGAAGACGGCCAAAGACCGGGGGGGTGGGGTGATGTTGGCAACATTCCCTGAGCCTCACTCATTAATCACGGGGTACCCATGAGCCTAGCTCAGGAAAGCAGGTTGTTGCCAGATCTGTTCAAGGATTAATCACTCAAATTCTCAGGAACGAAAAAACACCCGCGAATTGCGCTCGTTCCGATACAGCATTTTGGAGTCATCCAGCGGTTGTTCGGCCGCCGCGCGTGCATCGGTGATCAGGTGATGATGTTCCGACTTACCGCACACAGGATCGGCATTGGTGGCATCGCCGGTCATCATGTAGGCCTGACAGCGGCAGCCGCCGAAATCCTTCTCTTTGTCATCACAGGAGCGGCACGGCTCCTTCATCCACTCGTAACCGCGGAAATGGTTGAAGCCAAAGCTCTCGTTCCAGATATGGTCGAGGGAGTTGTCACGCACGTTGGGAAATTCAATCGGCAACATCTTGGCACTGTGACAGGGCAGCGCGGTGCCATCCGGCGTCACGGTGAGAAATACCTGCCCCCAGCCGTTCATACAGCCTTTGGGACGTTCTTCATAGTAGTCCGGCGTCACAAAGATCAGCTTGATCGGATTTCCTTCCGCAGCCAGCTTTTCGCGGTATTCGTTGGTGATCCGCTCCGCCCGCTCCAGCTGCGCACGGGTTGGCAACAGGTTTTCGCGGTTCTCGTACGCCCAACCGTAGTATTGGCAGGTGGCCAGCTCGACGTAGTCTGCCTCCAGCTCAACACAGAGTTCGATGATGCGGTCGATCTGATCAATGTTATGACGGTGGGTGACGAAGTTGAGCACCATCGGGTACCCCTGCGCTTTCACTTCCCGCGCCATCTTCAGCTTCTGGTCAAACGCTTTCTGCGAACCGGCCAGCATGTTGTTCACACTTTCGTCCGCCGCCTGAAAGCTGACCTGGATATGGTCCAACCCCGCTTCACGAAACTCGGCAACTTTACGCTCGTTCAAGCCCACACCGGAGGTGATCAGATTGGTGTAATAACCCAGGCGCCGCGCTTCGCTGATCAGCGTAACCAGATCCTGACGTACCAACGGTTCACCACCGGAAAAACCCAGCTGAACAGCCCCCAGCTTACGGCCCTCTTCGAACACCTTGATCCATTCTTCGGTAGTCAGCTCAGTGTTGCGATTGGCAAAATCCAGCGGGTTGGCGCAGTACGGACATTGCAACGGGCATTTGTAGGTCAGCTCGGCAAGCAACCACAGCGGCTGACCATGGGTTGGAACGGAATTCAGAGAGGGTGAGCCGTTGCAGGATGAGGAGGACATGGGATACCTCTTTATTGCTCTTGTTGTTGCTTAGTAGGTTGGCCGTCGCGAAACGAAGATCATGGCTTACTCAGCAATTCGGGCATCAATTGTTAGGCATCGCTGCGCGATGGCTAACCTACGTATTTTGAGCTGTTACCTAGCAAGTAGGTTGGCCTTAGCGAAGCGAAGCCCAACGTGTACACCGCAATTCGGGCATCAGGTGTTAGGCAAAATTGAGGGGGCAACATCCCTGTCGACTGAACCGCTAAACCTCAATCCAGCGTTGCTTCTGAGCTTCCACTAGAAACTCCAGCACATCACTCTCCAAGCTATCCACATCACCGAACTTACCCTTAAGGTCAGCAACAATGCCTGCCACCGGTTTCTCGCCGTCCACCAGCGCCAGGATCTCCCCGGCCGGACCGTTCAGCTGGATCATGCCTTCCGGGTAGAGCAGCACGTAGCTGTTCTGTGCCTGCTCCCACTGGAAGCGGAACATGGTGTTCATAGTCGGAATCGATTCGTTGCTGATCATCGGAACAACCCTGTGTGGTACACCTTCTCATCCGTCACGGTGTGGTATGGCGGGCGGTCCAGCTCATAGGCCATGGTCATCGCATCCAGCATCGACCAGAGCACGTCCAGCTTGAACTGCAGGATCTCCAGCATGCGTTCTTGCTGTTCACGGGTTTTGTAGTGATCCAGGGTGATTTCCAGGCCGTGTACCACGTCGCGACGGGCTTCGGTCAAGCGGTTACGGAAATACTGGTAGCCGTTTTCGTCGATCCACGGGTAGTGGTCCGGCCAGGTATCCAGACGGGACTGATGAATCTTCGGAGCAAACAACTCGGTCAGGGAGGAGCTCGCCGCTTCTTCCCAGGTCGCGCGGCGGGCGAAGTTCACATAGGCATCCACGGCAAAACGTACACCCGGCAGCACATGTTCCTGGGAGATGATCTCCTCGCGGGTCAGCCCCACGGCTTCCCCCAGCCGCAGCCAGGCTTCGATGCCACCTTCCGCCTCATCGTAACCGTCGTGATCGAGGATACGCTGTACCCACTGACGGCGGGTATCGCGGTCCGGGCAGTTGGCCATGATCGCCGCGTCTTTCATTGGGATCATGATCTGGTAGTAGTAACGGTTGGCGACCCACCCCTGAATCTGTTCTTTAGTGCAGCTGCCGTTGTACATCGCCACATGGTACGGGTGATGGATGTGATAGAGATCGCCCTTGGCACGCAGAGCCTGTTCGAACTCTTCGCGGGACATCGGCAGTTTGTCTTCGGTAACCTGTGTGTTCATATGCACGCTCCTGTTTATGTTCAGGACCTGATCCGGCGGTCTCAGAGCTCGATGCTCATACCGTCGTAGGAGATCTCGATGCCGTGGGCCAATACTTCGGCACGCTCCGGCGACTCCTCATCCAGGATCGGGTTGGTGTTGTTGATGTGGATAAGTACCTTGCGTGGTTTCTCCAGCGTATCCAGGTACTCGATCATCCCACCCTGCCCGGACTGGGGCAGATGGCCCATGGCGGTACCGAGCTTGTCGCCGACACCGGAAACAATCAGCTCGTCTTCACGCCAGATGGTGCCGTCGACCAGTACGCAGTCGGCGCTTTCCATCACAGGACGCAGGTGGGGTTCGATCTGGCCGAGGCCAGGTGCATAGAACAGGGTCTTACCGGTCCGGGTATCTTCGATTTTGATACCGATATTGTCACCCGGATGGGGATCGTTGCGGTGCGGTGAGTATGGCGGTGCACTACTGAGCAGCGGCACAGCGGTCAGCTTCAGCTCCGGTACCTGTGGAATCGTAAATTGGTTGGCGCCCTCTTCGATTGGAATGCGGTTCCAGTTAATACCGCCATTCCAGTGCTCCAGCATATTGAAGATCGGGAAACCGGAGGTGAGATCCTGGTGCACCATATCGGTACACCACACCTCGTGCGGACAACCTTCACGCAGCATCAACAGACCGGTGGTGTGATCAATCTGGCTGTCCATAAAAACAATCGCTGAAATACCGGTATCTCGGATCGCACGCGCCGGTTGCATCGGTCCGAAGCTGTCCAGTTGGGCACGGATATCCGGCGAGGTGTTAAACAGGATCCAGTGTTCGCCATCGGCACTGACAGCAATAGAGGATTGGGTACGTGGCTGGGCTTTAATGGTGCCTTCGCGCACGCCCTTACAGTTACGGCAGTTACAGTTCCACTGTGGGAAACCACCGCCGGCGGCTGAGCCTAAAACTTGTATTTTCATTATTATTCTTTTGCGCTGGTGACCGTCAGATCCGCGTCAGTGCGGCGCCCGTCGTAGTGAGCCCGGCTCCTGCCGGTTGGGAAACCCCAGAGGGGAAAACGCAAAAGCCACGAACGGAGCGTCGTAACTTTTGCGCAAAGTGCTTAGCGGTTTGCGAAGTACATGGTTACTTCGAAGCCGATGCGCATGTCTTTGTATTCAGGTTTAGTCCACATAACGTAATACCCTCTGGTTGTTATTGCTTTGAATAGGAGTTACCAGATTGATAATAGAAATGGGGCTCGGGAACCCATATGGTACTTTGGAACGAAAAAGGTCCTGAATTAGACCAGTAGTCATACCCCAAAAACGCGGGAAGATTTCCGAAAATGGAGTACCCAGGCCGCAGTCTGTGGGCCTTCCGGAAAGATGAGGAGAGATTAAAAGAGTGTTGGGTGTCGCTGCGCTCGACCCAACCTACGTAGCTCAAGCAGTCAAACCTTGTAGCAGCGGGCTTTGACCGCGACAAGCAGTTCAGCCTTAGGGGGTGTCGCCCTCGGAGCGGGCTGCTTGTATCTCTCGGTGATGGGTGGTTAGCTACCGTCCATCGCAAGGAGCCGGTGAGCCTGACGGGCTGCTAAGTCGTAAAGACTGCCATGTAGATAAGGCCCCGGCTTCTACTCTCTTAA
>NZ_CAXRBQ010000125.1:0-37860 GCF_964228735.1 Pontibacterium sp. | reverse complement strand
CCACACCAGTCGATTGGAGGGGATCAATAACAAGATCAAAGTAATCAAGCGTATGGCCTATGGTTATCGAGATACCGAGTACTTCTTCCTAAAGATAAAGGCGGCCTTCCCCGGTAATCGACGATGAACCAAAAAAAAGCCCTCATAAAGAGGGCAAAAGGCATCTTGTCACAAGTCAGGTGTGACGGGGGATGTGATCAGCGAGTGGGCTGATCAGAACTGCTCAGTATCAATCTCACACGCGCCGCTCAGGCCGCTCATCACTACATCAGCGTGGCGGTTGGCACGTGGCAGATAGTTGTCTGCGAAGAACTCCGCAGTAATCAGTTTGGTGCGCAGGAAGTCGTCGGCGTATTCGCCGCTGCCCATCAGCTCCTGAGCGGATAGGGCGCTTTTCGCCAACAGCCAGCCACCGCACAGGAAGCCGTGCATCATCAGGAAGTCGACACACACGCTGCTCGCTAGGTCGCGGTTGCTGGCAGACTTATCCAGCAGCCAGCTGCGTACCTGCATAGAGCGTTCAACTGCAGTGCGCAATTCGCGGTGCAGTTTGGCGAAAACCGGTGAATCCACTGTCGCCAGAGCGTTCACGGTGATCATCATTTCACTCTGCAGGCTTTCCAGTGCTGCACCCTGGTCCATCAGCATCTTACGACCGATGAAGTCCAGTGCCTGGATGCCGGTGGTGCCTTCGTAGATCGGCAGGATACGGGCGTCGCGGTAGTGTTGGGCAGCGCCGGTCTCTTCGATAAAGCCCATGCCGCCGTGTACCTGGATGTTCAGGGAGGTCAGTTCCTGGGCGAATTCAGTCATCCAGCCTTTAACGATTGGAGTCAGCAGGTCAACGCGTGGCTGGTAGTGTTTAGCTACTTCTGCGTCTTTGCTGTGGGCTTTATCCACATCGGAAGCCGCTACATACGCCAGGGCGCGCATCGCTTCGATACCGGATTTCTGCGCCAGCAGCATGCGGCGTACGTCTGGGTGTTCGATGATTGCCATCTTGGAACCATCTTTGCGGGTACCCTGAATACGCTCCTTGGCGTACTCAACCGACTGCTGGTAAGCACGTTCTGAGATGGACAGACCCTGCAGGCCCACAGACTGACGGGCGTGGTTCATCATGGTGAACATGTACATCAGGCCCTTGTTAGCTTCACCCACCAGGTAACCTTCTGCGCCACCGTTGTCGCCAAAACTCATCACACAGGTTGGGCTGCCGTGGATTCCCAGCTTGTGCTCCAGAGACACGCAGGCCACGTCATTAAGTTCACCCGGTTCGCCGTTGGCGTCCAGCTTGAACTTCGGCACGATAAACAGGGAGATCCCCTTCACGCCGGCAGGCGCATCCGGCAGGCGGGCCAGCACCAGGTGAACCACGTTAGAGGTCATCTGGTGGTCACCCCAGGTGATAAAGATCTTCTGTCCGGTGATCTTGTATACGTCACCGTCAGGGATCGCTTTGGAAGCAACCGCCGCCAGGTCAGAGCCGGCGTTGGGTTCGGTCAGGTTCATGGTGCCAGTCCACTCGCCGCTGATCAGCTGCGGCAGGTACTGGGCTTTCAGCTCGTCGCTGCCGTGGGCGATCAGGGCTTCAACCGCCCCCTGGCTCAACATCGGGCAGAGGGCAAAGCCCATGTTGGCGGAGTGCCACAGTTCGTTGACCGCGGTGCCCAGTACGTTTGGCAGGGCCTGACCGCCGAACTCTTCGGGGCCTGTCAGTGTCGCCCAACCGTTTTCCACGTACTGCTGGTAGGCGTCAGCAAAACCTTCGGTTTCGATAACTTTGTTGTCTTCCAGACGGGCGCCGTTCTGGTCACCGGTGCTGTTCAACGGGGCCAGTACGTCAGACGCCAGTTTGCCGGCTTCTTCGATGATGACGGAGGCCAGCTCGCTGTTTACTTCTTCCAGACCGGCTTCGCTGCAGTACTGGTCGAATTTCACCAGTTCTTTGATAACAAAATTCGCATCCGCGTATGGGGCGGTGTAGGTGCTCATAGTTCTGTCTCTTGGTTGTAGCAGCCGGCTCCGACGGCGACCCATCGGTGCTAAATCTAAATGTCGCCCTCAGAGCGGGCTGCTACGGTATTAATTAGCTTTCGGTGGTTTCCGGGTTGTTCGCACGCTCACGCAGCAGGAACTTCTGGATCTTGCCGGTGCTGGTTTTTGGCATGTCGCCAAAGACCACGGTTTTGGGTGCCTTGAAGTGCGCCATGTGGTCGCGGCAGTAAGCGATGATCTCCTCTGCAGAGACAGCATCGGCATTGTCCTTCAGCGAGACAAAGGCACACGGGGTTTCACCCCACTTCTCATCCTTCTTCGCCACAACGGCCGCTTCCTGAACCAGCGGGTGGCTGAACAGAACGTCTTCCACCTCGATACTGGAGATGTTTTCACCGCCGGAGATGATGATGTCTTTGGAGCGGTCTTTGATCTCGACATAACCGTCTTCATGCCAAACCGCCAGGTCACCGGAGTGGAACCAGCCGCCTTCGAAGGCGTCGGCGGTGGTGGCCGGGTTTTTCAGGTAACCCTTCATCACCAAGTTGCCACGCATAAAGATCTCACCCATGGTTTTGCCGTCTTTTGGTACCGGCTTCAGGGTGACCGGATCCGCGACCATCAGGTCGTCCAGCATCGGTGCACGTACTCCCTGACGGGACTTCAGGCGAGCCTGTTCTTCAACGGATTTTTCATTCCACTCGTCATGCCATGCGCACACTACGGATGGGCCGTAGGTTTCGGTCAGGCCGTACACGTGGGTCACTTTGAAGCCAAGCTTCTCCATCCCTTCGATGACAGACGCCGGTGGTGCAGCACCAGCGGTCATCACTTTCACCGGGTGGGTGATGCCTGCTTTCAATTCATCGTCGGCGGAGTTCAGCATGTTCAGAACGATCGGCGCGCCACAGAAGTAACCCACTTTTTCGTTCTTGATCAGGTTAAAGATTGCATCGGCACGTACGTGACGCAGGCAGACGCTGACACCGGCCATCGCCGCGATGGTCCATGGGAAACACCAGCCGTTGCAGTGGAACATTGGCAGGGTCCACAGGTACACCGGGTGGTGTTCCATCGCCCAGGACAGCGCATTGCTGTTGGCGTTCAGGTAAGCACCACGGTGGTGGTACACCACACCTTTTGGATCACCGGTGGTGCCGGAGGTGTAGTTCAGAGTGATCGCTTCCCATTCGTCATCCGGCAACAGGTATGCAAAGTTCTCGTCGCCGTCCGCGATGAAGGTTTCGTAATCGGTATCACCGATCAGTTCACCGTCGGTCCAGTACGGGTCGTCGATATCGATAACGAACGGTTTTTCCTCCAACAGCTCCAGTGCACCTTTAACCACCTTGCTCATCTCCTTGTCGGTGATCAGCACCTTGGAACCGGCGTGCTTGAGGATAAAGGCCACAATCTCGGAATCGAGACGGGTGTTGATGGAGTTCAGCACAGCGCCACACATCGGTACGGCAAAGTGGGCTTCAAAGTGCTCTGGCAGGTTAGGGGCCATGATAGAGACCGCGTCACCTTTCTGAACGCCTTTTGCCTGCAGGGCGCTGGCCAGTTTTTTACAACGAATGAATGTTTCGGACCAGTTGCGGCGGATCTCTCCGTGAACCACTGCAGGACGATTAGGATAAACGCCGGCGGCCCGCTCCAGGAATTTGATCGGGGTTAGCGCAGCAAAGTTAGCGGCATTTTTGTCCAGGTTCGTCTCGAAGGCTGATCTGTTATTCATTATTGTTTCCCTCGTTATCGTTGCGTTGTGGGTTAGGCAGCGACGGTGTTGACCGTTACTGCCCGGTGAATTCTGCTTTGCGGCGCTCGGTGAACGCGCCCATACCTTCTTTCTGGTCTTCGGTGGCGAAGCTCAGACCGAAAAGGTCGCTTTCCATACGGCAACCGTTTTCGATGTTTTGATCGCCGGAAACCTGTACCAGGCGTTTGCAGTGGCTGACTGCCAACGGTGCGTTTTTCGCAATTGCCGCAGCCATCTGTACGCCGCGCTCCAGCAGCTGTTCAGCTGGCATAACCTGATTGCAGAGACCGATACGTAGCGCCTCGTCGGCTTTGATCTTCTCGCCAGTCAGCAGCAACTGCGCCGCCATACCCGGACCGACACGACGTGGTAGGCGCTGGCTGCCACCAAAGCCTGGTGGTACACCCAGGGTCACTTCCGGCTGACCGAAGACCGCGTTATCCGCTGCCAGAATGAAGTCGCAGGCCATCGCCAGCTCGCAGCCACCACCCAGACAGAAACCGTTCACCAGCGCGATCACCGGCAGACGGGAGTTCTCGATGCGGTGCATCGTAGTCATACCGATCTGGGAGAAATCACGTGCCTGCTGGGCGTTCAGGTCTTTCATTTCGACGATGTCCGCACCGGCGGCAAAGGCCTTGTCACCACTGCCGGTAATCAGCAGCACGCGTGCGTCCGGCTGGTTCTCGATCCAGGCCACGGCGCTGGCCAGTTGTTCCAGCACCTGTTGGTTGAGGGCATTCAGTGCCTTCGGACGGTTCAGGGTGATCAGCCAGACGCCCGGCTGTTGTTCGGTGATAAACAGTTGGGTAAACGCTGCGACGTTCATATCGGTCTCCGTCATCTTGTTATTCTCACTCCGCGCGGGATCAGTACTGATAGAAACCACGGCCGGATTTACGGCCCAGGTAACCCGCATCCACCATCTGGCGCAGGTACGGTGCCGGGCGGTATTTGCTGTCGCCGAAGTTTTCATACAGCACATTCATGATGCTCAGGCAGGTATCCAGGCCGATCAGGTCAGCCAGTGCCAGCGGGCCGATCGGGTGACTGGCCCCCAGCTTCATGATGGAATCGATCTGCTCGACCTCGGCGCAACCTTCCTCCAGTGCAAAAATCGCTTCGTTGATCATCGGTAGCAGGATACGGTTTAGGACGAACGCGGCTTTGTCTTTCACCGGGATCGGTTCTTTACCCGCACGCTTAGCGGCTTCTACAACCTTCTCGGTGGTATCCGACGCGGTTTGCAGACCGTTGATGATCTCAACCAGCGCCAGCACCGGTACCGGGTTCATAAAGTGCATACCGATCACTTTCTCCGGACGGGAGGTCTGGGCGGCCAGACGAGTGATCGATAGGGAGGAGGTGTTGCTGGCCAGGATCGCGTCCGGTTTACACAGCGCGTCCAGCTGCTTGAAGATCTTGTTTTTGATCTCTTCGTTTTCGGTCGCCGCTTCGATCACCAGATCGCAATCAGCGAGGGTGTTCATGTCCGTTTCGGTACGGATGCGACCCAGAATTGCGGATGGACGCTCTTCGATCAGGCCTTTGTCCTGCAACTTGTTCAGGCTGGTTTCGATCACCGACAGGGCAACGTGCAAAGCGTTTTCGTTCAGATCAACCATCACCAGCTCATAGCCAGCAGTTGCCATCACTTGGGTGATGCCGCGGCCCATCTGGCCTGCACCAATTACACCGATTTGCTTAAAGGACATGTTGAAACCTCGCGTTTACTACTCGGATTAACGGGGATTGGAGTGGGCGACCTGTCGGAAGTCCACGGAGGAGAGGACCGGTAAGCGATGGCGCGCAGGTATAGGGGGACAGTGCGCTGTCATCGCTGAGGAAACAGTGTATTGGGAGGACGGGCTGGAGCCCGGTACGTTGTTGTACATCTGTTCGGAACCAGTCTTATTGTTATTCGGTTACGAACTAACTTACGGGGAAATGGTTGCTCAACTATTTGGCAATTCTAACGAAATGTAACAGTTTCGATTGTGGTCTTTACTTTGTGCTACATTCAGCTATTCGCACAAATTATTAGGGTTTTCCCGTGTATCGTTATTCCCCCATTACCTTCCGCCTTTTCATGATGTTGCTGCTGTTGATCAGCAGTATCTTCGTGTCGATTTACTGGCTGACGGTACCCATGATCAAGCAGAACGTGTTTGGTCTGGAGCTCAACTCCAACCGTCAGGTGCTCAACATTGTCTACGACCTGGCTAACCGCATGCACTTCAGCACCGAGTCCTACGTGGAGCAGGCCCTGGATGCGGAGGAGCAAAAACTCAAAGCAGTGGTGGACTTAGGGGAGAGTTATATCCGTGCGGGGCTTATCAGTGCAGGGGAAACTAGTGGCGATCAACAAGCCCAGTGGCAGATGCTTTACCGTGAGCTGCGCAAGCTGAATTTTGAGGGCGATAACTACCTCTGGATTTCCGATTACAACGGGCGTCTGCTGTCGCACCCGGACGGTAAATTTCAGGGGCAGAATATCAGCTTTCATCAGGTGGATGACGCGCCACCTGCACTACCCGAGATCCTGCGCAAAGCACGCAGGGACGGTGAGGGTTTCTATCGCTACAAATGGTATCGCCTGAATCAGGATGATGTGATCGATAAGTACTCCTATGTGCGCAGCTTTCCAGAGTGGGGCATTGTGCTGGGCGCGGGGGTGTATGCGGATGACCTGGAGAAAGAGGCACTGGCCCACAAAGAGCGATTGCTGGCCGAGCTGAGCCAGGCGCTGGAGAACGTGAAGATCGCCACCAACGGTTACCTCTATATCTTCGATTCCAACGGGGACATGATCTACCACCCCAACTCCAATATTCACGGCACCAACTTCCGCGACCTGCTCAATCCGGTCACCGGTCATCCGATCTATCAGGATTTGATCGCCGTGTCTGATACCGACGAAGAGCTGTACTACAAGTGGGACAGCCCTACCGATCCGGGCAACTACGCCTATGAGAAACTCTCACTGGTGCGCCATCTGAGTGGTTTTGACTGGTATATCAGCTCATCGGTGTATCTGGATGACCTCAAGGCCAGCTCGGTGCAACTGGGCCAACGCTTGCTGGCGATGGGTTTCTTTGGCTTGCTGGCGGCGATTGTGGCCGCGTTCCTGTTTGCTGAGTACCTCACCTCACCGATCAAGCAGCTGTCGGCCACAGCCTTTAAGATCAGCCGTGGCCAGTTTGGTGCCAAAACCGGCATCAACCGTAATGATGAGCTGGGTACCCTGGCTGACTCCTTTGACAGCATGGTGGATCAGCTACGCGATAACATTCAGGGACTTAACACCCGTGTTGCAGAGCGTACCCGTGAACTGTCTGATTCCAACCAACAGTTACTGGAGGCGGTGAGCTCCCTCAGGTTGGCCAAGAGTGAACTGACTGCATCCGAGACCCGCCAGCGTTTGATTCTGGACGCACTGCCTGCACAGGTTGCTTATCTGGATGCACAGGGACGCTATGTCTTTGTGAACCGTGAGTATGCGGAGATGTTTGGCTGTTACAAGAGCGAACTGGTCGGCAAACTGACCGATGAAGTCATGCCGCCGCGCATGTATGAAGAGACATTGCCCTATATCCGCCAGGCGTTGCGTGGCGAAAAGGTGATGTACGAATACAGCGCCGACGTGAACGGTAAGACCATGGTGACTCGCCGTACCCTGTTGCCGTTTTACGGCGAGCAGCGCCAGACTGTAGAGGGGGTGCTGAACCTGTCGATCGATATCACCAACGAACGGGAAACCGAAGAACGTCTGGCGGAAGCGAGCAAGATGAAAGCGGTCGGGCAGATGTCCGGTGGCCTGGCGCACGATTTCAACAACCTGCTGACGATCATTCTGGGTAACCTGCTGGAAGCGCAGAACCATCCGGATCTACCACTGGCCCTGAATGGTAATCTGGTACCCGCGATTCGTGCCACCCGCCGGGGCGCGGATCTGACCAAACGCCTGCTGGCATTCTCCCGTCGCCAACCGCTGTCGCCGGGCTGCATCAAGCCGGATCGCCTGATTCAGGATGTGATCGGCTTGTTGTCCGGGCCGCTGCCGGAGAATATCCGCATTGAAACCCGCATCGACGAAGACGCCGCCATGGTTTACGTGGATGAAGCACAGATGGAAGACGCGCTGGTGAACCTGGCGCTTAACGCGGCAGACTCGATGGAGCGTGGTGGTGTGCTGAGCTTTGAAGTGCGGCCGTTCAGCTGTGACAGCCACAGTGACTTTGATGAGCCGGTGCCATCCGGCGACTATGTGCTGCTGGCAGTCAAGGACACCGGCAGTGGTTTCAGTGAAGATGCGCTGCAGAAAGCCTTTGAACCGTTCTTTACCACCAAGGCGACCGGCGCGGGTTCGGGCCTGGGGCTCAGTATGGTGTACGGTTTTGTGAAGCAGTCTAAGGGCTATATCCGCATCCGCAATCGTGATGAGGCGGGGGCTGCTATCGAGATTTTGCTGCCTGTGGGAACGGCCAGTCAGTGTGCCGTGCCCGTACTGGAACACGAACGTCAGCAACCGGCGAAGGTAGCCGATGCCAGTTCATTGGTGCTGCTGGTGGAGGACAACCCGGATGTACGTACGGTGGTACGTCATCAACTGGTGGAGATCGGCTTTACCGTACTGGAAGCGGAAACCGCCGACGAAGCGGATAACCTGTTGCTCAACCTGCCGGAGCTGGCGGGTGTGGTGAGTGATATTGTGATGCCGGGTGAGAAGGATGGTTACGCCGTGGCCCAGCGGGTACAGGAGCGTTATCCAAGTGCCTTTGTGGTGTTGATGACCGGCTACAGCGAAACCTACAGCGAACATGATGGCGAGTTCTGCCTATTGCAGAAACCTTTCGATCAGGCGGCGCTGACCAAAGCGATCTTTCAGACCTGAGCCAGATTTCAGGGTATAACAGGGAACAACAAAAAAAGTGAGAGCTACGGAGCAGCCGGGGATACAACGATGAAAAATAACAACCTGGTGTTTGTAATTGAAGATGAAGAGGATCTGGGGCAGCTAATGTGCAGTGCGCTGGAGAATTTTCGTTACGAAGTCCGCTATTTCTCCAATGGGGTTGATGCACTGGTTGCCGCGCCCAAAGAGAATCCGGATATCTGTATTGTTGATTTGAACCTGCCCGATATGGATGGATTGGAGCTGGTGAAACAGTTTGATGCCCAACAGCGTGGTGTGATCATCGTTTCCGGACGGGACGATCTCACTGATCGAGTCTTAGGGCTGGAGTTTGGGGCCGATGACTACATCACCAAACCTTTCGAGCCGCGTGAGCTGGTGGCACGTGTACAGAGCTTGCTGCGCCGTTTGCAACGTAGTGCCGAAGCGGAAGTGGTTACCTGTAAGAAAGCGGAGTTTGCCGGATGGACCTACCGTCCCGAGTCGCTGGAGTTGCAGTACACCGGCCAGAAGAAACAGTCCCTGAGCCGGGCGGAAGGGGATATGTTGCTGGCGTTACTCAAGCACCCGTTTCAGATACTGTCCCGTGATCAGCTGTTGGGGGATAACTGCACTCCCTATGACCGCAGCATTGATGTGCGGATGTCCCGTTTGCGTAAGAAACTGGAAAGCAGCAGCGAAGAGAGTGAGCTGATCAAAACCGTTTATGGTGCGGGTTATATGCTCACTACGGCGGTGAACTGGAGTTAAAAGTCTGTTTTTAATTGCCTAACAAACAGGGGAGCCGATCGGCTCCCCTTTTTTATATCGGGATGGCGGTTAAGCCGTCTCTTTCTCTTTTTTCTCTTCAGCGCCGTCGGCAAAGATGATCTCGTCTTCCGGACGGTGTTTGCCCAGCAGTTTCGGACGCTCGATCAGGAAGTACAGGATCAGACCAATCGCTACCGCGTACACGGTGGATTTTGGATCAGGCATCGCCAGGGTTACTGCAACGATACCCGCTACACCACGTTCGGTTGGGTTTTTCAGCTGTTCCATACCTACCATGATGCAGATGTATGCAGTCAGGATCAGGGTCAGGGACAGTGCGATCGGCAGTACCGGCTTAAACAGAGTGACCAGCGGCAGGATGAACAGTGCCACCAGACCGGTGATCCAGAAGGTACCGCCACCACTGTAGATGGAGTCCATCGCTTTACGGCCCATCGCGTAACGCTCTGCAACAGTTGCGTGCGCAGCCGTCCACAGTGGACCTGCCAGACCCGGCCATGGTGCGAAGAACGCGTGGATACCGTTACGCAGTGCAGTAACCAGGTGAACGCGGTCTACAGATTCTTCGATAGACTCGTCTTTACGCAGGTGGTCTACACGTTTCACCAGTGTAAAACCTACGATGATGTCACCAAATGCGATTACGTATGCAATCAGTGCGGTTGGGATCGCCAGCAGGAACACGTCCCAACCCGGGAAGCCAACGGTGAAGGTCAGGTACTGCCACATCAGGCCGAAATCAGGCTGGGTGATGCCCCACTCGATATCCGGTACTTTGTACTCGCCGGTGGTCCAGCCGATGACCATCGCGAAGATCATGCCCGGCACCATGCCGAAGGTCGCGATACGCTTCGCCAGGGAGCTCTCTTCCATGATGTTCTTGAAGGACAGGGAGAACAGGATGTATGCAGAGATGATGGAACCAACGATCAGGGAGATCGGCGTTGCATCAACACGGCCACCCACTTTCAGCTCGCCCATCATCGCAGCGATACCCGCACCGATGATGATACCCGCTTTCAGGGAGTTCGGGATCACGTCTACCAGCTTGGAGCCGAGGCGGGTGACACCCAGAATAAAGAAGATGATGGTCACTTCCAGCTGCAGGGCGAACAGTGCCTTGATCGCCTCTGGGCCAGGTTCGAAGCCTTTCAGATACAACAGTACCACCGGAATTGCCGGCGTAATCCAGCCAGGAACCAGCGGTACACCCAGCAATGCTGGCAGACAGTAGCCCAGGCCGGCTACGAAGGTGAACGCCAGTGCAGCCTCGTAAGGCATACCGAGGTACTTCTGCAGCAGCGGAATCATCGCCAGACCCACTACAAACATGATCAGGCCCTGGATCATCTCCGGGGTTTCCCACTTGTAGTGTACAAACGGCAGGCGGACTTTAAACGGGCCTAACGGCCAGTACGGTTGCTCCTCCCCAAAGGGACGTTGGATCAAAGGCATCTTTGTTTTCCTTGTTGTACGGAACCGCTAAATCAGCGTCGCAGCCGCAATGGCTCAGATGCATGATTTGCTGGTTCCTTTGCTCGCTCTATCACATGGAGAGCCGCAGCAACCTCGGAAACGCAGAGAGAGGGGCGCTCCGGGGCCGCAATACGGTGCTCTTAGAGGCAGTAAACAGGAAAAGTACAAACAGACTTTTTCGCAATCCTTACGAATTGTAACGGGGGCGGTGTAGGTGAAATAACTTTAGTAGTAGAAGCCTTTTTACTGTTGCCGATAGTGTGCAGAGCAGGGCGCTGTGTGCGTAACAAGAAACTATTTTTACCAATTGATCAATATCAATCACCTGCCTCGGCTACGGGCGTAAGGTCTTGGGTGTGACAGATTGTCGCAGAGATGTTTTCCGGAAAAACGGAGTGTTCGGAGAAAGCAATCATGAAGAGATCTTTAGTAACTAGCTTCTGTATGTGTTTTGCCTTGGCCGGGTTTCAAGCGTTTGCTCAGGATACAGCGTCGCCTGCCATGCACCAGCATGGCTCATCAAAAATGAAACCAATGGCGGCGGAGGTGGTTACGTCCGGCGTAGTGAAGGGCGTTTTAGCCGAAACCAGTCAGCTGAAGATCCGGCATCAACCCATTCCCGAGTGGTCCATGGGGGCGATGCAGATGAAGTTTTCTCTTTCCCCAGGTATGTCGACCGAGGATTTCAGTAACGGTCAACAGATCAAATTCCGACTGCGGCAGGAAAACATGATGGAATTCACCATTCTTGAAGTTCTGGAAGAGTAACGTCTGAGGGCAGGCCAGTGGAGTAGGCCTTGTCCAAAAGCAAGTATAGGTGTCTGTGTATCAGGTGCGGCATACGCCGACGGATCACATACCGCAGTAAGGCTGACTTACTGTTTTGTTTGCAATGAATAGCACGTTTTTCAGGCAGAATGCTTGTTGAGCGTTGCTTGAAAGGTACCAAAATGGATCTTACCGCACGTTCTTTCCGCCAGCTTTTTCTCGCTCTGTTGTGTATGTTGGCGGCACTGTTTGTCTCTTCCCCTGTACTTGCCATGGTACCGGTGTCCGACGCCCAGAAGCTGGAAACCATCCAGCAGGCTTTTCCTAAACACAGCACTATCCGCGAGAAAGCACCCGTTGCCGAAGGCAAAATGCCCGCATGGACCGTATTTAACGGTGAAGAAGTTGTGGGTTACGCCTTTGAAACCAACGATGTGGTCAAGATCCCGGCTTATTCCGGCAAGCCGATCAACACACTGGTGGTGATGGATGTTGACGGCAAGCTGCTGGCAACCCGGGTACTGGAGCATCATGAACCTATATTGCTGGTGGGCATTCCAGAACAGAAACTGTTTGATTTCGCCGCCAAGTATGAAGGCCTGAACGTGACCGACAAGGTCCGTGTCGGCGCGGGCAACAATGAAGATGTGATCAATGTTGATGTGGTCTCCGGTGCCACCGTCACTGTTATGGTGGTCAACGAAGCGATCATGCGCTCGGCCCAGAAGGTAGCCCGCGTATTGGGGATTGCCGGTCTGTCGGAGCAGGCCAAAGTGCCGCCAGCCACCATTAAGCAGGATCTGTTTAGCAAGGCGGACTGGACGCAGCTCACCGGTGACGGATCAATCCGCCGTCTGAAACTGGTGGAAGCAGATATCGACAAGGCCTTTGAAGGGACCGCCGCCGAAACCAAAGGCCGCCATGGCGAAGGCCGCCAGCAGCGGATGTTTATCGACCTCTACTATGCGCCGCTCAATGTCCCAACTATCGGCCGCAACCTGCTTGGCGACGATCAGTACAAATGGCTGATGGGCGAGTTGGGCGAGGGCGATCAGGCAATTGCGGTAATGGGCAGTGGCCAGTACTCCTTCAAGGGTAACGGCTATGTGCGTGGCGGTATCTTTGATCGCACCCAACTGCAGCAATCCGGTAAGGCGATCAGTTTCCACGATACCGACTACTACCGTCTGGATGACGTCTATATCGACGGCTTCCCCGGCTTTAAAGAGATGGCAATCTTTATCATCCGGGATCAGTACGCCTTTGATCCTGGTGCCCCATGGCAGCTGGAGCTGCTGGTACGCCGCCAGGTCGGTGCGTTGGACAGTGTGTTCACCAGCTTCTACGGCGATTACTTGACGCCGGAGCAATACATTGACCGTCCTGCACCGGTAGTAGAACCCGAGCCGGAAGCGTTGTGGGTATCCATCTGGAAAGAGCGTGCCTTCCAGATCGGTGTGCTGAGTGTGGCGCTGGGTGTGTTGTTTATTGTCATCTTTATCCAGGACGTACTGGTCCGTTATCCACGTTTCCTGCATGCCTTCCGCCGCGGTTATCTGATCTTCACCGTGGTCTTTATCGGCTGGTACACCCTGGGACAGCTGTCGGTGGTCAACGTCTTTACCTTTGTGCATGCGTTGAAGGGCGATTTTGAATGGGAGCTGTTCCTGCTCGACCCAATGCTGTTCATCCTCTGGGGCTTTGTGGCGATGACCATGCTGCTCTGGGGGCGTGGCATCTTCTGCGGCTGGTTGTGTCCGTTTGGTGCCCTGCAGGAGCTGATCAACGAGCTGGCCCGACGCTTCAACGTCAAGCAGTTTGAGCCACCGTTTGCCGTGCACGAACGTCTCTGGGCGCTGAAATATGTAATCCTGCTGGGTCTGTTTGCTGTCTCCTTGGAGTCCCTGGCCGAAGCAGAGAAATACGCTGAGGTCGAACCTTTCAAAACTGCTTTCCTGCTGAAATTCCAGCGTGAATGGGGTTATGTGCTCTATGCCGTTCTGCTGCTGGTGATCTCAGCGTTTAACCGCAAGATGTATTGCCGCTATATCTGCCCGCTGGGCGCAGCGTTGGCAATCCCCGCGCGTCTGCGTCTGTTCGATTGGCTGAAACGCCGTAAGGAGTGTGGTCAGCCTTGTAAGATCTGCGCCAATGAATGTGAGATTCAGGCAATTCATCCCGATGGCTCGATCAATGGGAACGAATGCCATCAGTGTCTGGATTGCCAGATGACTTATTACCGCGACGACAAGTGTCCGCCGCTGGTACAGAAAAAACGTAAGAAGGCTAAGCACGACGCAGCGCTGAAAAAAATTCCCGCCGTCGAGATCACTGATCGGGGGAGCTACGCGACTGCAACAAATGACCCAAGCAACGCCTGCTGTGCGGCATGGCGTTATATCTAATGGAGATCGAAACGATGATAGATCCGAACGATAAAAACCTCCCAGCGATCGATACCGAAGATCCACAAGCCACAGAACACGTCAAACTCAGCCGACGTTTGTTCCTGGGGGGCTCCGCTGCCTTGGTAGGTGCTGTGGGTACCATGGGCGCTACGATGGGCTCCGCACTGATGCCGTCTACCGCTCATGCCTCTTCCGACAACAAGCACAGTGTTGGACCAGGTGAGCTGGACGAATATTACGGCTTCTGGAGTGGTGGTCACTCAGGTGAAGTACGTATTTTGGGTCTGCCGTCCATGCGTGAGCTGATGCGAATCCCGGTTTTCAACGTGGATAGCGCAACCGGATGGGGGATTAGCAATGAAAGTAAGGCTGTGCTGGGTGAAAATGCACCAATGAATGGTGACTGTCACCATCCGCATATGTCCATGACCAACGGCCAGTACGACGGTAAGTATATATTCATCAACGATAAGGCCAATACTCGTGTTGCCCGTATCCGCGGTGACATTATGAAAACCGACAAGATCACCACGATCCCGAACTGTCAGGCGATCCACGGTCTGCGCGTACAGAAAGTGCCGCACACCAAGTACGTTTTTGCCAACGCTGAATTCCGTATGCCACACCCGAACAACGGCCTGAACATGGATGACATCGAAGGCTACTACACCATGTTCTCTGCGGTGAACGCCGAGACCATGGAGGTGGATTGGCAGGTAATCGTGGACGGTAACCTGGATAATACTGATGCAGATTACACCGGTAAGTACGCATTCGCGACCTGTTACAACTCGGAAGGTGCGGTGGACCTGGCAGGTTCCATGCGCGATGAGCGTGACCACTTGGTCATCTTCAATATTCCACGCATCGAAGCGGCAGTAAAAGCCGGTAACTTCAAAACCCTGGGTGACTCCAAAGTACCCGTAGTGGACGGTCGTAAGGGCTCCAAACTGACCGCTTACGTGCCAACCCCGAAGAACCCACACGGTATCAACACCGCACCGGGCGGCAAGTACGCTGTGGCCAATGGTAAGCTCTCCCCAACCGTAACCATGTTTGATCTGACCAAGTTCGATGACCTGTTCGCAGGGAAGATCAAGCCACGTGACACCGTGGCGGCAGAAGTGGAGTTGGGTCTTGGACCATTGCACACGGCGTTCGACGGTCGTGGCAACGCATACACCACCCTGTTTATCGATAGTCAGGTGTGTAAGTGGGATATTGAAAAAGCGATCAAAGCGTACAACGGCGAGAAAGTGAACTATATCGTTCAGAAGCTGGATGTGCATTATCAGCCGGGTCACAACCATACTACCATGGGTGAAACCCGTGATGCGGACGGTAAGTATCTGGTATCGCTGCAGAAATTCTCAAAAGACCGCTTCCTGAAGTGTGGCCCGCTGCATGCGGAGAACGATCAGCTGATTGATATCTCCGGTGATGAGATGAAACTGGTACACGACGGTCCGACCTATGCGGAACCACACGATTGTATGATCGTGCACCGCTCCAAGGTGAAAACCCGCAAGATCTATGATCGTAAAGACCCTACTTTTGCGATGACCGTGGAGATGGCGAAGAAAGATGGCGTCAATCTGGAAACGGACAGTAAGGTTATCCGTGATGGCAAGAACGTCCGCGTATACATGACCTCTGTAGCACCGAGCTACGGTTTGAACGAGTTTACAGTGAAGCAGGGTGATGAGGTCACTGTCATCATCACCAACCTGGACCAGATCGAAGACGTAACCCACGGTTTCTGTATGGTGAACCATGGGGTGCAGATGGAGATCAGTCCAATGCAGACTGCATCGGTAACCTTTACGGCTGACCAGCCAGGGGTGCACTGGTTCTACTGCAACTGGTTCTGTCATGCACTGCATATGGAAATGCGCGGCCGAATGCTGGTTGAACCGGCGTAAGGCTTAGCAACAACACACACGTTTATTGGCTATTAATCAGCGAGTAGGCGTGTCACACCCAGCCCTGATCTGTTCCCAAGTCATGCGTCAGGGTTGGGCTTTCTCTCCGATCAGGAGGTTTTTATGGGATTATGGTTTGCTCGGTTAGCGTCATTGCTGAGCATCAGTTTTATCGTTTCTGCCCAGGCAGCAACTTTCCATGTCTCTCCGGCCGATGACCTGCAGCAGGTCCTGGATCGTGCCCAGGCTGGCGATCAGGTAGTACTCTCTGCCGGTATCTATAAGGGCAACTTTATTGTCCCGCAATCCATCGAATTGACCGGTAAGCAGGGCGCGGTGCTGGACGGCCAGAACAAAGGCCATACCCTGCAGATCAACGCCGCCAACAGTTACGTACACCACCTGCGCATCCAGAACTATGGCGAAGACCTGACCGAGCTGGATTCCGGGATCTTTGTCTCCAAACAAGCTGCGAAAACCCGAATTGAATACAACGAACTTCAGGGTGGAGGTTTTGGTATCTGGGTGGATGCCGCCCCTGATGTACAACTGATCGCCAACAAGATTGAGGGCAACCTTGAGCTGCGCTCCGCCGATCGTGGCAACGGCATTCATCTGTTTAACGTAACCGGCGCATTGGCACAGGGTAACGAGGTCTGGTACACCCGCGATGGGATCTATATCGATACCAGTAATGGCAACAAGTTGATTGGCAACTACCTGCACGATCTGCGCTACGGTGTGCACTACATGTATTCCTACCATAACCTGGTGCAGGACAACTTCACCTTTCAGACCCGTACCGGTTATGCGCTGATGCAGTCCAAATACCTGACCGTTATCGGCAACCGCTCTAAGAACGATGCCAACTACGGCATCCTGATGAACTACATCACCAATTCGACCATTCAGAATAACCGGGTCATCGGTATTCAGAATGCCAACAATCCGCACATGCAGGGTGGCGGTCAGATGGGACTTGAGGGCAAAGCGCTGTTTATCTACAACTCCCTGTTTAACCAGATCCGCGACAACCTGTTTGCCCAGAGTGATATGGGAATCCACCTGACGGCCGGCTCCGAAGACAACGTCTTAAGTGGTAACGCCTTTGTGAGCAATAAAGAGCAGGTGAAATACGTCGCCACCCGAAAGCAGGACTGGTCTGATAAAGGCGTCGGCAACTATTGGAGTGATTATCTGGGCTGGGATATGGATGGTGACGGCATTGGTGACGTGGAATACGAACCGAACGACAGTATGGATCGACTGTTATGGAAGTTTCCGTCCGCCAAGCTGCTGCTTAACAGTCCGGCGGTGGAAACCCTGCGCTGGGTGCAGCGCCAGTTTCCGGTGCTGAAATCGCCCGGCGTTGTCGACAGCCATCCGTTGATGGCGGTACCCCATTCCTTAAACCCTGCCGACCGTTCCTTTGGTACTGCGGCAGGTGAGGTAGCTGAGAAATAGTATGAATATCGTCGAATTACAGCAGGTAGAGAAATCCTATCAGGGGGTGAGCGCGCTGCATCAGCTTAATCTGGAGCTGAAGCAGGGCGAAGTCCTGGGATTGTTTGGCCATAACGGCGCGGGTAAAACCACCACCATCAAACTGATTCTGGGTCTGATAGCCGCCACCGCAGGTCAGGTACGGGTGTTTGGTGAGGACCCGACCCAGTCCGAAGCCCGTACCTTGCGCCGCCAGTTGGGTTTCCTGCAGGAAAATGTCAGCTTTTACGACCAGCTTACTGGCTTGGAAGTGCTGCAGTATTTTGCCCGTCTGAAAGGGATCCCCAAACAGAGCTGTCATGCGCTGCTGGAACAGGTGGGCTTGAGTCAGGCGGGTAAACGCCGGGTGAAAACCTACTCCAAGGGGATGCGTCAGCGTCTGGGGTTGGCCCAGGCATTGTTGGGTGAACCCAAGCTGCTGTTGCTGGATGAGCCTACGGTGGGGCTGGATCCGATCGCCACTCAGGATTTTTACCGCCGTATCGAGCAGTTGAAAGAGCAGGGCTGTACGGTGATCCTTTGCTCTCATGTGCTGCCGGGGGTGGAAAAGTATATTGATCGCGCCCTGATTCTGGGCCGTGGCAAGCTGCTGGCCGAAGGCAGCGTGAATGATCTGCGTCAGCAGGCGGACTTGCCCGCCACCTTCCATCTGCAGGGGGACCTGACACTGCCTGAACACCTTGCTGCACGGGCCAACAGGGATGGGCGTTCAATGCGGCTGGATGTTGCGTTACAGGACAAGATGACCACCATGCAGCAGCTGATTGTGTTGCCGGGGCTGGAGAATGTCGATGTCCACCTGCCATCTCTGGAAGACCTCTATACCCACTTTATCGAGACACATCAGGTGCAGGAGGCAACCCCATGAGTGCCGTATTTACGGTTGCGAATAAAGAGTTCCATGACGGCCTGCGCAATCGCTGGGTGCTGTCGATCTGCATTATCTTTGCCGTGCTGGCGATCGGCCTGGCCTATTTCGGCGCGGCTGCAGCGGGCAAGGTAGGTTTCACCTCGCTCTCCTCTACCATAGTCAGTCTGGCCAGTCTGGCGGTATTTATCATCCCGCTGATCGCCCTGATGCTGGCCTATGACGGCATCGGCGGTGAGGACGAAAACGGTACGCTGCTGTTACTGATGACCTATCCGCTTTCCCGCTGGCAATTACTGCTGGGCAAAATGATGGGGCAGGGCGCGGTGATGGCGTTCTCCACCCTGGTGGGGTTTGGCTCATCGGCAGTGATGATGGGTATCTTTTCCGATACCACCAGTTGGGGTGAGCTGATCGGCCCCTATGCGGTGTTTATCTTTTCCGCCATGCTGCTGGGCTGGATCTTTATCGCCATCGCCTACGTGATCAGCGCCTCCGTTTCGGAGAAGTCCAAGGCGGCTGGTATCGCTCTGATTGTCTGGTTCCTGTTTGTGCTGGTGTTCGATCTGGGACTGCTGGGTATGTTGGTGGCGACCCAGGGTAATGTGGATGAAACCCTATTCCCATACCTATTGTTGCTCAACCCAACCGATATCTTCCGTCTGGTGAACATTACCTATTTTGCCGACCAGAACCTGAGCGGATTGATGGCAATTGCCCAGCAAACGCAGTTCTCGACAGTGTCGCTCTTCGGTGGGTTGCTGGCCTGGCTGGCGCTACCACTGGGCCTGGCAATGATGATCTTTAACCGCCGCGGACTTTAAGGAGAGGACACATCATGAAAGCCCTGTTTCGCATAATTCTGTTGTTGCTGCCATTGGGGGTACTGTCCGGCTGTGGCGAGGAAGAAGACAAAATTACGATGGTACAGCAGGCGGTCGCCATCGAAAGCAGTGACGAGTGCCATCTGTGTGGCATGATCATCACCAACTACCCCGGGCCTAAAGGCCAGCTTTATTCCCGTGGCAAGCAGGGCAATATGAAGTTCTGTTCAACGCGGGATATGTTTGCCTTTATCGTGGATCCTGAGAACCAGCACAACATCCAGCAAGCCTTTGTGCACGATATGGCGGTGACCCCTTGGGGTCATCCAGAGGAAGAAACCTATATCGATGCCAAGCAGGCGTTCTATGTGGTTGGCCACGGCAAAAAAGGCGCGATGGGGCCCACGCTGGCCAGCTTCTCAAAGAAAGAGGATGCTGCAGCCTTTGCCAAAGTTGAAGGTGGCCAGGTAGTGACCTTTGATCAGATCACCCTACAAGTGCTGATCGATATGAATCAGCCACTAGGCCACAGTGGATAAGTTTAAGGAATGCTGTGTCGGGCATCGCGTTGCGATGGCCGACCTACTAAGTGCTATGTGGTAGGTTGGCCTTCGCTGCGCGAAGCCCAACAGCCTACCGATGAATTTTGCGCCCCAGACTAGCCCAGCAGTTGATACCCCGAACGCGCCAAGCCAATTACTGATACTGAGATCAACAACACCAGCGCCAAGTTACGGAAACTGCGGTTTCCAGCACGTCTAAATAAAAAGCTGCCAAGGCTCAAACCGATCACCATCGGGATCAGGAAAATCAGCCCCAGGCTGACCACTTCGCCGGTGAGCAGCGACTGGTGTCCGGTCCAGATCAGGGCATAGATATCGGTGAAGGCAAAAAACGCCACCAGGGTAGCTCGGGTAGCGATGGGGGACATCTGGGTGTAAAGCATCATCAGTACCACCGGTAATCCACCAATGGCGGCAGCGCCGTTCGCCAGTCCGGAGGCAAACCCGGTTGCTAGCGGCAGGCGGCGTGCCTCTTTTTTCTGTTCAAAGCCCATCAACAGCAGGATTGCGCAGATCAGAACCATGGTGCAGATCAGTAGGCGGGTTTGAGCTTCCGGTAGGTGGGCCAGCAGCCAGACCCCGATGGGCGTACAGATCAGGGTGCCAACTAGCAGTTGTCCCAGCAGCTTGCGATCGATCTGACGCAATACACCGGGTAGCAAGTGAACACTGGCAGCGATCTCCAGCATAAAAATTGCCGGCACGACTATCTTGGGTGGCATAAACAAAGCCAGGCTGGTCACGGTCAACGAGGAGAAACCAAAGCCGCTGTAGCCACGCAGAACTGCTGCACCAAAGATGATGCTGATTGCCGTGACCAGTTGCCACATTGGCAGATCCAGCTGCATTTCAAACATAAGCTCGCTCCTGCGCAGATAAAAGTAAACACCTGAGGCTAGGAGGAAGTGGGCAGACCGGTTAGCACCAGCGTGGAGGCAGTGGTTAGACCAGGTTGGAAATAAGGTAGAGAGGCAAACATAGAAAAGCCGCAGCGGCTGTGAAGGGGGTACAGCTGCTGCGGTAAAGTTCCCTTTTGGGGAAAAGCCAACTAAAGCGGTGTTACCAGCTCAGGGATGCACCCACCGCGATCTGATCGGTTTCATCACCGGCGGAATCAACCATGTCGTACTCGACGATCAGCTTCAGGTTGCTGTTTACGTCGTAGAAGTACGCTACGGAATCCATCTCTTTTTCGCTGCCGTTCAGGTCGGTCTGACCGTGGGATAGAACAAAGCGGTGGCCATCTACCGAGTAAGAGCCCTGTACCAGGTAACCGTCGCTCTCTGTTTCAGCGGTCAGGGTGTTACCGGCGAATGTGGTGTCGATACCTTCCTGATCATAACCGGATGCGGTCAGTTGGAATCCGCCAAACGCGACACGTGCACCGTACGCCAGGCCGGAGGCATCTATATCACTGGCGTCATTTTCACCTGCTGCACCACCAACCCAAGCATTAAATTTACCGCCTTCGAAGTCGGTTGCGTAGGTGACTTCTGCTTCTACACGTGCGCTGTTGTTGGTGTTGGAATCTGCACTTTCACCGCTGGATGGATCCAGGATACCGGCTGCAATCTGGAAACCGTTCATCGGCTTGGTGCGGTAGGTGATTTGGGCACGTGGCTGTGCGTATGGGTAACCCACAGAGATGTTACCCAGGGTTACGATGCCGCTATCCAGGGATGGCAGGCCGGTACCCAGCAGCAGTTCGTCGCTGAAGATGTTGCTGCGGGCATACAGACCGAAGTCCTTACCAAACAGTACCTGACCGAAGTCACCATCTACGGTGGCGTAGAACTGACGTACATCGATACCGCTGTTGGTTGGCGTGGTGTGGCCATCGTTGATGGACACCCAGAAAGAGGAGCGGCCGCCAACGGTCAGGTCACCAGCCTGTTTGCTTACGTTGAAGCCGATGTAGTTCGGCAGGAAGCCCATACGTACACGCTGCTGTTTTTCACCGGTTGCTTCATTGTCAGTCGCCGTGAAAAACGCGTTGAAGTGGCCGTCCGCAGAGAAAGAAGTGCCATCCTGATCGTAAAGGGTAATGCCAGCCTGGGCCTGGGTTGCCATCGCAACGGACAGCGCTACCGGGCAGAGCTTCAGCATCAGTTTTTTATTGTTCATGTGTTCCCCCGTTCGAGTGTGGTTTTGTCTTTTTGATTTCGATAGACCGATTATTCGGAAAGGGGAAACGGCAAGGTATCGCGCTTTTGTGCCTGTTTAGCAGCACTTTGGCAGACGTTCGTGTGATTAGTGTTCTTGAATGTGTGTACGGTATTGTGGCGTACAACCTCGGGTGTGCGACGGTGCAGGTGAGTCAGGTTGACCGGAAAGTAGAACAAAATGCTGCAGGTGAACAACGGCTTGCTACATGCAAGTTTGCTAATTTGTTGTAATTTAGAAGTATTCGCATTGGTCGAACGCTGTATTATCCTTGGGGTACAGGGAACTGCCCCAGCACAACAATAAGCACAATAAACGATGCGTAAAGGTCTGTTGGAACAGGCCACTACAATAAAAAAGGAAACCGGCATGCTAAGGAAAAGGCGCTGATTCCGGTTCAGAGTTGAACACAGATGAGTGACATATCCAGTCTCCGCAAGTTTGTATCGCCCGAGATTATCTTTGGCGAGGGTGCGCGCAAAACGGTCGCGAACTACGCTCGCACCTTTGGTGCCCGGCGTGTACTGGTCGTATCTGATCCGGGGGTTGCTCGCGCAGGGTGGGTGCGCGACGTTGAGCAATCACTGGAGGAGCAGGGTATCGACTATGTGACCTTCACCGATGTATCACCCAACCCGCGTGCGGAAGAGGTGATGAAAGGTGCGCACTTTTACCGTGAACATGACTGCAACGTGATCGTTGCCGTGGGTGGCGGCAGTCCGATGGATACCGCCAAGGGGATCGGCATCATCTCGGCCAACGGTGGCGAGATCCTGAGTTACGAAGGGGTGGATACGATCCATGCACCGATTCCCCCGCTGATCTTTATTCCAACCACGGCCGGTACCTCGGCCGATGTGTCCCAGTTTGCGATCATCTCCGATCAGCAGGAGAAGGTGAAAATCTCCATTGTCTCCAAGGCGGTGGTGCCGGATGTGGCGTTGATCGATCCGGAAACCACCATGACCATGGATCCGTTCCTCACTGCCTGTACCGGTGTGGATGCGATGGTGCATGCGATTGAGGCGTTTGTCTCCACCGGTGCCGGTCCACTGACTGATATGCATGCGCTGGATGCGATCCGCCTGATCAGTACCAACCTGCGACCACTGGTCGCCGATCCGGGCAACCTGGCACTGCGTGAGCAGGTGATGCTGGGGTCGATGAAAGCGGGCTTGGCATTCTCCAATGCTATTCTGGGAGCCGTACATGCCATGTCCCACAGTCTGGGCGGCTGGCTCGACCTGCCACACGGCCTGTGTAACGCGATGTTGTTGGAGCACGTTATCGCCTACAACTACCCCAACGCCGCTGACCGCTTTAAAGTGATTGCCGAAACCATGGGATTGGATACCCGTGGGCTGAGCCAGACTGAGATCAAGGCGCGCCTGATGAGCGCGGTGATCGAGTTGAAACGGGATGTGGGCCTGAGTCAGAAACTGGCGGAAAACGGCGTGAGCGTGAGCGACATCCCTGTGTTGTCCGAGAAAGCGATCAAAGATCCATGCATACTGACCAACCCGCGCAAGTCCTGCCAGCGCGATGTTGAGGTGGTCTATGAAGAAGCGCTCTGATCAGGCCACCGTTGATGACCTGATCGGCTTAGGTAACCAATCCGCCCGTAAGAGTTATTACGCGGAACTGGTTACCAAAATTGAAGAGCTCGAAGCGGAACGCAACCGCTATATGTGGCTGTTCGAGAATGCCCTGCATGGAATCTTCCAGGCAGATCTGTCGGGTGGCCTGCGTGCGGCGAATCCGGCCATCGCCAAGATCTGCGGCTACGACTCGGCGGACGAGATCCTGGCCCACATCACCCGCATCGACCAGCAGTTGTTTCTGTCACCGCAGGACTTTTCCTTTGTCACCGGCTGTCTGCATTCCTCCGGGCATGTGTTTGGTTACGAAACCCGTATGCAACGTAAAGACGGCTCGGCGGTGGATGTGTCGCTCAACGTACTGCTGAAGCAGGAGGGTGAGCAACAGGTGATTGAGGCGTTCGTACAGGACATCACCGAACGGAAAAAAGCGCAGGACAACCTGAAGAAACTGAACGAAGAACTGGAAGCGCGGGTGGAAGAGCGCACCCGTGAACTGGTGAGTCTGAACGACAAACTCTGGCGTGAGATCGCCGAACGTGAGCAGGCCCAGAAAGAACTCAAGGTCGCAAAAGAAGTGGCCGAACAGGCCAATATCAGCAAGGACAAATACCTCGCCGCGGCCAGCCATGACCTGCTGCAGCCGATGAATGCTGCCCGCCTGTTGGTATCTACATTGCGAGAGCGCGAGCTGGCAGGCGAAGAGGGCCATCTGGTCGAGCGGGTCCACCTGGCGCTGGATAACGCCGAAGAGCTGCTGGCTGACCTGCTGGATATCTCCAAACTGGACCAGAACGCGGTGAAACCCGATCCGGCGGAGTACAGTATCAGGGCATTGCTGGATCCACTGATTTCTGAGTTTCAGACCGTGGCACAGGATGCCGATCTGGAACTACGCTGTGTACCGTCCAGCCTGAATGTAACCACCGACTCCCGTCTGCTGATACGCATTCTGCGTAACTTCCTCTCCAATGCGATCCGTTACACCAATGAAGGCCGGGTGCTGGTGGGCTGCCGTCGCGGGGCTGACACTGTGCATATCCAGGTGTGGGACACCGGCTTGGGTATTCCGGAAGACCGTATCCAGGATGTATTCAAGGAGTTTCAGCAACTGGAGCGCAAGAAACGCAAGCGCACCGGTGTGGGGTTGGGACTGGCAATTGTGGAACGTATTGCCCGCGTGCTGGACCACCCGATCCATGTCACCTCCCAAGTGGGTGTTGGATCTATGTTTTCCATTGAAGTGCCGCTGGCGCAATCAAACGAAGCCGAACCACGTGTGATGCCGCAGTACACCATCCCAACCGACCAGATCGACCAGTCCCGTGTGCTGGTGATCGACAATGAAGAGAACATCCTGGTCAGCATGGCCGCATTGCTGGGGCAGTGGGGCTGTGAAGTGGAAACCGCAGCGGATGAACATGAGGCGCTGGAGCTGATCGAAAGGCTGCGCTGGGTACCTGACGTTATCGTTGCCGATTACCACCTGGACGAAGATCAGACCGGCACCGATGCCGTCCTGAGCATTCGGGAAACCCTTGGCCTGGATATCCCGGCGATGGTGATCACCGCTGATCGCAGCGATGAATGCCGCCAGCTGTTCCGTGACCATGGACTGCCGGTGCTGAACAAACCGGTGAAACCCGGCAAATTGCGCTCGTTGTTGACCCATCTGCTGCAAAGTTAGGTCACCAGGCCAGCTGTCGCACATCATGGGATTGGGGTCGTAAGTAGTATTCAGCTCTCCAAAACAGCGCCCTAGAATGGAAACATACAGGCAATATCCGGGTGGTCTCTGGTGGAATTTTCTGAATCTGTCCTCTGTGTAGCATCGTTCAGCCGCTCGCCCGAGCAGGCAGCGGCTGAACTGCGTCAGCAACTAACCGGCGATGCGTTGGATCTGGTGTTGTTCTTCTGCTCGGCGGAATATGACCTGACCCGGCTGGCCAGCGCACTCAATCAGCAGTTTGAAGATATTCCGCTGGTGGGTTGTACCACCGCCGGCGAGATTACCCCGCAGGGTTACGGTCAGGGGTGTATCACCGCCATCGGTTTCCGCCGTGGTCGTTTTGCCGTAGCTGCCGTAGGCGTGAACGAGCTACACAGCTTTAGCCTGACCGATGCGCAATCAATGGTGGATCGGTTGATCAGCGACTGCCGGGCGAAGGAGATCGCGCCAATCAAGGGTAACAGCTTTGCGCTGACCCTGTTCGATGGCCTCTCTATCCAGGAAGAGATGGTACTGGCGTCCCTTAATGCCGCCCTTGGCAGTATCCCGACCTTTGGTGGATCCGCCGGGGACGATGTTCACCTCACCAACACCCACGTATTTTTTGATGGCCAGTTCCATTCCGATTCGGCTGTGGTATTGCTGTTTAACACCGCCTGCCGCTTTGAGGTATTCAGCACCCACCATATGCGCAACTGCAGCGAAAAGCTGGTGGTCACTGCAGCTGACCCGGATGCACGGCGCGTGCTGGAACTCAATGCCGAACCCGCAGCGGTGGAGTACGCCCGCGCGGTGGGGGTGGAGCTGTCCGAGCTGAACCATGAAGTCTTTGCCCTGAATCCAATCGCGGTGAAGCTGGGGGACGAGTATTTCGTGCGCTCCATACAGCAGGTGAACGACGACCTAAGCCTGACTTTTTATTGTGCGGTTGAGAATGGCATCGTACTGACAGTGATGGAACCTGGCCCGATCATTCCGAATCTGCAGCAGCAGCTGGCGGACATTCGCGAAGAGGTGGGCGAACCGCAGTTGGTGATCGGCTGTGACTGTTTCCTGCGTCGGCTGGAGATTGAGCTGTTGGGGATCTGTGATGAAGTGTCCGACATTCTGCGCGACAACCGTGTGATCGGTTTCAATACCTACGGTGAACAGACCGCCGGTATGCATATCAACCAGACATTTACCGGGGTGGCCATTGGTCCATGTCCGGAAGGCGGCCATGCGGATGAATGAAGCTGAGATGCGCCAGCGCCTGGCTGAGCTGGAGCAGGAGAACGCCAAGCTTAAGCGAATCAATGAGGTGCTGATTGAGCGGGTGGAGTCCGGCAGCTCCCAGGTTGCCAATCCGTACGCGGCCTTTGAACACTCGGTGGTGTTGGCCGAGCAGGTGCGTGAACGGACCGAATTGCTCAATGCAGCCTTAGCCGACCTGAAAGCCTCCAACCGTAAGTTACACGAAGCCAACGAGCAGGCGGCGACCTCCCATCAGCGCCTTATCGATGCGATCAACAGCATCTCCGATGCCTTTGTATTGTTTGATGCCGAGCGCCGGGTGGTGCTCTACAACAACAAATTCCGCACCATCTGGCACGACGTGGATGTCGAGATCCAGGCCGGGATCACCATTCAGGACATCTGGAACCTGGGACACGAGTCGGGCTTGATCGCTGAAGCCCACGATGATGGCGAAAGTGGCAACAAGATCTTCCGCCTCTGCAACGGCAAGTGGTTCCAGATGAGTCAGCGCCCAACCCAGGACGATGGCCTGGTGGTGCTGTACACCGACATTACTGGACTGAAAGCGCGGGAAACCGCGATTCGTGAGCGGGCACTGGAGCAGAAAAGTAAGTTGCTGCAGGCCACCGTGGATAACCTCTCACAGGGCGTGGCATTGGTGGACCATGAGGGGCGTCTGGAGGTGTGGAACGACCGCTTCCTGGAGCTGACTGGCGTAGATCCCGACGCAGCGTCAGAGCACTCTCCCTGGGCTTCGCTGACCGTTTCCCACAAGCATATTCTGCAGCATGCCTTGTCGGCCGCGCAGCAGGGTGAAGTGGTGGCATCGGATCAGCGCGAGCACAACGGGCGGGTGATCGAGGTTCGCACCCATCCGATGCCCACCGGCGGTTTTGTAAACACCTACACCGATATCACCGAGCGTCACCAGTACGCGGAAACCCTGCGCGAGAGTGAGCAGTGGATTCGCCTGATCACCGATAACGTGCCCGCGCTGATCTGTTATGTAGGACAGGATGAGCGTTATCAATTCACCAACAAGGTGTATGACGAGTGGTACGGCTGGCCGCGTGGCGCCCTCAACGGCGAACCGATCACCAAAGTCCACGATGCCGCCCAGATGACGATCCTCAAGCCCTATTTTGACCGGGCGATGGCGGGCGAGTGTGTCACCTTTGAGATGAGTGAACCCAACCTGGCCGGTGAAGAGCGCATCCTGCTGAAATCTTATGTGCCCAACCTGGATGCTGACGGTCAGGCGTTGGGCTGCTTTGTCATGATCCGTGATATCACCGAGCGTATCCGCACCGGTGAAGAGTTGAAGCAGGCCTACCAGATGATGGAGCAGCGCGTGATCGAGCGTACCTCCGAGCTGACCCATGTAAACCAGCAACTGCGCCTGGAGATCAACGAGCGCTCTCTGATCGAGTCCCGCCTGCGTGAAGCCAGTCAGGAAGCGGAGCGCGCCAATATCTCCAAAACCAAATTCCTCGCCGCGGTCAGCCATGACCTGCTGCAGCCGCTGAATGCGGCACGTCTGTTTACCAGTGCGCTGATCGAGCAGCCGATGGAAACCAAGACCAACTCGTTGGTGCAGTCAGTCTCCAACTCGCTGGAGGATGTGGAATCGCTGCTCAGCACCCTGGTGGATATCTCCAAACTGGATGCAGGGGCGGTGGTGCCGGATGTAATCTCCTTTAACGTCAGCGACCTGTTGCAGAACATCGCCAACGAGTACCGCCAGGTGGCCCAGAGTGAAGGGCTGGAGTTGCGGTTTGTGCCCTGTGACGTGACCATCAACTCTGATTCCCAGCTGCTGGCGCGTATCCTGCGTAACTTCCTCTCCAACGCGATCCGCTACACGGAATCCGGCACTATCCTGCTGGGCTGTCGCCGTCGCGAGCACGGGTTGCTGATCCAGGTGTGGGATACCGGTGCGGGTATCCCAGCGGCGAAAAAGCAGGAGATCTTCCAGGAATTTAAGCGCCTGGAGAACAAACACAGCGGTCAGGACAAGGGCTTAGGCCTGGGCCTGGCCATTGTGGATAAGATCTCGCGGGTACTGGCCCACCCAATTTATGTGGAATCCGAGCAGGGTGTGGGGTCGGTCTTCTCCGTGGAAGTTCCATACGGTACCAAGGCACCAAGCCAGGGTGAGATGCACGGTCCAAATATTCCACAACGATTGGACCGTCTGCAGCGTACCCGGATCTGGGTGATCGATAACGACCTGACCATCTGCCAGGGTATGGATACCCTGCTGAGTGGTTGGGGCTGTGAAGTGGTCACAGCCCTGTCGGTGGATGACCTGACCGCCAAACTTGATCCGGCCAATACACCGGTCGATCTGCTGATTGTGGATTATCACCTCGACAACGGCGAAAACGGCGTGGACGCTGCCGAGGAGATTCGCAGTATGCTGACCGACGATGTACCCGTGCTGATGATCACCGCCAACTACTGCAAAGAGCTGAAGGCGGAGATCCGGGAGCTGGGCTACATGCTGATGAACAAACCGGTCAAACCCCTCAAGCTCAAGACTACCCTGAGCCACATGCTGGAATGCCAGCTGGAGGCGGGGGCCTTCTGATCAGGCCTCCGCTTCGGCCACCTCCATTACAGGCAGCTTGATGGTGAATTGGGTATAGGTATCCGGCTGGCTATCTACTTCGATACTGCCCTTCATCTTCTGGATCAGGTTGTAGCTGACCGACAAACCGAGCCCGGTACCTTTGCCAATCTCCTTGGTCGTGAAGAACGGTTCAAAGATCTTGTTACGCACGTTTTCGGGGATACCTGGCCCGTTGTCCCGGATGATCAGCTCGATTCCGTCATCGCTCTGGCTGGCGCTGATCTGGATGATTTTTTCGTTGGCTGTCCGGTCCAGTTCTTCGAGGGCATGGCTGGCGTTAACCACCAGATTGACCAGCACCTGCTGCAGGAAACCGCGGTGGGCGACGATTGGTGTCTCCAGATCAATCTTCGTATTCACCGTGACATTGCCCACCAACTGATACTTCAGCATGCGCAGGGATTCCTGCACCAGTGCCTCCAGATCAACCTCTGTGGTCTCCAGCGACTGTTTATGGCAGAACGACTGCAAGTCACTGACGATATCGCGCACCCGCAGCAGGCCCTGGCGGGATTCGTTCACCACCTCCCAAATATCTTCAAGGATGAAGTCCAGGTCCTTGCTGCGCTGGAAGTTCTCGATATCGTTGCGCAGCGCCTTGGCTTCCGGTTTCTCTGCATCGTTCAACACCTGCACGAACTGGTCGTGCAGTTCCAGCATCTTGATCATGGTGGCCACGTACTCATCCATCGATTTGAAGTTGGAGAGTACAAAGGACATCGGGTTGTTGATCTCGTGGGCAATGCCCGCGGCGAGCTGGCCTACCGAGGCCATCTTCTCCGACTGCACCAGCTGGTCCTGGGTTGTCTGCAACTCCAGCAGGGTCGACTTGAGGCGCTGGTACTGGGTCTTAAGGCGGCTTTCAGCCGTGCGCCGTTCCAGCAGGTTGCGCAGCTGGCTGGAGGCGTCTTTCATAATGTCGATCTGACGCACCGACACTGCATCCATGGAGTGATTCTGGATAAAGCAGAGCACTACCGCCAACACCTTGCCGTAGACAACAATCGGGAAACTTACGTAACCGCTGCTGTCGATGCCCAGTTCATCCAGTATGGCGATGGAGTCGTCCTGGGTGACCAGCTCCAGCTGCGGTGTGCTGAGCCTAAAACTGCTTTCCACGATACGCCCCAACGGGCCGGATGTGAGGGAGTTCAGGTGTGGTGCCGACAGGGCTGTGCCACATACCTGCTCGGCGGTGAACCCCTCCTGGCGCTGGCGAAAGACAAAACTGTGGCTGGCAAAACAGAAGCCACTCAGGGCGGTGGCGAACTGGGCGATCAGATCGGAGAACGAGCTGCGTGCCTGGGAAAACTGCGTGACCGAGAGCAGCAGGCCGGTCCGATTCTCACTCTGGTACAGGCGCTGGCTCAGTGCGGCGTAGGTTTTCTGGTAACGATGCAGGCGGGCAACCAGCAACTCGTGTGCTGTATCCAGCGAATAGACCGCATCAACCCCCTGATCTTCCAGCCACTGCAACTCATAACGTCGCTGCTTGTCGTCGGTCAGCACCATAATGCGGGTGGCGTGGTTGGCCAGCCCCTGGCGCAGGTAACGGCTGACCTGACGCACCTCTTCATTAGCTTCATCCGTGGTAAACAGCAGGACAACCGCGGCATCGTTGGAGCGGATGAATTTCTTGAATGCGGAGAAACGAGAGAATTCGTTCACCACAAACGTCTCCTTTAATCGGTATATCTTTTCGCTGTCAGAATGGGGGGCGTAGACCACCAGTGTATTTTCAACGTCCTGCTGCACGGGAACCTCCGAATTTTGTTCTATACTCCATAGAATTGAGTTTAGTGTACAAATCGGACTTGTGAGACATTTATGACACAGAAAATCAGATTACTTTACTTCAGCCGGGCGACGCGGGATATGACGCTGTCTGATATGAAAGACATTCTGACCGCAGCCCGAACCAACAACACCGAACTGGGGATCTGTGGCATGCTCTGCTACAGCAACCGTTATTTCCTGCAGGCGCTGGAAGGGGACCGGAAAGAGGTGTGTGAACTGTATCTGCACATCGCAGACGATCCGCGCCACGATGAGCTGGAGATGATTAGCTTCGAATACATCGATAAACCGATCTTTACCGACTGGAAGATGGGATACGCCAGCAGCTCACCGCTGTTTGATAAGTTGCTGGCGCATATGGAACTGACCGAGTTCCTGCCGGAGAAGATCAAACCCCGCCATGCACTGGCGTTGCTGCACAACCTCTCCGCTCATCAGGACGAGATTTAAGGCTGCTGACGGGTTGCTGCCAGGACAATCTCGCGGATGCAGAGGTTTTGGGGTTGCTGGTATGCAAACAGGGTCGCGCGGGCAATGTCGTCGGCGACGATGGCGCCGCCCATGCTCTCTTTCCAATCCTCGTAACCTGACTTGATCTCGTCCGAGGTGGTGTGGGACAGCAGTTCTGTCTCCACTGCGCCGGGGGCGATGGTGATCACCCGTACGTTTTCATCCGCCACCTCTTCACGCAGGTTCTCGCTCATCGCGTGTACCGCAAATTTGGTACCGCAGTAGGCTGCATGGTTCGGGAAAGTCTTACGTCCGGCAATGGAGCTGACGTTGATGATGGTGCCACCACGACGGGCTTTCATCGCAGGCAAAACCGCCTGTATACCGTTCAGCAGACCCATCACGTTCACATCAAACATTTGCTGCCATTCGCCAACCTCCTGCTGATCCAGCTGGCCCAGCAGCATCACACCGGCGTTGTTGATCAGGCAGTCTGCTTCGCCGTATTGCGCTTCCGCATCACGGATTGCGGCGGCCAACGCGGCACGGTCGGTGATATCCACCTGCTTGTACAAGGTATCCGGTAGCTCCAGCGCTTCCAATCGATCGATACGACGGGCCAGCAGGAGGAGGGGGTGACCCGCGGCGCTGAATGCATTGGCCATGGCTGCGCCGATGCCGGAGCTGGCGCCGGTGATAACAATCAGTGGTTTGTTCATGAGTTCTCTCCTGTTTTGATGGGTTGCTGAGTGATCAGCGATGTGGAGAGATTTTAGAGATTGGGGTATTTTGATAAATAAGCCTAATCTGAAATTACTGTTAGAAATTAATGAACAATATCCTTTGGAGTGGTATCCGCTCATTTCTGGCGGTGGCGGAACAGGGCAGCTTCACCGCTGCGGCTGAAGCGACCGGCTTATCCAAAGCCAGCTTGAGCCAGCAGGTCACCGCGCTGGAAAAAACGCTGGGGGTGCAGTTGCTTTACCGTACGACCCGCATCCTGCGTCTCACAGAAGTGGGGCAGGGCTATTACGAGCAGTGCAGATCCGCAGTTAACCAACTCGACAGCGCCCGCGAGTGGGCCACGCAATCCACCGAAGCATTAAGCGGCACCATTCATATGAACTCAGTGGGTGGCTTGATCGGTGAAGAGCTGATCGCGCCAATGCTGATCGCTTTCCAGCAGGCCTATCCCCAGATTGACGTGAAACTGGATTTCTCCAGCCAACGGGTGGATCTGATTGAAAGCCAGTACGACCTGGTGATGCGGATGGGAGAGCTGCCCGATTCCAGCTTGGTGGCGCGTCGCTTGCACACGATCACTACCCGCTATGTGGCAAGCCCTGAGTTTCTGGAAAAGCACGGCCCAATCACACATCCCCACGATCTGCGTGAGTTGCCGCTGATCTACGGCAGTGTGAGTGAATGGTCCTTTGTGAAACCGGATGAGCAGATCCGCATCCAGGCCGGGAAAGGTTTTCAGATCGCCAACGGGCGTGTGATGTTGCGGGCAGCCGAGCAGGGTGTGGGCATCGCCCGTCTTGCGGATCTGTACACCAATCGCGGGCTTCGCGACGGCAGTCTGGTGGAGGTGCTGCCGGAGTGGCGGCAGACAACCCCGCTGTCATTGATCTGTCCGCCAGCCCGCTATCAGCTGAACCGGGTGCGGGCTTTGGCAGACTGGTTGATCGAACACTTCGAGGGTTACAGCAAGCCGTTCAGATAACCGCTTTGTTGGCGGGAATCTCCAGCGCTTTCGCCTGTGCCAACAGGGTTTCAATCGCCTTCAGCGGCAGGCTGTTACGGTGATAGATCAAGGTGGTGGAGATATCTGCCAGATGTGGGGAGATCGCTTCCGTTTCCAGCTCATCACAGTGGCGATTACCCAGAACAATCCAGCGTGGCATCAGGGTGTAACCCAGGCCCATCGCCACGCAGCCTAGAATGCCATCCAGCGTGCCCAGCTCCATCACATCATCGCTCTGGTACCCGGCTTCCTGCTGCCATTGCAGGGCGCGGGCACGGTAGGCACAACCTTCGCGGAACAGGATCAACGGCAGGTTGGGCTGGTGCTGATGCATCGCCCGCACCAATACCAATTGGTCTTCAAACACATCGACTGCGGTGAGTTCCGGATGTCTGACCGGGCCACCTACAAAGGCGCAATCCAGCTTGTGCTCCAATACCTGTTCGACCAGGGCAGCGGAGGTATCGGTCTGCACAAACAGATCCACGCCCCGGTGGGTTTCACGCAGGGATTTCAGCAGTGGCGGCAAGCGCAGTGCGGCAAAGGACTCCATCGAACCGATACGCAGCTCACCACTCATCTCACCAACCTGGCGCACTGCTGCTCCGGCCTGGGATTCAAGCTGCAGCAGTTGGCGGGTGTATTCCAGCAGGACTTTGCCAGAGGGTGCCAGCTCTAGGCCGCGCCCCTTACGGTAAAACAGTTCTGCCCCCAGCTCCTCTTCCAGGCGTTTGATCCGGGTGGTGACGTTGGATTGCACGGTGTTGAGTTTGCGGGACGCAGACAGGATGCCACCTTCCTCAACAACAGCCTGGAAGGTGCGTAGGGCGATAAACTCCATAATGTATTCCTGTTAAAGAATAATTGTATTGAGAGTTATCTTAAATCAAGAAGTTTTGGGTTGTCTTGCTGATCTTTCAGGCGGCGGATTTATCCACCGCCCTTGGTATGGAGAATCAGCTCTATTCGCGTGGTTCACGTGCCATGGTGTAAAACTCACGGTTGGCCTGCATGGAGGTGATGATCGCCATACGGTTGGAGAGGCCAAAGAAGGCGGTAATCCCGGCAATATCCCAGATGTCTTCGTCGTCAAAGCCGTGTGCGTAGAGCGATTCATAGTCATCCTGGCTGATCAGCTCCGGTGATTGTGACAACGTCATCGCAAAATCCAGCATCGCTTTCTGCGCCAGTGAGAGCGGAGAGTGCAGGTAATTCACTGCGATCTGGTCGGCAAGCAGTGGCTCTTTGGCAAAGATACGCAGCAGTGCGCCGTGGGCGATCACGCAGTACTGACAACCGTTGGCGGCGCTGGTTGCCACGATGATCATCTCTTTCTCGGCCGGTGTCAGCTTACTCTCTTCACGTTCCATGATGGCATCGTGGTAGGCAAAGAAGGCACGAAACTCTGCCGGGCGGTGTGCCAGGGTGAGGAACACATTGGGGATAAATCCGGCCTTTTTCTGCACCGCCAGAATACGTTGCTGGATATCCTCCGGCAGGCTGTTGAGTTCGGGTACCGGGTAACGACTGATATCGGATGGGGACATGATTTCACCTGTTCTTATTTTTGAATCTGATTACGTTGAATGTCATGCTAGCAACTCAAACCGTTCAGAATCAGTCATCTGGGCGCCATATAACGCGCAAAATCGGTCATGCTATGTATCACGTATTGGGTTTAGTCTTCGACAATTTTCAATCCTCCAGCATCGCTACCACCTTTGATGTGTTTGGTGTGGTGAATAGCATCTGGAAACAGAGAGGCGGAGAAGAACCTCTCTACCGTTGTCATCTGGTTGCTGCGGATAAGCAGGTAGTGACTGCATCCAACGGTACCCGGGTGCTGGTGGACTGTCAGTTGGATGAGGTACCGCAACCGGATCTGATTTTTGTGCCCGGCATTCATCATCAGGATGGGGCCGACCTGCTGAATCACCTGAGTGGCCTGAAGCGGGAAACCGAGTGGCTGCGTCAGCAGTACGCTAACCGTGAGCTGATCGCGGCAAACTGCAGCGGTGTATTTCTGCTGGCTGAAACCGGGCACCTGAAGGGGCAGGCTGCCACGACTGCCTGGTGGTTGGGCAGTTTGTTTCAGCGCCGTTATCCGGAGGTGGAGCTGCGAAAAGACACACTGCAGGTGGAGCACAAACAGGGTTATTGCACCGGGGCGATGACGGCCAACCTGGGCGTCATGCTGGAGATTGTGGAGCAGCAGGTGGGGCGCCAGTTGGCACAAACCTGCGCCAAAACGATGCTGGTGGATGCCAGCCAGAGTTTTGCTTCACCTTATGTGTTCCTGCAGGAGCAGACCGAACACCAGGATGCGGTGGTGCTGGCGGTAGAGAGCTGGATGCAGCGCCATATCAACCAGCCGCTGGATCTGGAGTCCCTGGCAGCATTGCACCACGTAAGTGAGCGTACGCTATCGCGCCGCTTTAAGAAAGCGCTGGGCATGGCGCCGTCGGAGTATCAACAGCGGTTGCGTATCGAGCACACTAAGTTGCTGCTGGAGACCACCAACCTGGGGATAGAGCAGATTGTCGAGCGGGTGGGGTACAGCAACGCCAGCTCGTTGCGCAGACTGTTCAAAAAATCCTTGGGGATGTCACCGCGAGCGTATCGCGCGGGATTGCTGGATCGCGCATGAAGCAGAAATAAAAATGGGCCCGAAGGCCCATTTTTGGTGTGCTGTTGATTAGTGGTTGAGGATCTGACTGAGGAACAGCTGAGTACGTTCGTGTTCCGGATTGTTAAAGAACGCGTTGGGTTCGTTCTCCTCAACAATCTGGCCACCGTCCATAAAGATCACACGGTCTGCCACCGTCTTGGCAAAACCCATTTCGTGGGTAACACACAGCATGGTCATCCCTTCATGGGCCAGCTCGATCATTACGTCCAGTACCTCTTTGATCATCTCGGGGTCGAGTGCAGAGGTGGGTTCGTCAAACAGCATCACGTCCGGGTTCATGCAGAGCGAGCGGGCGATCGCTACACGCTGCTGCTGACCACCGGACAGCTGACCCGGGTATTTCAGCGCCTGTTCAGGGATTTTTACGCGTTCCAGGTATTTCATTGCAGTGGCTTCCGCCTGCTTACGTGGCACCTTCTTCACCCAGATCGGGGCTAGCACGCAGTTTTCCAGCACCGTCAGGTGCGGGAACAGATTGAAGTGCTGGAACACCATACCCACGTCCTTACGGATCGCTTCGATCTTCTTCACGTCTTCAACCAGCGGGGTGCCGTTGACGATAATCTCACCCTGCTGGTGCTCTTCCAGGCGGTTGATGCAGCGGATCATGGTGGACTTGCCGGAACCGGACGGTCCACAGATAACGATACGTTCGCCGCGTTTTACCTGCAGGTTGATGTTTTTCAGGACATGAAACTCGCCGTACCATTTGTTGAGGTCACGGATCTCGACCATCAACGGGTCGTTTTGTTTTTGTGCTTCACTCATTCTAATACTCTCCAGAATCAGGCACGGTTACCGTGACCGGTATGCAAACGTTTCTCCAGGTGGATGCTGTAGCGGGACATACCGAAACAGAACACCCAGAACACCAGCGCCACAAAGACATACCCCTCGGTTGAGAAACCGATCCAGTTCGGGTCGTTGGCCGAGGCCTGCATGATCGCTAGCAGGTCGAACAGGCCGATAATCAGCACCAGACTGGTGTCCTTGAATAGGGCGATGAAGGTATTCACGATACCCGGAATCATCAGCTTCAGGGCTTGTGGCAGGATGATCATGTTCATCTTCTGCCAATAGCCGAGGCCGAGGGAATCCGCCGCCTCATACTGACCTTTCGGGATCGCCTGCAAACCACCACGCACCACTTCCGCCATGTAGGCTGACTGGAACATGGTGATACCGATCAGGGCGCGCAACAGCTTGTCGAAGTTCATATCTTCCGGGAAGAAGAGTGGCAACATAACCGATGCCATGAACAGCACGGTGATCAGCGGTACGCCACGCCAGATCTCGATGTAGACCACAGACAGGGAACGGACGATCGGCATCTCCGAGCGGCGTCCCAGTGCCAGCAACACACCAAACGGCAGTGCCGCCACAATACCTACAACCGCCAGCACCAGCGTCAGGCTGAGGCCACCCCACTTGTGGGTTTCAACGGTTTCCAGGCCAAAGTAACCTCCACTCAGCAGCACAAAGGCAATGAATGGGAAGATTAGCAGCGTGAATGCGGCTACCCAGCCCTTGAATGGGGTTTTTGGAATGATTAGCCAGGCGATCAGCGCAGCCATCATGAAGAAGGCCAGGTCCAGTCGCCAGGTTTCCGCCTCCGGATAGAATCCGTAGAGGAACTGGTTCAGTCGCTGACTGATAAATACCCAGCAGGCACCGTCACTGGTGCAGTCGTTACGCGTGGTGCCGATCCAGTCAGCACTCAGAAACGCCCAGTCCAGGACCGGCCACATAAAGATGATGGTGAAATAGGCCAGTACCACGGTGGCGATACTGTTGAACGGCCCGTTAAACAGATGCTTGCGCATCCAGCCCACTGCGCCAAGGGTTCCAGGTGGCGCGGGCAGTGTTGGTTGAGGATCATATTTCACAACCGGCCTCCTATCGTTCTATCAGCGCCATGCGCTTGTTGTACCAGTTCATGAATACCGACGTCAGAATACTGAGGGAGAGGTATACCGCCATCGTCATCATGATGACCTCTATCGCCTGGCCCGTTTGGTTCAGGGTCGTACCGGCGAAGACCGAC
>NZ_CAXRBQ010000124.1:0-8168 GCF_964228735.1 Pontibacterium sp. | reverse complement strand
GTTTTCCAGGTTATGCGGGGTGATGAATGGGCTCAGGTCTTTGCGGAACTGCTCAAAGTCCGGTGCTTCATCCGCAACGCAGATGTAGATATAGCTGTTAACGACTTCACAGTGCACCGGCATCAGGCCGTGATCATCGTTGTTGAATTTCTCGCCCATGTTAGCCGCGAACAGCAGTTTGCCGTCCAGGCCGAAGGTCCATTTGTGGTATGGGCATACCAGCTTGGCAACTTTACCTTTGGACTCAGCGCATACACGCGAACCGCGGTGGCGGCAGGCGTTGTGGAATGCGCGAACATCGCCACTGTCATCACGTACGATCACCACCGGATAGTCACCCACCTGAATGGTCATGAACTCGCCAGCTTTTTCGATCTCGAACGTATGACCGGCAAAAATCCACTCCTTATGCCAGATCTGTTCCAGATCCTGCTGATAAACCTCATCATCACGGTACAGTTCACGGCTCAGGGCGTGGCGAGGTTTACGCTGATTGATCAGCTCCAGAGTTTTGGTTTTGCTTGTCATCTCAGATACTCCCATGACACTACGCTGCGGTAGGCATTCTTATTGTTGTGGTTTTGTTGGCCTTCGCAGGTACACTGAAACTATAGTATTTTCGATCAGTGATCTGCTGGCGCTGTCAGTCATATTGGCGTCGCATCCTGTTGAGTCGTCGCCGGTTGAAAACCGTTTACTTACAAAACGTGTGCTTATTTCAACTTGGAAATCAGTGTATTAACGGGCCGAAAACCGGTAAAGCGACTTTTTATTTAGAGAATTGAATACCTGAAGTTATGGTTAAACACGTCGAACCCGACCAGATATTGGTGAAGATGCCGTCGTTACGGGCGGTGAAGTCTTTTGTGGCTGCGGCCAAATATCAGAATTTTACCCGTGCTGCGGAGGCGCTGTGCGTGACGCAAGCGGCCATTAGTCGCCAAATTCGTGAGCTGGAAGCCTCGCTGGGCGTGGAGTTATTCAAGCGTGCGGGTAGGGCGGTAGAGCTGACCGAAGCGGGTACCATCTTCTACGATGCGGCCTATCTTTCGTTTGTGAATATAGCTCAGGCAGCGCAGCGTATCGAGAACAGTGATAAGCAGAAACAGGAGCTGACGATTTGCTGTTCACCTGCATTTTCTGCGTTCTGGTTGTCCTCCCGTTTGCCGAGCTTCTTTGCGGCGAACCCGGATATCGACGTAAACGTTGTGACCACCAACAACTTCCTGCAGATGGAACCGGGTGTGCATCCGGATGTATTTATCAATAAGGCGAGTGACCCGCGTGAAGGCTACCACTCGATTCCGTTGTTTTATGACCTGATCTTCCCGGTGTGTTCGCCGCTGTATCTCAAGCAGCATCCAGAGATCGCAACGCTGGAAGGGCTGCAGCACACCACATTGCTCAATCTGAGCCCGTATGGTCGTTCCCAGATTGCAGAACACGTGGACTGGGGCGTCTGGTTCAATAGTCTTGGTATGGACATCGATGTAGGCATCGAAGGGGAGCGTCACCTCTTTAACGCCAATGACTACAACATGCTGATCCAGATGGCGCTGAACCATCAGGGGGTGAGTCTGGGCTGGCATCAATTGGTTGCACCGATGATAGAGCAGGGCTGGTTGGTACGCGCAGGGGATGCAGAAGCGCGGTACCGTGAGAAGTTGCACTACCTGACCTATTCAGAAAACAAAAAGGACAATGAAGCCTTCTGTACATTTAAGGACTGGTTCCTGAAGTGTATCGCGGAAGAGCCGACGTCGGTTGTGAATGCCACATAGGTATCGTGGCAAGCGAAGGTAACAGTCTGAAAGTGCGGTTAAAAGTAAGCCGCTTTTTTTGTCTCGATTTTCTATCTAAGTTTTTGAACTGTTTTAATTATTTGGTAGCAATTTAGTAACAGTGCTGGTTTGAGCACGTTTTGTGGTGTTAGAATCCGTTTCAATTTGTGTTCAGTGGTCAAAAGTTGCCCAGGGTGGCAAATGGCCTATGTTGTCTGAACTCAAAGGAATGACTGTGTAATCATATAATGGATGTTGGAAGGCAACTTGGATACCCCCGTAAATAACATGCTGGGCATGGACGTTGACGTTGGCCGCGCAGCCCACGCCGTAACAAAAGCGTTGGATTACGTTGGTGTTAACGACAGGAGCCACGGACGTCGTGTGGGTCTGATCTGTCACCGTGTGGCCCATCTGCTGGGTTGGACACGGGAGCGTCGCCACTTCATCCTGCTCGCCGGTATGTTGCACGATAGCGGTGTGTCTTCCACGGCTGTTCATAAGAAAATCGTCGGAGAGTTGGAGTGGAACGGTGCTGAAGAGCACTGTATACGTGGCGAGTACTTCCTGAGCAGTTTTCCTCCGTTTCAGCGTTACGCTGAAGCCGTACGTTACCACCATACCCGCTGGGAGCACCTGCCTGAATCGCTGGATCAGGTGACGGCCGATTACGCCAACCTAATCTTCCTGGCTGATCGCCTGGATGTGGTGTACGTCTCGTTCATTCAGAAACAGCCACTGCACATGGTATTGCTGGAGCGGCAGGCGATCCTCGACGAACTGCGTCCTTACATCGGTACCTTATTTTCTGAAGGCCACTTTACCGCATTGGAGCGGGCCGCGCTGAAAGACAGTTTCTGGCTGGAGCTGCGTGATGAGTTTCTGGACGATGCGATTTTTGAAACGCTGTCCTCCGCTGATTATCGTGTTTCGCTCAGTTTTGATGAGATTGAGGCGCTGGGTGAGTTGATCTCCCAAGTGGTCGACGCCAAAAGTCCATTTACTCATTACCACAGCCTGCGTGTTGCTGATATCGCCTACTCTTTGGCGGAGCTGGTGGGGTGTGATCAGTACGAAAAGCGACTGCTGCGCATTGCCGGTTTACTGCACGATGTGGGCAAATTGCGTACACCGGACGAAATTCTGGATAAACCCGGCGCGTTAACACCGGAAGAGCTCGCGCAGATGCGCAGCCATCCGCTGGATAGCCGCCGTGTTTTGCAGGCGATATTTCCCAACACTCTCATCGCTAAGTGGGCAGCGGAGCATCACGAAAAGCTCGATGGTTCCGGTTACCCATACGGTTGGAATGCCGATCAGATCGATATTCCAACGCGCATTCTCTCTATTGCCGATATCTTTCAGGCACTGTGTCAAAAGCGTCCGTATCGCGGGCGTTTGAGCGTCGATGCGGTGCTGGCGATTATGGATGATATGGTGAGTGGCGGTCAGTTGGATGGTGATATCTATGCGATCCTCAAGGCGCATAAGGAGAGCCTGTATCAGCTGGCGATCCGCGAAGGCACCTCTGTGCTTAATCTCTGAATCTTCCTATTTATCCCCCGTGTCACAAAAGCTGGTTGGGAAGGATCTGTCACCCTTTACCCGCTGCAGACAACATGTAACGGTTTATTCAAATCAATAAAAAGACGGGACCTGATATGGCTATGCTTTTGCTGGCACAAGAAGGTATCAGGCAGAAGCCGTAACCTCCGTGCTGCGTTTGAGGCTGCGTAAGCTCCAAATGCCAAGGATTGGGCCGGGCAACAAGCACCACGCCAGCCACTCAACCGGAACTGTGCCAATCAATACGGCAATCAGTTCGACTGCCAGTGCTGTTGTTGCATAACCCATCGCATTAATCAGTGTCATGGCTGAACCTAGCAGGCTGGAAGGTGCCGTTTGGGCCGAGAGTGCAGAGAATTGCGCCGAGTCCGCCACCACCGAAAATCCCCAGATAAACCAGAACGGTAATACCAGCCAGAGTGGTGCCAGCATCACCAGTGGTGATACCAGGCAGCAGATACCCGACACAATCAGCATATTCCTGGCGATTGCCAAGCTGCCATAGGTCCGTGACCAGATCCCGGCAACTACACAACCCAGCGCGCCGGTCGCGATTATGATAGAGGTCCAGAAGGCGCTGTTGATTGTTTGCTCGTGAGACTGACCCCAGGCCAGCAGCCAGATCGGTGCCAAGGCCCACATCGCATACAGCTCCCAGCTGTGCCCGAGATACCCAAAAACGGCAGCGCGCAGTGGTTTACACCGCACAATTTCCGCTAAGGCCCGTAAATTGATCGGTGCACCTTTGTTAAGGTTGGGGCCATCCGGTACAAAGCCGAGAATCAGCACGCCGCCCGTAAGGGCCGCCAGACCCACCAGTGCCATGACTTCGCGCCACGACGTATTGGGCAGACTGGACAGCAGGTGTGGTGTCGCCGTGCCAAGTACCAGTGCGCCAATCAGGTAACCCAGCGCACGTCCCAGTCCCTGCGGAAACCAACCGGTGGCGATCTTCATATCCACCGGATAGATCCCGGCCAGCATCATGCCGCTAAAGAATCGCAGCCACAGGACCTGATCCAGTGTGTTTGCCCATTGGGAGATGGTCAGACTGCTTAATCCGCAAAGCGTCGCGCAAATGAAAAACATTATCCGTGGCGAGATCCGGTCAGAGACTGCCAGAAAGCCAAACAGCAGTGCGCCTGAGATAAAGCCCCATTGCACCGAGTTAGTGAGCGGTGCGAGTGCGTAGTCGGTTAGCTGCCATTCATTTTGTAATTCGGGCAAGATCGCGTTGCCCGCAAACCAGGTGGAGGTACCCAGAAACTGAGCCACAATAATGATCGGCAAAATATACCGTGGGTGCTCAACTTGATTCATTAAAGCGTTCCGTCGATATTTGAAAAGCACATATGGTGGAACCCGCGCAGGGGCGGGCGGCTAGCAGTATTCAATATACGGGGCTGTGGCATCGAACCTGTAGCACCAGGGGCATAAACAGCTAGTACCAGATCGGTCGAAGTGTGCAGCAAAAGTGTTACGAGTTAGAGAGGTATGAGGTGCTGTGCTACTTTTAAGTATCACATACTGAAAAGGGACGTAGTATTCATGGGGTATGTACGAAAGCGGCTTCTTCAATGCGTGATGCCGCTAATAGTTCTATTGAGTACTTTTTTTGTATCCGGCGGTGTTTACTCCGAGTCTTTATTCGATACTTCATTTCGCACTCAGACCGCAATCATGCTTTTAATCTCACCTGAAGATGGTCGTATAGTCGAGGCCAATGAAGCCGCTGCCCGTTTCTATGGGTATTCTGTTGATCAGCTCAAAACGATGAAAGTTCAGGAGATAAATCAACTCTCCAAGCAAGCTGTTGCTGAAGAGATGGTATTGGCAAAGGAGGAGAACAGAAACTACTTCATCTTCAAACACCGCTTGGCTAACGGCGAAGTCCGGACGGTTAATGTCGCGTCGGTGCCAATCACATACCATGGGGAAACCGTCCTCTACTCCATCATCGCCGACGCGACGGATCTGTCCAACGCATCTGAAGCGTTGCTCCACTATCAGGAACGTTTGGAATCTCTGGTTGCACAAAAAACCCAGCAACTTTTTGATCAGAAAGAGCGTCAGAAAAATGAGATGCTCAGTATTATCGTCCTGTTGGTAGTACTTGTAGGTGTTTTGTTGGCAGTGCTGATGATTAACAGGAGGTCTCAACACACCATCGAAGTGGAAAAGGAACGCCTGAATGAAGTGATTTGGGGCACTCGTGTTGGTACCTGGGAGTGGCATATTCCTTCTGGCAAAGTCACATTTAATGAGCGTTGGGCAGAGATCGCAGGCTATACACTGGAAGAGCTGGAGCCAATTTCGATTGAAACGTGGGTATCACTGTGTAACGAAGAGGATCTTGAGAAATCCAATGAATTGCTTCAGAAAAACTTCAGCGGCGAGCTCGGTTACTATGAGTGCGAAGCACGAATGAAGCATAAGGCGGGGCATTGGATTTGGGTGCTGGACCGCGGGAAGGTCGTCGAATGGGATAAGCACGGAAATCCTGTCCGAATGTCCGGGACACATCAGGATATAACTGAACAGAAGAAACTCTATAGCAAGCTGGATTATATGGCGCACTACGATGCACTTACGGGTTTGTCCAACCGTGCTCTCTTCTACGAAAAAGGAATACAGGCAATGCTCAATGCTAAGCGCCATCGGCAGGGTATTGCGGTACTGTATATCGACCTCGATGGCTTCAAACAGGTCAATGATTCCTGTGGGCATGAAGCCGGCGATAAGGTGTTGGTAGATGCGGCAGCAAGAATGAAAAACTTGCTCAGGGAGAGCGATATTCTTTGTCGACTGGGAGGGGATGAATTTGCCGCCATTATCCAAGATGTAGGGACTCAGAAGGATGGAATGAAGGTTGCCGAAAACATCAGGGCCGTGCTCAGCAAGCCTTACGATGTTGAGTGTAGCTCTGCAAATGTATCGGCCAGCATAGGGGTAGCGTTCTATCCAGAAGACAGTACTGACCTGGACGAACTTATGAGGCAAGCCGATGACGCGATGTATATGTCTAAACAGTCAGGCAAAAACACCGTTTCAAAGGGGCAGCATGTTTTAGAGGAAAGTTAGTCGCTGTGCAGAAGTATATACCGACAAGCGTTTCAGCCCGCTGATTGCGGGCTTTTTCGTACCATCAAGCAAAGAACCTCTTCTAGGGAGGTGATTTCGTCCACTGATCGATCAGCAATTCACGAATCCGGTGATATCGCTTCGGTAGTGGCTTGTGTTTCTTGGTCAGCAGGTAAACCTCATCCTCAACGGGTGCTTCAAGTGTCGCGCTTTGAAGCTGATCCGGAAAGGGGAATGCATCCAACGAGGACTTTGGGATGACGGTGAATCCTAATCCTTGGGCGACGGGCAGCAAGATCTGTCCGAGTTGATTGATATAGCCTGATTCAGAGATCTGATCCATACCGTTAAAGTCATCTGGGAAGTTGGTTTCTAACACACGGGAGGCGTAGTGGTGACCGTCTGGGTGGTTGATAAACCCCAATGATCGCAGCGATTGCCAACGGGCAACGGTTTTTGGGGGCAGGACCAGACATAAGGTGTCTTTTCCCAGATATTCGCTATCCAACATCGGGTCGTTCACCGGCTGGGTAACGATGCCAAAGTCGGACTGGTTGTTTTTGATCCGTTCGATGATTGCGGTTTTGGGCGCGGCCTCAACGCTGAACCTCAGTTCCCCAAACTGTTTTTGCAATCCAAGCAAGCTGGGGTATAGCTGCATCGCCATCGAACCTGAGCATGCCAGGCGGCATTTACCGGCATGGGGATCATCACCCGCCAATTTCTGTTGCAGGTCAAATTCAGCTTCCGCCTGTTGTGCACCGTATTGATATAAAAGTTCGCCGGCACGGGTGAGTTCGAACGACTTTCCGTACCGATTCAGAAGCGGGGTGCCAAGGTATTCCTCTAGCTTTTTTATGTGCTGGCTGACACCCGGTTGGGTCATATGCAACTGTTCAGCAGTACGGGTGAAATGGTTGGTTTTCACCAGATGCATAAAGGTTCGTAGGAAGACAGGATTTATCATAATTAAAAATTATCAAAAAAATGATTAATAATAATTTTATGTGCTGATTGGTGTTTTTTAAACTGGTCTCTAACGATTGATCAGGAGACCTACCATGAACCCCGCACCACAAGAGAACACCATTCGTCCGTACCCGCGCAACTTTTCCCACATTGGTATTTCCGTTCCTGACCTGGAAGCGGCAGTGAAGTTTTACACTGAAGTATTGGGTTGGTACCTGATTATGGAGCCGACCGAGATAGTGGAGGACGATAGCGCCATCGGCGAGATGTGTACCGATGTATTTGGCCCAAATTGGGGGGCGTTCCGTATAGCTCACCTGTCGACCGGTGATCGTGTAGGTGTAGAGCTGTTCCAGTTTAAGAATCAGGAGAATCCGGAAAATAACTTCGAATACTGGAAAACCGGCGTTTTCCACTTCTGCGTTCAGGACCCGGATGTAGAAGGCCTGGCTGAGCGCATTGTGGCTGCGGGTGGTAAAAAGCGTATGCCAAAACCGCGTTACTACTACCCAGGTGAAAAGCCGTACCGCATGATCTACATGGAAGATCCGTTTGGTAACATCCTGGAAATCTACAGCCACAGCTACGAACTGCACTACGCTTCAGGTGCGTATAACTAAAGAGTGATTGGACACTGTCAAACGTGTTGCTGATTGTATAGGTGCTTCTAGCCCGGATTTTTCATGAATACTCCTCGATGCCTGTTTTCTCGGACTGTTGTCCAACGAGGAGCTGAAGTACCCGGATTCAGGGGCATGCAACGCGATTTTT
>NZ_CAXRBQ010000123.1:0-96794 GCF_964228735.1 Pontibacterium sp. | reverse complement strand
CTGCAGCAACTGATGAAACGCGGTGTTATGATGTGACAAAGCCTGAATCCTTTGTGATTAAAGTGTTTGCTCGCACACTCATTTTACTCACATGGATTCAGGCTTTCTTATTTATCCCAAACTATGGGACAGCAGTGGCCTCTCAGCCGGTTTTTTTGTGTCTGAGCATAAGCCCTTGGCTCACACGGGATTATCGATATCCACAAAACGCACTTCCAAGCCGTATTCCCGGGCCAGCTCTTCGCCAAGTGCTTTGGCACCATACCGCTCAGTCGCATGGTGACCCGCAGCGATATAATGCACGCCATTTTCGCGCGCACTGTGAACCGTCCGCTCTGAGATTTCGCCAGACAGGTAAGCATCCAGACCCAGCTCAATCGCCTTGTCGATATAGTCCTGCGCTCCACCGGTGCACAATCCGATTGTTTTGATCAGGTGATCCCCACCCTTAATCAGGACAGGCTCGCGCCCTAACGCCTTTGCAATGCGTGTTCCGAGATCGTTCAGGCTAAGCGCTTCGTCAAACTCACCAACAACACCAATACTCAGCGGATTACCCGCCTCCAGACCATCTGTAACCTCGATATCCAGCAGCGCCGCTAACATGGCGTTATTGCCAATCTCAGGATGGGCATCCAACGGCAGATGATAACCGATCAGGTTTATATCATGCTGCAATAGGGTTTTCAGGCGGCGTTGCTTCATTCCGGTAATACATGGGTTCTCACCCTTCCAGAAGTAACCGTGGTGCACCAGCACTGTGTCAGCGCCCCATGCGACAGCCTCATCCAACAGCGCTTGAGACGCAGTCACACCGGTCACCACTCGGCTGATCTGCTCAGCACCTTCGACCTGTAAACCATTGGGCGCGTAATCACGAAAGCGCTCGGGGCTAAGTCTTTGATCCAGATAGCGGATCAGTTCTTTCCTACTTATCGACATATAATCCTGATTCAGATTCACATAACCATTGTTATCTTCGTATAATTCTAAAATCCCTTATAACCTTCAACCCCCGAGACCATGCGACGATTCTCTTTTTTGCTCTGGCCCGTGATCACAGGTATTTTTGCGGCGATTATTCTGCTGCAATTTTTTCCTGACCTGTTTGCACCGAAGGTCACAACCGTTGAGATTCGCCAGACCAACCAGGCTAACTCCCAGCCTGCAACCGGTCTTGGGCACGGCCCGGTTTCTTATGCTGATGCCGTCAATGTAGCCGCCCCCGCGGTGGTAAACATCTACACCCGCACATTGGTTCAGCAAAAAGCGCCGTTGAAAGATGATCCGTTTTATCAGCAGTTTCTGGAACGTCGCGATACACCTCAGCGTCAGCGTATCGAGTCTAGCCTAGGGTCAGGGGTGATTCTCAGCCCACAGGGCTATATCGCCACCAACAACCATGTGATTGAGGGAGCCGACAGTATCGTTGTTGCGCTGAAGGATGGTCGCGAGGCAATGGCTACGCTGGTTGGAAATGATCCGGAAACCGACCTGGCCGTGTTGAAGGTCGAGCTGGGGGACCTGCCAACTATCACCCTATCCGACTCCGACACTCTGCAGGTGGGTGACGTTACCCTCGCCATCGGCAATCCGTTCGGTGTTGGCCAGACGGTTACGATGGGCATTATCAGCGCCACGGGCCGCAACAGCCTGGGCCTCAACACCTACGAGGACTTTATCCAAACCGACGCAGCAATCAACCCCGGTAACTCTGGTGGGGCTCTGATCGACGCCTACGGCAACCTGATCGGCATCAATACGGTCATTTACACTAAATCCGGCGGCTCTCAGGGTATCGGCTTCGCCATCCCATCCAATCTGACAAAACAGGTGATGCAGGACCTGATTCAACACGGTCGCGTTATCCGGGGCTGGCTAGGGATCGAGGTACAGGAACTCACTCCGCAACTGGCCGAGTCCTTCGGTATGGCCGATACCCGCGGCCTGATTATTGCCGGCATCTTCCGAAACAGCCCGGCTCATATTGCCGGTATGCAGCCGGGTGACATTATGGTTTCCATCAACAAACAGCCGATTCAGGACCGTCGAAGCTCCATGGATCAAATCGCCAAATACAAACCGGGCGAAGAGATCACGATTGAAGTGATCCGTAACAATCAGGAGCTATCACTGCCGGTTAAAATCGTAGAGCGGCCTCGCAGTCGCAGTTAAAGCAATAAATTTCATCCAATAAAAAAGGCTCCCAAAGGAGCCTTTTTTATTGGATGAAAACCGACAAATCAGTCTTCTTTGATACGGTATTCTGCAGAGCGTGCGTGCGCCGTCAGGCTCTCACCACGCGCCAGTACAGATGCCACCTTACCCATCTCCGATGCACCATCCGCAGAGAACATGATCAGGGATGAACGCTTCTGGAAATCGTAGACTCCCAGCGGAGAAGAGAAACGCGCCGTTCCGGACGTTGGCAGTACGTGGTTTGGTCCTGCGCAGTAGTCGCCCAGCGCTTCTGCTGTGTAGCGCCCCATAAAGATCGCTCCGGCGTGGCGCACCTGTGGCAGCAGCGCTTCCGGTTCTTCCACAGACAATTCCAGGTGCTCAGGAGCGATACGGTTGGTCACTACCATCGCTTCATCCATATTCTGCACTTTAACCAACGCAGCACGGTCACGCAGGGAAACAGAAATAATGCCTTCGCGCTCCATGGTTGGCAGCAGCTTGTTGATGCTTGCTTCTACCGCATCGATAAAGTCAGCATCTGGAGAAACCAGAATGGACTGGGCGTCCTCATCGTGCTCTGCCTGAGAGAACAGGTCCATGGCAATCCAGTCTGGATCGGTTTTCCCGTCACATACCACCAGGATCTCGGATGGACCTGCGATCATATCGATGCCAACCACACCAAACACTGCTCGTTTAGCGGTTGCCACGAAGATGTTACCCGGACCTACGATCTTATCGACCTTAGGTACAGTTGCAGTACCGTAAGCCAATGCTGCAACAGCCTGAGCACCACCAATACAGAATACCCGGTCAACACCTGCCAAAGCAGCAGCCGCCAAGACCAGCTCATTCACCTCACCATCCGGGGTTGGTACAACCATGATGATCTCACCAACACCCGCTACTTTGGCTGGCATTGCATTCATCAACACTGATGATGGGTAGGACGCTTTACCGCCTGGTACGTAAAGACCAACGCGGTCCATAGGCGTCACCTTCTGACCGAGCATAGTGCCGTCAGCTTCGGTGTACTGCCAGGATTCACCTTTCTGGCGTTCGTGGTAACTGCGTACACGCTCTGCCGCGGTTTCCAGTGCCTGACGCTGCTCCTTTGGCAAATTATCCAACGCTTGCTGTAAACGAGCCTGGCTCATTTCCAACTCTGCCATACCGACTGCTTGCAGACGATCAAACCGGTTGGTGTACTCCACAACCGCTGCATCACCGTCAGCCTTTACTCGTGTCAGAATCTCATCAACGATCTGATTGACCTTAGTATCGGACACCGCCTCCCAAGCCAGCAGCTTATCCATCTGCTCGGCAAAGTCCGCCTGCTGCGAGTCGAGCCGCCTGATATTCAGTTCACTCATGCTGTCGCCTCCGCTTCCCGGGCAGCAACAGCCTCCGCCAGCTTATCCAGAATTGGCTGAATCATACTGTGTTTCATTTTCATCGACGCTTGACCGACCACTAGACGGGAACTGATATCATCATCAATCGATTCCATCGGCTCAAGACCATTAGCACGCAGAGTATTACCGGTATCAACAATATCAACGATACGGTCAGCCAAGCCCATGATTGGCGCCAACTCCATTGCTCCGTAGAGTTTAATGATGTCGACCTGAACGCCCTGCTTGGCAAAGTAGTCCCGAGTCACATTGACAAACTTGGAGGCTACCTTCATTCGGCCTTCGACAGGCTGAGCATCTTTCATACCTGCAACCATCAGTTTGCAACGGGCAATCTTCAAATCCAGTGGCTCATACAGGCCTTTAGCACCATGTTCCAGCAATACATCCTTACCGGCGATACCCATATCTGCGCCGCCATACTCAACATAAGTTGGCACGTCAGTGGCACGGATCACTACAAACTTGATATGTTCATGGTTGGTATCAAAGATAAGCTTACGGCTACTAAAGATATCCTCAGCTGGAACAATGTCAGCGGCTGCCAGCAACGGCAGTGTTTCTTTGAGGATACGCCCTTTGGACAGCGCGATAGTCAGTTGCTGCTTCATGCTACTCTCAATACCTGTATTTAACCTGGTACACGCTTGATACGCGCACCCAACAATTGCAGTTTCTCTTCAATACACTCGTAACCGCGGTCGATATGATAGATACGATCAATAATCGTATCGCCATCACTCACCAACGCGGCGATAACCAGACTTGCCGATGCACGCAGATCCGTCGCCATAACCGGTGCAGCCTGCAATCGTTCTACACCTTCAGTTACAGCTGTATTACCATCAATGGTAATTTTTGCGCCCATGCGGATCATCTCCTGCATGTGCATGAAACGGTTTTCAAATACCGTCTCTTTAATCTTGCCTACACCTTCAGCCACAGCATTCATCGCAGCGAACTGAGCCTGCATATCGGTTGGGAATGCAGGATACGGCGCGGTAGTAATATTCACTGCCTTCGGGCGCTTACCGTGCATGTCCAGCGCAATCCAGTCCTCACCGGTCGTGACATCCGCACCGGCTTCGGTGAGTTTTTGTAATACCGCATCCAGAATGGTTGGATCGGTATTCTTCACCTTCACACTGCCACCGGTTGCAGCCGCCGCTGCCAGGAAAGTACCTGTTTCAATACGATCAGGCTGTACGTCATAGTGACAGGAATGAAGCGCTTCCACACCGTTAACAACTATGGTGTCAGTGCCTGCTCCCTGAATGTCTGCACCCATCGCATTCAGGCAGTTAGCCAGATCCACCACTTCCGGTTCGCGAGCTACGTTTTCCAGAATAGACTGACCTTCAGCCAGCGCGGCAGCCATCAGGATGTTCTCTGTGCCGGTTACCGATACCACATCAAAGAACACACGAGCCCCCTGCAGACGTCCTTCGCGCTTCGCTCGGATATAACCGCCCTCAACAACTACATCGGCACCCATAGCACGCAGGCCCTGAATGTGCATATCCACCGGACGAGAACCAATTGCACAACCACCAGGCAGTGAAACCTCAGCTTCACCAAAGTGAGCCAGCAGAGGCCCCAACACCAGAATCGATGCACGCATGGTTTTGACCAGCTCGTAGGGAGCAACGGTCTCAGTCAGTGTGCCGGCATTGATCTCAACACACATTTTTTCGTCAATCACCAGATCAACGCCCATGCGTCGCAACAATTCCAGCATGGTGGTAATGTCATGCAGATGCGGCAGGTTACCTATTTTCACAGGCTCTTTAGAGAGCAGCGCTGCTGCCAGAATTGGCAACGCAGAATTTTTTGCGCCCGAGATTTTCACCTCTCCACGCAGCGGAGAACCGCCTGAAATAATCAGTTTGTCCATTGACTTACCCGAAGTTCACTGGAGGGTTATTTTGGCAGTGCGTCCCACTGCTCAGGCGTGTAGGCCTTGATGGTCAGGGCGTGGATGGTGCCGTCAGCAATATATTCGTTCAGACATCCGTAAACCAGCTGCTGCTGCTTCACGGGACGCAGTCCGGCAAACTGAGGGCCCACAACGGTTACCTGAAAATCACATCCCTCACCGGCGGTGTATGCGGTGCACCCTTCGAGCTTGGACTCGATGATCTGTTTGACGTCTTCAGCTTGCATCTGATACTCCAACTGGCGACTTAAGCAATAGTTCAAATAAACGCGAAATCATACCGGAATGGAACAAAAAAGGCGATCCGTAGGATCGCCTTCTGGACAGCGGGAATCAACTAAGGCACTGACTAAGACCCACTAAACCTGCGATTGATTGCATCTCGTCCGGTACATTAACCGGTTTTAAAGTGATATTGAGTGTTTCAGCGCGTCTCAAACCACACATCCAAAGCGACAGGGCAGAACTATCGACGCGGGTTACGCCGGAAAAATCCACAACCACATCACCCTTCATCTCCTCCAGCAGCTGATCCAGCCTTTCACGAACGGACATAATATCCGCAAACTGCAACTTGCCGGTTAAGCGAACCTCGTTCTTCCCGGCACGCTCAACACTCCAATCAGCCATTTCCTGCGGCGCTCGCATCCGGATCAACATGCTCCTTCCACAGAGCGACAGTCCTACCCACATCACCACGGGATTTCTGTGCCAAGTCCGCAAACTGGTTCTTAAATGTCAGACGCAGGTTCACACCATCCAGCATTACGTTAACCAGACGCCATTCGCCCTGTTTTTTACGCATGTAATAAACCAGCAAGTACTTGGTACCTGCTCCGGACGTCACTTCAACAGTAACAATCTGCTTGTCAGGCTTTGGGCTCTGTTTTTTCGCAGGGACAATCTCGTAGCCCTTGATATCGAACCCAACGATCGCTTTGGCATAGGTTTTCAGCAACGTTGTACGGAACACATCTGAAAACTGAGTGCGCTCATCAGCTGATGCCTTGCGGTAATACTTACCCATCACCAGCTTGGAGATGTAAGGAAAATCAACCACAGGTTCGAGCAGGCCATCGATCTCTGACATCAACGCATCAAACTGGGCTTCTTCTCTGTAGCTTGGATCTTCCAGCAGAGAAAACATCTTTCCGGTAGCATCGTCCACTACCTGGCTGGCCTCTTCCCAAGATGCAGTAGCTGGCATTGCCACCATCAGCATAAAAGCGGAAACAATAACCGCAACACGACTAAACAGCTGCTTAATCATAGATAACCCTTACTCTGAAACTTCATTGAAGAGGAACTTACCAATTAAGTCCTCCAGCACCAGTGCCGACTGGGTATCTTCGAAGAAATCTCCGTCCTGCAGATACTCCTCTTCTGCACCAACGACAACACCGATGTACTTCTCACCCAACAAGCCCGAAGTCAGTATAGAAGCAGAACTGTCGATGGACAGGAAATCCACCTCTTGATGAATCTCCATCTCAACCAGCGCCTGCAGCGCATCCTCATCCAGACGGATATCACTTACCTGACCAATCAGCACACCCGACATGGTCACTTTGGAGCGCTCGGTCAACCCCCCAATGTTTTCAAAACGTGCATAGACCTTGTAAGTGTTCTTACTTTCCAGATTAAGGCCGCTCACGTTCAATGCCAGCATCAACAAGGCAACCATGCCCGCCAGCAAAAAGGCACCAACTCCGATCTCCATGACCCGGATGCGCATACTATAAATCTCCAAACATTAATGCAGTCAGAACAAAATCCAGTGCCAGCACTGAAAGCGAAGAGTACACCACGGTTTTAGTGGTGGCTTCACTGATTCCTTCCGACGTCGGAACACAATCGTAACCCTGAAACACTGCAATCCAGGTGACGACAAAACCAAAGACCACTGCCTTGATCAATCCATTCAGGATATCTTCACGGAAATCGACAGAATTCTGCATATTTGACCAGAAAGATCCTTCGTAAATCCCCAGCCAATCAATACCTACGAGCGCACCACCCATAACCCCCACCAGGGAGAATATAGTCGCCAGCACCGGTAAACAGATAAAACCCGCCCAGAAACGAGGTGCAATAATCCGTCGCAACGGGTCGACCCCGATCATTTCCAGGCTCGATAACTGCTCAGTCGCCTTCATCAGGCCGATTTCGGCAGTCAACGCCGATCCGGCACGACCGGCAAACAACAACGCAGTCACCACTGGTGCCAACTCACGCACCAGACTCAAAGCCACCATCTGGCCCACAGCCTGCTCGGAGCCGTAGTCCACCAGAATCGTATAGCCCTGCAGGCCTAGAACCATGCCGATAAACAGGCCGGATACAACAATAATAATCAGCGACAATACGCCGACAAAATGAATCTGCTTAACCACCAGCGGAATCATGGTGTACGGCTGCGGACGGGCAACCAGTGCCTGCATCAAAATAATGCCTGCCGAACCAAACGATTCCAGTTTTTTTAATCCCTTATGCCCAAGACGGGCAACTAAATCCAGCATACTCAGCTGTCCTGCAACAGTTCTGACTGATAATCCCCTGCCGGGAAATGGAACGGCACCGGGCCATCCGGCAATCCGTCGATAAACTGACGAACTTTCTGAGAGGATGTATTGGTGATCTCTTCCGGTGTACCGCGGGCAATCACTTCAGCATCGGAGATCAGGTAGATATAGTCTGCAATTCCCATCGTTTCCTGAATATCGTGGGAAACAATAATGCTGGTATGGCCCAGCGCACGGTTAAGGCGACGAATCAGATTGACCAAAACGCCCATCGCGATCGGATCCTGGCCCGCAAACGGCTCGTCGTACATCACGATTTCCGGGTCCAGCGCAATCGCTCGCGCCAAGGCCACACGACGCGCCATACCGCCCGACAGTTCACTCGGCATCAGATCTCGCGCACCACGCAGGCCAACCGCGTGGAGTTTCATCAACACCACATCACGGATCATCTCTTCAGACAGATCCGTATGCACCCGCATCGGAAACGCTACGTTCTCGTAAACACTGATATCGGTAAACAGCGCGCCGCTCTGAAACAGCATCCCCATACGGGCACGCATATCGAACAACTCACGTCGACTGAGGCTTGGAATATCTTTTCCTGCAACCAATATAGAGCCCTGATCAGGCTTCAACTGCCCACCGATAAGTCTCAGCAACGTGGTTTTACCAGTACCCGAAGGCCCCATAATGGCGGTGATCTTACCTCGTGGCACCTGAATATCCACGTTGTTATAGATCGCCCGCTCTCCGCGCGCAAAGCTCAATTGTTGTATGTCGATGATGACGTCTTCGAAGCTATCCATAGGCCTAATAGATGCACGGAGCCCTGACCGGTTCATTCATTTCGCTACCTTTGCAAAACTTCACGAATGAAATACGGCCCAAATCTCCCTGCCATAGTTCAAAAGGGGGCAAATTGTAACACTGAGGTCTTTAAATCTGAACAAATTATAGTGCTGTACATTGCATAAGATTATTCCGCCCGCCGCGGCAAACGGCGTTTAATCGCATTGCGCATTCTGTTTTAATAGCCCCTCAAAATAACGGCAACGAGAGAAGTAATGCTCTACCCTTCACTTGCAATCATCACTGGACTGGTTCTTTTGGTATGGAGCGCAGACCGATTTGTCATCGGCGCAGCTGCCACAGCCCGCAATTTCGGCATGTCACCGATGCTCATCGGCCTGACAATCGTGTCCTTCGGAACATCGGCCCCCGAAATTCTGGTGTCCTATATGGCGTCCATCAACGATGCAGGTGACCTGGCCGTCGGTAACGCCCTGGGTTCGAACATTGCCAATATTGCCCTGGTACTGGGCATCACCGCCCTGATCGCGCCCCTGCCGGTTAAATCAGGTGTCTTGCGTCGCGAGATTCCGCTGCTGCTGGGCATCACAATCATGGCCGGCATGTTGTTGCTGGACCTGAAACTCAACATGACCGACAGCGTCGTACTTCTGGCGATGCTGGCCCTTAGCCTCTATCTCTTCCAACGCTTCCAAAAAACCGCTTCCGCTGAGGAAAGCGAAGAGGAAGAGGAGGAACTGCCCGAACTCAAGACCGGCATCGCCGTGTTCTGGCTGGTCTTTGGCCTAATCATTCTTGCCGGAAGCTCTCGTCTACTGGTCTGGGGCGCTACAGAAGTTGCCCTGGCGCTGGGTGTGAGTGAACTTGTGATCGGTTTGACGATCGTAGCTATCGGCACCAGCCTGCCTGAACTGGCCGCGTCAGTAGCAAGTGCTATGAAAGGGCACCACGATATGGCGATCGGTAACGTGGTGGGCTCCAACATCTTTAACCTGGTTGCGGTTATGGCCGTACCGGGCCTGATTGCGCCATTGGACATCGACAGTATGGTAATACTGCGTGATTACAGCACCATGCTGGCACTGACAGTAGCCCTGATGGTATTTGGCTTCCTGCAAAAGCCGCCGTCGATCAGTCGCACCGAGGGTGCACTGCTGGCAGCGGTGTATGCAGGCTATCTGGTCCTGCTATACAATATGGCGGTTTAATTTCAGTCCCTGAGAGTACTATGACGAAACAAGCTGATTTTCTGGCGTCTGCACGCCGCACCATCCAACTGGAAGCAGAAGCAGTACAGGAACTGGAAAACCATCTGGACGGTGACTTTCAGCGCGCATGCGAACTGATGAGCCAGTGTAAAGGCCGCATCATCGTAACCGGCATGGGCAAATCCGGTCATATCGGACGTAAGATCGCTGCCACTCTAGCAAGCACCGGCACTCCGGCATTCTTCGTACATCCGGGTGAAGCCAGTCACGGTGACCTGGGCATGTTCACGCGAGACGATGTAGTTCTGGCGCTGTCCAACTCTGGCGAAACCTCTGAGATCGTCACCATCCTGCCGCTGTTCAAACGTATCAATATCCCGTTGATCAGTATGACAGCCAAACCGGATTCCAACCTCTCCCGTGCTGCGGATGCCAATCTGCATATCGGCGTTGAAAAAGAAGCCTGCCCGCTAAACCTGGCGCCAACGTCAAGCACCACCACCCAGCTTGTACTGGGTGATGCACTGGCAATTGCCCTGCTTGAAGCCAAAGGTTTCAGTGAAGAAGACTTTGCCTTTTCTCACCCGGGGGGCAGTCTGGGCCGTCGCCTGCTGCTCAAAGTCGAAAACGTCATGCATACCGGTGCAGACGTACCAAGCGTTAAAGCAGGCACCCTGTTGTACGATGCGCTGTTCGAAGTCACTCAGAAACGTCTGGGCATGACTGCGGTACTGGACGACGATGGCGCAGTAATCGGTATCTTTACCGACGGCGACCTGCGTCGCGCGCTGGATCAGGACGTGAACCTGAAGAGCACTCCGATCGAACAGGTGATGACCGCCAACTGCACCACCATCAAAGCCGATATTCTGGCTGCCGAGTGCCTGCAGATTATGGAAAGCAAAAAAATCAATGCGCTGCTGGTTGTCGACGATGCCAACAAACCGGTAGGCGCACTGAACATGCACGACCTGCTAAAAGCAGGCGTACTCTGATTTTATCGCCTTTTAATGAACACTGCGTTTTAACAATTTAGCTGGAGCACGCCGTTATGGACTGGTGTCAGGACCTGACTGACGAACAGATCACGAAACTACAGGACGTTAAACTGGCCGTTTTTGATGTTGACGGCATCCTGACCAACGGCCAGCTTCTGTTCCTGCCGGACGGCCAGGAAGTGAAACAGTTTAATACCCTGGATGGGCTTGGTATCAAGCTGCTGGAAAAAGGTGGTATCGAAACCGCCATCATTACCGGTCGCCGCTCACCGCAGGTGGAACTGCGCGCCCGTGCCCTGGGGATTACCTACCTCGAACAGGGTCGGGAAGACAAGCTGACCGCCCTGCAGGAGCTGTGGCAGCGTAGCGGACACAGTGCCGAGACCACCGCCTATATCGGTGACGACCTGCCTGACCTTTCCGCTATCCGTGCCGTTTCCTTTGGTGCGACCGTGCCTAACGGCCATCCGCTGGTACAGCAACATGCCGACTGGTGCAGCAAACGCCGTGGTGGAGAGGGTGCTGGCCGCGAATTCTGCGAAAAGATCCTGGCTGCTCAGAACAAGCTTGACCAGATTCAGGAGCCCTACCTGTAGTGCTTAGTGCCCGTATTCGCCTGTTTATTGCTGCCTTTCTGCTAGGCCCGATCCTGTTGTACTGGGGACTGGGCATTGCACCCAGTGAGCGCCGCACAGAACCACCCCGCGCCCTGCAGGAAGGCGAAGATTACTTCGCCACCAACACCCATACCCGGGTGTTTAACCAGCAGGGAAAGCTTGAACAGGAACTGGTGACACCGCGCCTTGACCACTATCCGGATCAGCAGATCAGTGCGTTAACCAAGCCACATATTGTGCTTTACGGAGAAGATGGCACCGTAACCACAACCGACTCCGATAAAGGCACGCTACCCGACGACCGCAGCAAAGCCTTGCTATCGGGTAATGTTCGCGTTAATGATAGGTCCACCACCGGTGTCGAGACTCGCGTCCTGACGGAAAAGCTGACGCTCTACCCCGATACCAAGTTTGCTGAAACAGATCTACCCGTTACCATTCTGTCCGACAACGTACGATACGACGCGGTAGGCATGACGGCCTCGTTTGAAGAGCAAACGCTTAATCTGTTATCCAATGTCCAGGGAAAGCATGAGAATGAGAAATAAGTTTCTGGCGCTGATGGTCACCGCACTGTTCAGCGTGACGGCACAGGCCCTGCCGGAAGACAGGGAAAAGCCTATCCACGTCAGCGCCGATAGTGCATCCATCGATGAAAAAACCGGCTTTACGGTCTATCTCGGTGACGTCAAGATCACCCAGGGCACCCTGCTGATCGAAGCCGATCGCGTAGAATTACAACGTGGTGATGAGGGCGTAGAAGTGGTCACCGCCTATGGCGAACAAGCCCATTTCCGCCAGAAACCAGATGTAGATAAACCGTACACCGATGCCTGGGGTGACACCATTATCTACAAGGTCGAAAAAGAGCACCTGACGCTGAAAAAGAACGCCAAGGTAATCAGCGAGCAAGACACCTTCACCGGTGACCGCATTCTCTATAACCTGAAAACCTCAATCGTAGATGCCTTCAGTGACAGCAAAGAGGGTAGCGCCGGTCGCGTAGAGATGATCATCCAGCCGTCCAAAAATAAGGATGCTCAATGAGTAAGTTGCAGGCGAGCAACCTGGCAAAAAGCTATAAAGGCCGCGAGGTCATCAAAGACGTATCCCTCTCCATCAAAAGTGGCGAGATCGTCGGTTTGCTGGGCCCCAACGGCGCCGGCAAAACCACCTGCTTCTACATGATTGTTGGCCTGATCCGCGCAGATCGCGGCAAGGTCATGATCGATAAGCAGGAGATCACCCAACTTCCGATGCACGGCCGCGCCCGTTGCGGCATTGGTTATCTGCCGCAGGAAGCTTCGATCTTCAGGAAACTCAGCGTACGTGACAACATCCTTGCGATCCTGGAAACCCGCCAGGATCTGGATAAGCAGCAGCGCGAGAAAAAGATGTTCGAACTGCTGGAAGAGTTCCACATCACCCACATCATCGACAGCCTCGGCATGAGTCTGTCCGGTGGCGAACGTCGCCGTGTAGAGATTGCGCGCGCACTGGCAACCGAACCGTCCTTTATCCTGTTGGATGAGCCGTTTGCCGGTGTAGATCCGATCTCCGTCAACGACATCAAAAGTACAATCAAGCATCTTCAGAGCAAAGGGATCGGTATTCTAATCACCGACCACAACGTACGTGAAACCCTGGATATCTGTGAAAAAGCGTACATCGTAAGTGAGGGCACAATCCTCGCAAGTGGTGCCCCGGATGCTATTATGCAGAATAACGCCGTGCGTGCTGCCTACCTGGGTGATACATTCCAGCTCTAAGCTGTTAAAAAAGCTCCACTTTCTTTAAACGCAAAAGGTTTCTATCGAGTAGTTATGAAGCAAGCGCTACAACTGAAAATCGGCCAGCAACTTACCATGACGCCGCAGCTACAGCAGGCGATTCGGTTGCTGCAGCTATCCACTCTGGACCTTCAACAGGAGATTCAGGAAGCGCTTGAGAACAACCCGATGCTGGATGTCAGCGAAGACGGCGAGACCGATAGTGGCTCCGGCAGCGAAGAGAAAAGTCAGCACGAAACCAGTAGCGAGACGCAGCCTGAGACCGAAGTTACCGCTGCCGTAGAGCAGGAACACACCGAAGATACCCAAGTTGCTGACGACAACTGGAATGATGACATCCCTGCCGAGCTGAGTACTGACAGCAGCTGGGATGACACTTTCCAAAGCACCGCTCCAGCGGGCTCCCGGGATGACGGCGAAGGCAGCTTTGAGTCCAACGACACTGCTGAAGAAACCCTGCAAGATCATCTGCACTGGCAGCTGAATCTGACTCCGATGAGCGACCAGGACCGCCTCATCGCCACCAGCCTGATCGACGGCATCGACCCGGACGGTTACCTCACCGTCGCGCTGGAAGAGATCCATGAACACCTGCGCCAGGAAGAGAGCTTGCAAGAGCTGGAACTGGACGAGATTGAAGCTGTACTGCGCCGTATCCAGCAATTTGATCCAGCGGGTGTTGGCGCGCGCGATCTGAGCGAATGCCTGGCAATCCAACTGGAACAGATGCCCGACGATACCGCCTGGAAAAAACAGGCACTGACCGTCGTACGCAACTACCTGAAGCTACTGGGTACCCATGACTACCGCCAGCTGATGCGCAAAGCACGCCTGAAAGAGCCACAATTGCAGCAGGTGATTTTGCTGATTCAACAGCTGAACCCTAAGCCGGGTGCATCCATCACCTCCAGTGCTGCGGAATACGTTATCCCAGATGTGATTGTGACCAAACAACGCGGTGTTTGGACGGTCAACCTTAATCCGGAAGTCTCACCGCGCCTGCGCATCAACTCCGGCTACGCCGACTTGGTTCGCCGCGCCGACAACAGCGCCGATAACAACTACCTGAAAAGCCACCTGCAGGAAGCACGCTGGTTCATCAAGAGCCTGCAGAGTCGCAACGAAACCCTGATGAAGGTGGCCAACGAGATCGTCAAACGCCAGGAAGGCTTCCTGGAACACGGTGAGGAAGGGATGAAGCCGATGGTACTGCACGACATCGCGGAAGCGGTTGAGATGCACGAATCCACTATCTCCCGCGTAACCACCCAGAAGTACATGCACACCCCAAGGGGTATCTTTGAGCTCAAGTACTTCTTCTCCAGCCACGTGAACACCAACGATGGCGGAGCGGCCTCCTCGACCGCGATACGCGCACTGATCAAGAAGCTGGTCGCCGCAGAGAATCCGGCTAAACCACTCAGCGACAACAAAATTGCACAGTTCCTGGACGAACAGGGATTCAAAGTCGCCAGACGCACCATTGCGAAATATCGGGAGGCGATGAACATTCCGCCTTCTAATGAGCGCAAGCGTCTGGTTTAATGGAAACGGAAACACAGGACGAATACAGTCACTGCCAATAGGAGAGACCTATGCAGATCAATATCACTGGTCATCATGTCGAACTGACTGAATCTATGAGCAATTACGTGCACTCCAAGTTCGAGAAGCTTGAGCGCCACTTCGACAACATCACCAACGTTCAAGTAACGCTCAGCGTCGACAAAAAACGTCAGATTGCGGAAGGTGATATGCACGTGGCAGGCGGTCAAATCTTCGCCACCCACGAACATGACGATATGTATGCGTCGATTGATGGCCTGATCGATAAACTGGATCGTCAGATCATCAAGCACAAAGAAAAAATGAAAAAACACAAATAAGTCTTACCCATTCAACACCACTTATGTTGATCCAACAGCTACTGACCCCCTCAAGAACCCTGTGCGGTCTTGAGGGTGGCAGCAAAAAACGTCTACTGGAACAAACCAGCCAACTGATCGCCGATCAGAACCCAGGCTTGGACGCTGATACCGTCTTTGCAGGCCTGCTTGGGCGCGAGCGCCTTGGCAGTACAGGAATCGGCGACGGTGTCGCCATTCCCCATTGCCGCCTGCAGGACTGTCCGACCGCGTTGGGGTATCTCATCACTCTCAGCGAGCCGATCGACTTTGATTCGATTGATGGGAAACCGGTTGATCTGATTTTCACCCTTGTCGTACCAGAAGAGGCTTGCGACGAACATTTGCAGACCCTGGCGTCAGCAGCCGAACTGTTCAGCCAGGAAACGGTACGCAGCGCGTTGCGTGATTCACAGAGTGATGCAGCCCTGTTTAACGTAATTTCCGATTTAGGCAAGTAACATAACAAACGCTTCACCACAAACAGGAGAGGGATATGAAGCTCGTTGTTATTAGCGGCCGCTCAGGATCCGGTAAAAGTACCGCCCTGCAGGCGCTGGAAGATATCGGTTTTTACTGCATCGACAACCTGCCCGCAACGTTACTACCATCGCTGGTCACCCAGATGACCAACGATCCTCAGCACCCGGAACAGATCGCCATCAGCATCGATGCCCGTAACCTGCTGAGCAACCTTAAGCAGCTACCCGGCATCCTTGAAGACCTGAAGCAGAAGCAGGAAGCCTCCTACGAGGTCCTGTTTCTCGATGCGTCTGAAGCCACCTTGCTGAAACGCTATAGCTCTACACGGCGTAAACACCCCCTCTCCGATGACAGCCGCGGCCTGCTCGAATCGATCCAGCTGGAGCAACAGCTGCTGGAACCGATCGCCAAGATGGCCGACCTACGGATCGATACCACTCGCCTAAACCTGTACGACCTGCGTGACTCGGTCAAACACCGTATTGCCGACCGCAGCGAGCAAACCCTGGCGGTTCAGTTCGAGTCGTTTGGTTTCAAGCACGGCGTACCCCTGGACGCCGACATCGTCTATGACGTGCGTGTGTTGCCCAATCCTTACTGGATTCCAGAGCTACGTCAGCACACCGGTCTGGAACAGCCGGTGATCGACTTTCTCTCCGAATCGGAGCAAGTCAAAGAGATGCAGGAGCACATCACTCAATACCTGGAGTGCTGGCTGCCCCGGTTCGCCGCGAACAACCGTAGCTACATTACGATTGCCATCGGCTGTACCGGCGGCCACCACCGCTCGGTATACCTGGCAACCCGTTTGGCTTCTCATTTCGAACAACTTATGGATAATGTTCATGTCCGCCATCGGGAACTGAAGTGACAGACCTGCGCCAATGATTGAAAAAAAGCTAGAGATCATCAACAAACTGGGCCTACACGCCCGCGCTGCCGCCAAGCTGACCGGCGTTACCAGCCGCTTTTCCAGCGACATCAAAATCGCCAAAGAGGGACGTCAGGTTGATGGTAAAAGCATCATGTCCGTGATGATGCTCGCCGCCAGCATTGGTACCGAGCTGGTTTTCTCAATTGAAGGCGAAGACGAAACGGATGCGATGCTGGCGATTGAAACGCTGGTTAACAACCGCTTCGACGAGGAGGAGTAATACTCCCCTCCCTTCCCCGTGCCACCCCCTTTTTAAATCCTACGCAAATTCCGTAGCTTAGATACGCCCAAGACGCATCTAATTGCAATCCGCACCTATTTGATGGGTTATTCCTGCGTTTACATTCCGCTATAATTGGGACGGGTTTTGCCCTCCACCCCTCAGTGACGAGATTCCGCGGTATGACTTCATCAGCGCAGAGAACACATTACGAAAAGCTATCCGATGCGCTGGACAGTGGTGAGTTTCAGCAGATCCGCTTTATCCTCAACCATAGCCTGCGCCCGGCCGAAGTTGCCCGCCTGGTGGAGAAATCACCACCTAAAGAACGACAGGTACTGTGGAACCTGATCAATCAGGATCTTGAAGGGGATGTGCTGCAGTACCTCGGGGACGACGTGCAGGCTGAAATCCTGAGCCGAATGGACGCATCAGAGGTCCTGGCAATCACAGAATCCCTGGACACCGACGATATGGTGGACGTGATCCAGCAGCTACCGGACACGGTAATGAAAGAGCTGCTGCGCATCATGGACAAGCAGAACCGCAAGCGCGTTGAGGATGCACTGTCCTATCCGGAGGATACTGCAGGCGGCCTGATGAATACCGATACGGTAACCATCCGTCCGGATGTATCGGTGGATACCGCACTGCGTTATATCCGCCGTCACAAAGAGATCCCGGAGATGACCGACAGCCTGATCGTTGTCAGCCGAAAGGACTCTTACATCGGCATCCTGCCACTGACCAAGCTGCTGGTATCGGACCCGAATATCACCGTACGTGAGATCATGGTGACCGATATCGAGCCTATTCCCGCGGATATGCCCGACAGCGAAGTGGCGGTACTGTTCGAACAGCACGACCTGGTCTCAGCTCCGGTTATAGACGAGGAAGGCCACCTGCTGGGCCGTATCACCATTGATGACGTGGTGGACGTAATCCGAGAAGACGCCGACCACTCTCTGATGAGTATGGCGGGTCTGGACGAGGACGAAGATACCTTCGCCCCGGTGATGAAAACCACACGCCGCCGAGCATTGTGGCTGGGTATTAACCTGATCACCGCCTTTGTAGCTTCGGCGGTTATCGGCCTGTTTGAAGAAACGATCGACAAAGTGGTTGCCCTTGCGGTTCTGATGCCGATTGTCGCCTCAATGGGCGGAATTGCTGGCTCCCAAACGCTGACACTGGTGATCCGTGGTCAGGCACTGGGCCACGTGGAACGCTCCAACGCCGGCTGGCTGCTCAACCGTGAGATGGTGGTGGGTGCCATGAACGGCGTTCTCTGGGCCTTAGTGGTTGCAGCTGTCGCTGTGGTCTGGTTCCAGGATATGACGATCGGCATGATCATCGCACTGGCGATTGTTATCAACCTTATTGCAGGCGCCATTGCGGGCACATTGCTGCCGCTGGGCCTGAAAGCAGTAGGCATCGATCCGGCACTGGCCGGCAGCGTCCTGCTAACAACAATTACCGATGTGGTCGGATTTTTTGCCTTCCTGGGCCTGGCCACCGTGTTTTATAGCTAATGGTTTTTCATGGTTAACGAAGAAGATTTTTCCAACGATTCTCACGACGACGATATCGAGTGGGTCAGCAAAACGCAGATGAAGCGCGAAATGCACGCGCTGCAGGATCTGGGTGAAAAACTGGCAACACTGACGGCGGATCAGCTGAAAACAGTGCCGATGTCCGACGCACTGCGTGCTGCCATTGAAGAGTGCAGCCGCATCAAACCACGTAGCAACGCTATGAAGCGTCATATGAACTATGTGGGCCGCCTGATGCGCTCGGAAGATGCAGAAGCGATCCAGACAGCTGTGGATCGTTTTGATGCAGGCAGTCAGGCCTATACCGCCATGTTCCATAAACTGGAACGCTGGCGCGACCGACTGATCGAAGGTGGCAATGACGAGCTGCAGGCGTACTTGAGCGAGAACCCTAGTGCCGACATTCAACACCTGCGCCAGCTTATCCGCAACGCCAAGAAAGAAACCGAGAAACAACAGCCACCGGCTTCTGCCCGTAAGCTGTTTAAGTACCTGCGCGAGCTGGCTGAAGCACAACTCGGCTAAAGACGTCAGATCGTCTCAGAATCCACTCCGATGCCGGTGCTGCAGCACCGGCATTTTTTTGCGCAGATCGGCCTGTGCATCAAGGTCAATCGTTGCCAATACAACACCTACACCCATCTCACAATCGGCAATAATCCGCCCCCAGGGATCCACCGCCATGGAGTGTCCCCAGGTCTTACGCGACGGACTGTGCTCCCCTCCCTGGTTTACGCCCAGCATGTACACCTGATTTTCGACCGCGCGGGCACGCAGCAGCACCTCCCAATGCGCCTCCCCGGTCACATAAGTAAACGCCGACGGCACAACGATCAACTCGGCACCGGCATCACGTAGCCGTTGATATTGTTCAGGAAAACGCAGGTCATAGCAGATGCTCAGACCCATTGCGCCGAGCGGGGTATCAACCACCACCAACTCACTGCCTGGCTCAACGCTATCCGACTCGCGATAACTGCCCTGCGCATCCGACACATCCACATCAAAGAGGTGTATTTTGTCGTACCGGGCACGAATATGGCCCAGTGCATCGATCACAAGGCACACTGAACGCACCCGGGGCGCAGCTACCTCCTCACCTTGCGGTGTCGTCGCCATCGGCAGGCTGCCGGCAACAATCCATAATCCCCTCTCTACAGCCTGACGACAGAGAAACTGCACTACATCGTCCAGCCCGGTTTCAGCCAACGATCGCAGATTTGCGGTATCCAGCAAGGCAAAGTTTTCGGGTAATACCGCCATCACAGCGCCTTGACTAGCCGCTTCAGCCAACAGCGTCTCTACCTGTTGCAGATTGTCGGCAACAGAGTCGGTCGAAACCATCTGCAGTAGTGCTACGGTGTTACCACTCTGACCCGCAACATCTGCCGAGCGAGACATCAGTTATCCCCCCGAAAGAGCGGATCTTCGTTTTGCCGCAGATCATCCGATTTGGCCTGCTGTTCCAGCGCCAGTTGCGGATCACTCCAGTCGCCGGAGAGGTGGTATTTGATGGTGGTGAACTTCTCCAGTTTGTCGCCAATCAGTTTATCGATCAGGAATACGGCACCGGCGACCTGAGGCTGCCCCAGCAATACACTCATCACCGGCAGGTTCTTGGTTACCGGCAGCACCACTTCCATATCCTTGTCGACGGTCTCGTTCACCAGATCCAATGACCCCGACAGGGTCATATTCGCCGAAGGGCCTTCCAGGCTAAACGGCTTACGGCTAATCGCGACCCCGTTCCTCAGGTCATAATCAGCACTGAGGCGGTCGAATGCCAAGCCTTCGGCGAACAGGTCAGAGAAGTCGAGGCGCAAACGTCGCCCAACGGTCTCCAGGTTCAGAATCCCTAATACTCGCAGGAACTGCCCGGACTCACCCGCCTGGATGATGCGACCGTTTTTTGCCAGCATCTCAACATGGCCGTTCAACTTATCCACACCAAACTCCCACGGCGTACCAAGCCAGATCATATTGGCATTGGCCTCCAGATATTTGGTTTCAATAAAGCGGTCGTAGCCCCAAGCACTGAACAGCGGGTTTAAGTCCTCGCCCTGGAATCGCATCAGCATCACGGAATGCTCGATACCGGCAGTTGCCCAACGCGCATCCCCGGCAACCTGTACACCAAAAAGATCCCCCTTCACATTCTGGAAGGTCGCCCCGGTAGCATCCGGCCGCATTTCCAACATCCAGGCGCCATACGGCTTATCGTTAACCGTCACTGACTTAACCGCAAGATCAATCAAAGGCAGTTCAGACGCGTTAAACCCTTTGTCCTCTGTGACGTCGCTTTCTGCCTTTTCGCCGCTGGTGTCAAACTGACCTTTTTGAATTTTCAGGTAATCCAGATTGAGGCTGGCAACACGCTTTTTATCATCAGGCAGAAACAACACTCCTTTGAGCATCGGGTTTTCCCCGCTGACCCGCCAACCATCCTTAACCTTACGGATCTCGCTGGATAGATTCTGCAGCACCAAGCCTCCGGAGGTCAGCTCACCAATCTGCATACGGATATCCTGCAGCGAGAAATCGTCAGCTATATCGGATGTCTCTTGTGCGGCAACGGCTTGCTGATCTGCCTGTACAAATCCTGCTTTCGTCAGGAAAGCACGCAGTTCAGCCACATCAAGTCGAGCCAACTGCCCTTCAATCCAAAGCCCTGGATTCACCGGCAATTTAGCTTCTTTGCCACCAATCACCACCCGTCCAGATTCAACCCGGTCTTTCGCCAGCTGGAACACCGCACGTAGATCACCGTTGTAGTTCAACCACAGTTTCTGCCGCTTGGGATCTCCCAAGGCATACATCATGTCGAAATGACGCTTCTGATCCGCCTCCTTCCCTAGTGGTGCGGGCGCCGCAATGCTCACGCCCTGCAGGTTAGAACGGATCTTCAGAAAGCTGCAGAACGGGTTGGCAGTGCACAGCTCGAGATCTGCCGTGTAATCGGTTATACCCTCAGCAACGGCCAGATACGGCTGATTCAGCCATTCCTCAATCTGACGCATGTTGGCCTTACCCTTAAGGGCTACTTTCGTCACCTGACCCGACTGCTCATCGGGTGCCGATTTAATCGTCGCACTCACAGGTTGGCCGAACAGGGTGCCGGCCAGCTTGTCACTCTGCAATCCCTTGGCCGTTGTGAAGCTCAGGCGCCCCGCCAGGTTCTCAAACGACAGGCGATCTTCCACCGAGACAAAACGTCCGTTCTTAAGACGCGTTGATGCGACCACTCTAGGTGAACGCGAGCGATCCAGAGCGATATCAACATCAATGGTGGTGTCCGCATGCGCCGACCATTCCCAACGCGGCAATTCCTCACCCACTTCAGAGCGGATTGGCGTATCCATCAGGGTGCGACGAATATCCCTGGCATCTCCAATCGCATTACCCAGGATCTGCAATCGGGTCGCGCCTGGTGCGCTGTAAACCCAGGCTTCCTTGACTGTGGAATCAAACAACTTACCTTTGGCTTCGGCCAGGAAGCCAAAATCGCGGTACAGGAAGTGCCCCTGCCCCGAGGTCACGCTTGGCCAATCCGGATCAAAACCAAACTTTAGGTCATCGACGTTCAGGAAGAGCTGAACCACAGGTTTCTGGTAATCAGGCAAACGTGAGCGGGTATTGGCATTCAACATAAAGCCACCGCTGCGCACGGTGCCGCCCTGGATTGCCCCCATCAACCACTTATGGGTTTTCAGGCCTACTTCTTTAGGCGGAATGTACTCTTTAAATGCGGTTCCTAAACTGTCGCGTACGCCAATCAGCAATGTCAGGTCGGTTTGCCCATCCTTGTCATAGGGCATACGGAAGAAGAAACGCCCCGAGGCAGTAACATCTTTGTTTTTTAGCTGCAGCAAACCAGAACCCACTTCAACGGCGGTATCGCTAAGCGACCAGTTCACATGACCACGGGCGAAGCTGTACTGCCACTCCGGCATCTTCAGGTCAGGGAATGACATCGCAAATCGGTTGTTATCCAGGTCGATTGAGCCACCCGAGATATCATGCCGCAGCCGCCCGGTAATATACCTGAGCCCCGGTGCTCCGCCCCAAGGCGACACGGAGACATTGATCAAATCCGCGTTGGCTACAAATGACTCCCACTCCGGTGTCTGCCAGCGGATCTGCAGGTTTTCGATGTACCCTTCCGGCTTCAGCATGGTGACGGCACGCTGCCCCATGCCAGGCAAAAACGGCTGCCCGTCCAGCCAGCTCATCAGCTTCTGCAGGTCGAGGGAATCCATCGTAAGGCTGTCTGGCATCACACCCAGGCCTTCGCCCCAGGTCGCAGCCAATAGCGGCAGTTGATAGGGTTTATCGTTGGCGATCAGCTCACCGCTCAACTGCCCCTGATACCCGCTCTTTGCCTGTTGTAATGTCAGGTTCAGATCCACATCCGCCAGTGTCTGCTCAGCCGCTTTGAGAGATGCGATCCCTGTATCCAGGTACAGGTAGTTCAATGCCCGACGCTGATAGGCACCCCACAGGCGCAGGTGAGCGTCCAGTGATTCCAATGGTTCAAGCTTGGCATGGGCCAACCAGGGATTGACCACATCCTGGGATATCTTAGGAAGATCAAAGTAAAAGTTCAGCGGTTGGCTACGCACGCTGCCCTCAACTTCCGCGGTAAAACGAAACGGGGCGCGCTGTTCACCGTTCACCATCGCACCATCGATCTTCAGCTGATGCATGGCGCCGGAAGAGCGCAGATTTGCAGAGAGAGAACCAACCTGAATCGCTGGCAAGCCACCCAGCTGTAGGTCGAGAGATGCATTATTTATGGAGATCCGCTCCTGACGCAGCAGCAACTTCAACAGCGCCGCGCCTTCGGCCTGTTCGGGATCAAACGGGCGTGAGGCGGGGTCATTCACCGCTTCCTGCGCGGGCGCTGGCAGGGCGGCTCGCACACGAATGTCGGGTTGTTCTAACTCCAGCTGGGTGAACACCAATTGCTGGTAGGCGAGTGAACGGGGCAGGTCCAACGCAATGACCGCCTTATCCACACGCACCGCGGTATCACCTTCGACATTGACGGCGTCCAGCTCCAGCACCGGATTCTGACCCCGCCAATAGGTGCGCATCTGCCCAAACGAAACCTCGGCTCCCACGATTTCAGAGAGACGCGTTTCAATGGTCTGCTGGTAGGCAGGCAGCTGGGGGTATGCTAGTCGAAGAACAACGACCAGCAATGCGGTCAGGCCCAGCAATGCCACTGCAACCCAGTAGCACAGCCAGAACAAACGTTTTGTATGGGCGATCATTGCCTACCTGCTATCGCAGCACTACGTCGTACTGCTCTGCGCTATACATGGTTTCCACCTGGAAGCGGATCGTCTTACCGATAAAGTCTTCCAGCTCGGCAACATGGTCAGACGCATCATCAACCATGTACTCCACCACATTCTGTGCCGCCAGCACCAGATAGGAATCGGTATCGTAGGCGCGGTGCTGACGCAGGATCTCACGGAAGATCTCGTAGCAAACCGTTTCCGCTGTTTTGATCGAGCCCCGGCCCTGGCACTGCTCACAGGTTTCACAGAGCACATGCTCCAGGCTTTCACGGGTGCGCTTGCGGGTCATTTCAACCAGGCCCAGATCGGATACACCGGTCACCTTGCATTTAGCATGATCTTTTTCCAGCACCCGTTCCAGAGTCCTCAGAACCTGACGCTGGTGATCCGGGTCTTCCATATCGATAAAGTCGATAATGATGATCCCGCCCAGGTTACGCAACCTCAATTGACGACCGATAGCCGTTGCGGCTTCCAGGTTCGTCTTAAAGATAGTCTCTTCCAGGTTACGGTGCCCGACAAACGCGCCGGTATTCACATCCACCGTGGTCATCGCTTCGGTCTGGTCGAAGATCAGGTAACCACCGGATTTCAGCTCTACCTTGCGACCCAGCGCCCGCTGTAGCTCCTCTTCCACGTTAAAGAGGTCGAAGATAGGGCGCTCACCCGGATAATATTCCAGCTTTTCGGCAATCTCAGGAACCAGCGACGCCACAAATTCCGTCGCTTTCTGATAGGTTTCCCGGGAGTCGATTCGGATACGCTCCAGCCCCGTATGCGCCATATCACGCAGGGTACGCATATTCAGCGGCAGATCTTCGTAGATTACCGACGGCGCCTTCGCTCCCTTCAGGTTGCGCTGGATCTTACCCCAGAGACGGCGCAGGAACTTGATATCCTCGCGCAACTCTTCCGCCGAAGCACCTTCGGCCACGGTACGCAGGATAAAGCCGCCCTTTTTCGACTTGTCGTTCTCTTCACCTTCGCTCAGCTCATCCAGCAGTTCATTGATGATGCTGCGCAGGCGATCGCGCTCCTCCACATCCTCGATACGCTGGGAGACACCGATATGATCGTTGCCCGGCATATACACCAGATAGCGGGAAGGAATAGACAGGTGGGTAGTCAGCCGTGCACCCTTGGTACCGATCGGGTCCTTGGTCACCTGAACCAGCAGGGATTGCCCTTCACGCAGCTGGTGCGCGATGGAGGCATTGCTTTTCTCTTCGGCGGTTGCGGTTTGTGGCAATACATCTTCCACATGGATAAACGCAGCACGCTCCAGGCCGATCTCGACAAATGCTGCCTGCATGCCAGGCAGTACACGCACAACCTTGCCTTGATAGATGTTACCAACGATTCCGCGACGACGGACTCGTTCGATGTAAACCTCCTGCGGCATACCGTTTTCGATTACGGCAACGCGGGTCTCCATCGGAGTAAAATTGATCAGAATCTCTTCGCCCATGTTTGCTCCTTGGCGCAGATGCAACTTATTCCGGTTGCCAGATCGGGATTCCCGCCTGTGTTAGCATCTCGGCCGTTTCGGCCAGCGGCAATCCAACCACAGAGGAGTAACTGCCCTCAATGCGGTCGACAAATACAGCACCCAGCCCCTGAATACCGTAGGCGCCCGCTTTGTCACGCGGCTCGCCACTCTGCCAGTACGCCCGACAGGTTTCAGGGCTTAACTCTTTAAAGTGTACAACAGTGGTAACAACACATACCTGTGTTTCCTGTGCCGTTGCCAGTGCAACGCCGGTCATCACCTCATGGTTACTGCCCGACAGGGACATCAACATGCGTTCGGCATCGTCCGCATCCACCGGTTTGCCAAGAATCTCGCCGGACATCACCACCGAGGTATCGGATCCCAGGACCGCTGCCGCATTACTGCGCGCCAGTCCTGCTTCCGCTTTTTCCTTGGCCAATCGCGCGACATAAGTCTCGGGATCTTCTCCAGGATGAACCTCTTCACAGATATCCACCGGCATCACGCTGAACCGAACACCGATCTGCTGCAGCAGTTCACGACGCCGGGGCGACGCAGAGGCTAGCACCAGTGTGGCCTTGTTTTTAGCACAAGAGTCTTTATGAGTGTCAGGAGACATAAAAAGTTCGCCTTACCCGGCGTAAAAAGAGGAATATAAATGGCCAGAAGACCGCACTGACCAGAGACGGCAGCAAAAACAGCAGACTGTCACCGGTAAATCCAACCACCATCTGCACCCAATGCAGAATCAGCTGGTGAATACCGACGATCACCATCACCAATAACGATTGCTGCCAGATCGGAAATACACGCATCCGGCGATAAAGAATCGACGCAAAGTAGGCCACAATCGCCAGCGCCAGGGCATTGGCGCCCAGCACGCTACCGCGGATCACATCCAGCACAATACCGGCCACAAAACCTGACCCCACACCCACTGAATGGGGCAACGCCATCACCCAGTAGATCAGGATCATCGCCACCCACTCCGGGCGCGCCCAACCGACAAAGTCCGGTAGCGGCATCTGACTCAGTACGATGCCACACAGGAAGGTGGCGAAGATGATCAGGCCACCGCCCTGTTTTTGCGAACTCACTCGCCACTCTCCGTAACAATCGGCTCAGCAGCTGCGTCCAGCTCGGTAGGTTCAGCGATTGGCTCCGGTCGATCCACCAGCAGCAGGTGGCGGCTCTTATCAAGACGTGCAGATGGTTTCGCACGCACTTTAGAGAACGCCTGCCCCGGATCGTGAACTACCTCGGTCACAACCGCCACCGGATAACCGCGTGGGAAACGCCCTCCTAAACCGGACGTTATCAGCAGGTCACCCACCTGAATATCCGTGGTGTCGGATACATGCTGCAGCTCCAGCTCATCGGGTTCACCTTTACCCAGCGCAATGGCGCGGAAGCCGGTGCGGTTCAGCTCTACTGGAATCGCATGGCGGGTATCGGTAATCAACATCACCCGGCTGGTGTAGTGAGACATCTCCACCACCTGCCCCATCACGCCACCAGCATCCAACACAGGTTGGCCCAGATAGATACCGTCTTCGCTGCCCTGGTCGATAACCACCTGGTGCTGAAAAGGATCAGGGTTCACACCGATCAGCTCAACCAGGGTGACTTCATCCGAAATCCGCTGACGACCGTTCAACAGTGCACGCAGGCGTTTGTTTTCTTCGGTCAGGCTCGCGAGCTGCTGGCCTTTCTGTTCCAGCAACAATGCATCGGCCTTGAGACGGGCATTCTCCTTCATCAGCAGACCACGATCCACCACCACGTCGGAGACCTCGTCGGCAACCTCCGCGGGCAGATCCACCAGCCACTGCACCGGTGTCAGGATCAATGCGATATAGGCACGCCCCTGCCGCATGCCGTTCCAGGTTACATCGGCGGCAATCAGGATAAAGGACAGCAGCAGGACAATCATGAAGAAGCGGGAGGACCCGCTTCGAAAGATAGGATTAATGGGACACCTCCCAACTCCGTTGTTCGGTTACAAGGTGTCCACAGAGTGTAGCATCAGCACAACGCACGGATTAGTCGTGAGTAACCAGTTCTACCGCGTGCTTGTCCAGCATCTCCAGCGCCTTGCCGCCGCCACGTGCCACACAGGTCAGCGGGTCTTCAGCCACCACAACCGGCAGCCCGGTCTCCTCGCTGATTAGACGATCCAGGTTACGCAGCAGCGCACCACCACCGGTCAGCACAATACCGCGCTCGGCAATATCGGATGCCAGTTCCGGCGGACACTGTTCCAGCGCACTCTTCACAGACTGCACGATGGAAGACAGCGGTTCCTGCAGGGATTCCAGAATTTCGTTGCTGTTCAGGGTAAAGCTACGTGGAATACCTTCAGCCAGGTTGCGGCCACGTACGTCAATCTCGCGGATTTCACTCGCCGGATACGCGGTACCGATCTCCTGCTTGATGCGCTCTGCGGTGGATTCACCGATCAAGCTGCCGTAGTTGCGGCGCACGTAGGTAACGATGGATTCGTCAAAGCGGTCACCGCCGACACGCACAGAATCGGCATACACGATACCGTTCAGGGAGATCACTGCGATCTCAGTGGTACCACCACCGATATCCACGACCATGGAACCTGCCGCTTCTTCGACCGGCAGGCCAGCGCCAATCGCAGCAGCCATTGGCTCATCAATCAGGTACACCTCACGGGCACCGGCACCCATCGCGGATTCTTTGATCGCACGACGTTCTACCTGAGTGGATTTGCACGGTACACACACCAGCACACGCGGGCTTGGTGTCAGGAAACTGTTATCGTGAACTTTGCTGATGAAGTACTGCAGCATCTTCTCAGTCACGTGGAAGTCGGCAATTACGCCGTCTTTCATTGGGCGGATCGCAGTGATGTTACCTGGCGTACGACCCAGCATGCGCTTCGCGTCAGCACCTACCGCGGCTACCGATTTTTGGTTACCCGCTTCGCGAATCGCAACAACAGAAGGCTCATCTAGTACTATGTCCTTATCACGAACGTAAATCAGGGTGTTTGCGGTGCCCAAGTCGATGGACAGGTCGCTGGAAAAAAGGCCACGAATTTTCTTGAGCATGGAATTCTTTATCCTGGGAATCTAAAGGACGGAATGAGCACTATTTTCAGACCGCTAACTCTAACAATCGGGTGCCCTTTCAGCAACATTCAAAGCATCTCATATGCGGACTAAACCTGAATCAAGTGCCCGTTTCACAATGATTTTTGACCAATCCTAAAAAACTGTCGCCAGATCACCGACAAAGTCGGCTGATTGCGACACTAAGGTTCAGACGCCCCACCATCCCAACCGCTTTCTCTCATGGCTTACAGCACAGGAATCACGCCTGCGCAGCCTTCATGTAAATCGACCGATGTGGTAACGTTACCGCCTTATATCTTTTCGTCGAAACGACTTCCAACCCAGCGAGAAGCAACTATGGCTCTAGACCGCTCTGATGTGGAAAAAATTGCCCATCTGGCACGCCTGCAGATTGATGAGCAGGACATCCCGGAATACACCAAAAACCTGTCTAGCATTCTGGATCTGGTCGACCAGATGCAGGCTGTGGATACCAGCGACGTTGAGCCGATGGCTAATGCTCTGGATGCCGTCCAGCGCCTGCGCGCAGACGTGGTTACCGAAGAGAACAACCGCGACAAGCTGCAGTCCGTCGCGCCTGCGGTAGAAAACGGTCTGTTCCAGGTTCCTAAAGTAATCGAATAAGTGATCGATTAAGCGTTACCGCTTCACGACAGCGAACCTCTTCTTGCACCTTATCGGAATATCGAAGGACTCAGATTCTCATGTTTGACAAAACGCTAGCCGAACTGGCCCAGGGGCTGGAAAACGGCGATTTCAGCAGTGTCGAGCTGACGCAAGCCTACCTTGACCGCATCGCAGCGGAAGATGGCAAATACAACAGCTTCATCACAGTGACCGGCGAACAGGCACTGGAACAGGCAAAAGCCGCAGACGAAGCCCGCGCCGCAGGTAATGCAGGCGCCTTCACCGGCCTGCCGATCGCACACAAAGATATCTTCTGCACCGAAGGCGTACGTACCAGTTGCGCATCTAAGATGCTGGACAATTTTGTTTCGCCGTACAACGCCACCGTGGTGAACAAATTCAACGCGGCTGGTGCGGTGATGCTGGGTAAAACCAACATGGACGAGTTCGCGATGGGCTCCTCCAACGAATCCAGCTTCTACGGCCCGTCCAAGAACCCTTGGGACACCGACCGCGTACCGGGCGGCTCCTCCGGCGGTTCTGCAGCAGCAGTCGCGGCACAGCTGGCACCGGCAGCTACCGGCACCGACACCGGCGGTTCTATCCGCCAGCCTGCAGCCCTGTGCGGCATCACCGGCCTGAAACCAACCTATGGCCGCGTTTCCCGTTTCGGCATGATCGCGTTCGCCTCCTCCCTGGACCAGGGCGGCCCGATGACGCGCACCGCTGAAGACGCGGCAATGATGCTGAATGTAATGGCCGGTTTCGACCTGAACGACTCCACCTGCATGCAGAAGGACGTACCGGATTACACCGCCGATCTGAGCAAGCCACTGGCTGGCCTGAAGATCGGTCTGCCAAAAGAGTTCTTCCCGGACGACCTGAACCCAGCCGTTGCCCAACAGGTACAGGCCGCGATCAAGGAATACGAAGCACTGGGTGCTACAGTTAAAGAGGTCAGCCTGCCAAACACCGCACTGGCGATCCCTGCGTACTACATCATCGCGCCATCTGAAGCGTCTTCTAACCTGTCCCGTTTTGACGGTGTACGCTACGGCTACCGTTGTGAAAACCCGGTTGATCTGGAAGACCTGTACAAGCGCTCCCGTGGCGAAGGTTTCGGCCCTGAGGTGAAACGCCGCATCATGGTGGGTGCATACGCCCTGTCCGAAGGTTTCTACGACGCCTACTACAAGAAGGCACAGCAGATCCGCCGTCTGATCAAGCAGGATTACGCCAACGCACTGAACGAAGTGGACGTGATCATGGGTCCAACCACCCCACACCCTGCATTCAAACTGGGCGAGAAAACCTCCGATCCGGTTGCGATGTACATGGAAGATATCTTCACCATCTCCCTGAACCTCGCTGGCATGCCTGGCATTTCCATCCCTTGCGGCATGACCGAAGGCCTGCCGGTTGGCCTGCAGATCATCGGCAACTACTTCGCCGAAGAGAAACTGCTGAACGTTGCGCACCAGTTCCAGGTAGCAACCGACTGGCACAAGAAAACACCACAAGGCATCTGAGAGGTTAACGACTAATGGAATGGGAAGCGGTAATCGGGCTTGAGATCCACGCCCAGCTCGCCACAAACTCCAAAATCTTTTCCGGTGCCAGCACAGCGTTTGGTGCCGAACCCAACACCCAGGCATGCGCGGTAGACCTGGCATTGCCAGGCACCCTGCCGGTATTTAACGAAGAAGCACTGCGTATGGCAGTGAAGTTCGGTCTGGCTATCGATGCCAACATCGGTCGCACATCTGTATTTGACCGTAAGAACTACTTCTACCCGGATCTGCCAAAAGGCTATCAGACCAGCCAGCTGTTCTTCCCAATCGTGGGTGAAGGTCACGTAGACATTACGCTGGAAGACGGTACCACCAAGCGTGTTGGCGTTACCCGTGCCCACCTGGAAGAAGATGCGGGCAAATCCCTGCACGACGAATTCCCGGGCATGACCGGTATCGACCTGAACCGTGCTGGCACCCCGCTACTGGAGATCGTATCCGAGCCGGATATGCGCTCTGCAGAAGAAGCAGTGGCTTACGTACGTAAGATTCACTCCATCGTTACCAGCCTGGGCATCTGTGACGGCAACATGGCGGAAGGCTCCTTCCGTTGTGACTGTAACGTCTCCGTACGCCTAAAGGGTGAAGAGGAATTCGGTACCCGCACCGAAACCAAGAACATCAATTCCTTCCGTTTCATTGAGAAGGCGATCAAGGGCGAGATCGAACGCCAGATCGATCTGATCGAAGATGGCGGCCGCGTGGTACAGGAAACCCGCCTGTACGATGCAAACAAAAACGAAACCCGTTCTATGCGCTCCAAAGAGGAAGCCAACGACTACCGTTACTTCCCATGCCCGGACTTGCTGCCGATCGTGATCGATGAAGACTACATCGACGTGATTCGCGACAACCTGCCGGAACTGCCGGACGCGCGCAAAGCACGCTTCATCGAAGAGTACAAACTGAGCGATTACGACGCGATGGTACTGTCCGGTGATCACCACATGGCCACCTACTTCGAGACTGTTACCAAAGCGGCTAACGACGCGAAGCTGGCAGCCAACTGGGTGATGGGTGAACTGTCTAAGCACCTGAACCAGAACGACACCAGTATTGCGGATAGTCCGGTTTCCGCAGACCAGCTGGGTGGCCTGCTGGTTCGCATCAAGGACAACACTATCTCCGGCAACATCGCCAAGAAAGTGTTCGAAGCGATGTGGAGCGAAGGCGGCAGCGCTGACGAAATCATCGAAGCTAAAGGCCTGAAGCAGGTAACTGACACCGGCGCGATTGAGAAGATCGTCGACGAAGTAATCGCTAACTGCACCAAACAGGTTGAGCAGTACACCTCTGCTGAACCAGAGAAGCGCGGCAAGATGATCGGCTTCTTTATGGGCCAGGTTATGAAAGCAACCGGCGGCAAGGCCAACCCGGGCGCTGTCACCGGCATCCTGAAGAAAAAACTGGATGCACTCTGCGACTAAACCAGAGGCACAAAACAGAAAACCGCAGCTCTGGCTGCGGTTTTTTTTGCGTGTTATTCAGGCAACCCTCTTTCCAGTCTCCCGAACACCACACTCGTGCAGTAAACTGTCAGGACATGCCACACACTGTCGATGACCTGAACACAATGCCCAACCCAAACAATCTTTCCCTCTCCATTTCCCTCGTACCGGAGTGCGAGCTGTTTCGCCTCAACAGATTCTACAAGCGCAATGGGCACAAAGGTAAGGTAGACACGGGTGATACCGCGTTCTGGCTACAAGATGAAAAGGAGATCCTCGCCGCAGTTCGCTTCACAGCAGACGGTGACATTTTGCTATTACGCGGCTTATGGGTTCACAAGGAGAGACGCGGAGAAGGCCTGGGCAGCATGCTTTTGACCGGGTGCCGCCACTACTGGGGAAAGCACACCTGCTTTTGCTACCCCTACAATCATCTGGAAGCATTTTACGCAAAACACGGGTTTGCACACCCCGATGAGCAAGCACCCGAACATCTAATCCGGAAACTGCAAAGTTATCAACAGCGTGGTGAACAGGTCATACTGATGCGGCATCAACTGCCTTGCGACTGCCGGATGTAAAAGCGCGCTTTCTCAACGTTGTCGATGCACTGGCTGTAGTTCTCCACCTGCTCCAGCACTTTGGCTGAGCCGAGCAAACTCGCCGCCTTACTCCAGGCCACCGAACCGCTAAAGCCCTGACTACGTGCGAAACTCAGTTCATCGTACGCCGTGGCTATTCCGTTTTTACAGGCCAGATCAGCACGCCCCTGCTGCGGCTGTCCCGCACAACCCACCAAAATCAAAGACGCCGCCAGACCAGCCGCCCCCAACACTTTTACAGATAGCTTCATATTTTTCCTCCAGCCCTGCCCCAGCCAATCGGCGGATACAAAACTCAACATCCTAAAGTTCGTAGCTATGGCAGCGATTTCGACAACTAGTTCCCTGACGATAGCGCGCAATTCCCACCAGATCTGCCCATATAGACACAACCTGCCTACCCAAAAGCGAATATCGACCACCTGCTACAACCAAGGTGTGAAGATCCTAACCCCCCCCTGCTTTTCTCTGCCTGAAGAGACGGTATGATGATAAGAAACGAATATTCAGGAATCGCAGTAAACCATGTCACTCCCCCTGTTCTGTTATGGCACCCTGATGGTGCCAGAAATCATGCAACGCGTTACCGGCCGTTCTATCGCTCCTGGTCAAAACGCCAGCCTGCATAACTATGGTTGCTACAAGGTGCGGAGTGAGACATTTCCCGGTGTACGCCCAACGGAAGATGAAGTGACTCAGGGACTGCTTTACCCCAACCTCACCACCCAGGACATTGCCCAACTGGACCGGTATGAGGGATACCTCTATCAACGTAAACAAGTCACCGTCAAAGCGGACGGCGAACATCTGCAGGCCTGGTGCTATCTGATTAAACCGGAATTTTTTTCAGAGCTTATGCCTGAGCACTGGTGCTACCAACACTTTCTGGACGTACATCTGAGCAGCTTCACCCGCTGTTAAACCCAGACTCAAGACACAAAAAAGCCCGAGCGCAAAAACACTCGGGCTTTCTTATATGAGACGATTCTATGGAGATGCGCTCAGGCACTAACCGCCAGCTGGAACATATCTTTATCGTAGCCCGCCTTCATCTGCGTATTCTGAATCAGACCTTCGGCACAGCTTTTACAGCGACCACAGCAGGTCCCCACGTTCAGCGCTTCACCCAGCCCTTCAACAGTTGATACACCTTCATCGATCGCTTTCATAATGTCACGATCAGTGACAGCGTTGCAGATACATACGTACATAGTCAGCCCCTGATTAAGAGATGACCAAATATTACTATCTAATGAGAACAGTTTGCAATATCAATTGCATTAATTATTCTCATACAACACAATCTGCTGTTGAATCACATAGAAATTTCCCCGCACAAAGGGACTGTCCTATACTGATTTCCTTACCGGATAAAAACGAAATACAGCGGAGTGCTAACAATGAAAGGTGATCCGAAAGTACTCAGACACCTCAACCTGGTTCTGAAAAATGAGCTGACCGCCATCAACCAGTATTTCCTGCATGCAAGGATGTGTAAAAACTGGGGCTTTGAAGAGCTCAACGAACATGAATACAAGGCATCGATCAAAGCCATGAAAGTGGCCGACGACCTGATCGAACGCATCCTGTTCCTGGAAGGCCTGCCAAACCTACAGGATCTGGGCAAGCTGATTCTCGGCGAAGACGTTGAGGAGATCTTCAAAGGCGACCTTCAGCTAGACACCGAAGCACGTACCGATTTGGTCGCAGCCATTGCGGACGCTGAAGCTCTGCAGGATTACATTAGCCGCGAGCTGCTGGAAAAACTGCTAGAAGTTAAAGAAGAACGCATCGATTGGCTGGAAACCCAAATCAGCCTGATCGGCAACGTTGGCCTGCCAAACTACCTGCAGTCCTCCATGGACGACTAAAACTCGTTGAGGAGTATATAAATGAAAGGCAACACCAAGATTATCGGCATCCTGAACAAGCTGCTCACCAACGAAATGTCAGCGGCAGACCAGTACTTTATTCACTCCCGCATGTACGAAGACTGGGGCCTGAAAAAGCTGCACGAGCGTATCTCCCACGAGCAGGAAGAGGAGCTGGAACACGCTTCCGCCCTGATCGAGCGCATCCTGTTTCTGGAAGGCACACCGGACGTGGCATCCCGCGACCCACTCAAAGTGGGCAAAGATGTCCCAGAGATGCTGAAGAACGACCTGCAGGTAGAATACGAAGTGGGTCAGGCGCTGAAGGATGCAATCGCAGTCTGCGAGCAGGAAAAAGACTACCAGACCCGTGAGATCCTGGAAGTACTGTTGCGCGACACCGAAGAAGACCACACCTACTGGTTGGAACAGCAACTGGGCCTGATCGATAAGATCGGTATCCAGAACTACCTGCAGTCTCAGATGGGATAATCACACCCCATCCCGGGCTGCACTGCACTCGCGGTGCAGCCTCCCACACCCGCCCCTTACAAAACACTCCACAATCTGAAGCCTAATTTGGGAAACGACAAATTGCAGGCACAAAAAAACCAGCATTAAGCTGGTTTCTTAGCGCTAGCTGGTAGCAAATACTAGCATCTTTCTCTTTATTGGTAGCGGGAGCCAGACTTTGATCGGGGCCGCCTAGGCTGACGGCCAACAAGCCTCTTTCAAGGCCAACCTTCAGACACAAAAAAACCAGCTCAAGGCTGGTTTCTTGTCGCTAGCTGGTAGCAAGTACTAGCATCTTTTTCTTTATTGGTAGCGGGGGCCAGATTTGAACTGACGACCTTCGGGTTATGAGCCCGACGAGCTACCAGGCTGCTCCACCCCGCATCAACGTGGGGCGTATACTATAGCTCTGTTACAGCTTTGACAACCTTTTGTTTTAAAAAAATAAAAATTAATTGCTGCACCGCGCAAAAAACGTACAGCAAGCCCGATCATCCTACCCTGAACTGGCATTTCCACACCGATTTGATAACGTCCGCTATTCCTTGGACAACGTGGGAGGAGATCAAGTGCAGTCAGGATCAGCGCGATGTTACATCGGTCTACCGCAGTGGAATCATCCGGATTGGGATGACGGCCCGTTGGCAGGTAGCAGCCAGCTTTCCCCCTTAGCCCGATACAGCCGTTACTTTTCATCGGTAGAAGGCAATACCACGTTTTACGGCTTGCCCAGCACCGATGCCATCAGCCGCTGGTTAAATGAAGCACATACGCCGTTTCAGTTCTGCTTCAAGTTTCCACAAACCATAAGCCACCAAGCACAACTCAAGCACTGCGATAAAGAGCTGACCGAACTTTTCAACTGTATGGAGAAGTTTGAAGACCGGCTGGGACTACTCTGCCTGCAACTGCCGGAGGGTTTTGGTGTAGACAACCTCGACCTGCTCAATCAGTTTTTCCAGGATTTGCCCAACGGTTTTAACTACGCCATTGAGGTACGGAATATCGGTTTTTTCCGCAAAGACGAACAGGAGCGCAACTTTAATCGCCTGCTGATGGAGCGCGATATAAACCGGGTCACCTTTGACACCCGTCCCCTGTTTAATCATCCACAGAATGATCCGGTGACTCGCGAAGCATTATCCGCAAAACCCAATATGCCCGTTCACGTTCTGGCGACCGGTCACCGGCCGATGGTGCGCTTTATTACTGCGCTGGATTGGCAAAGCAGCGCGGATTATTTGAATCCCTGGATCAATAAAGCCGTGCAATGGCTCGACGAGGGCCGCTCGCCATTTATCTTCCTGCACACTCCCGATAACACACGCTCACCGGAGGTCGCACGTCTTTTTGCGTCTAAACTGGAAGAGCAACGTCCGGGTCAGGTCTGCTTCAGCGACTGGCCCGACCTTCAGCAACAACAGAGTGCCCTATTCTGATGCGATTTTTATATGTAATGGATCCGATGTGCAGTTGGTGCTGGGCCTTTGCACCGGTGATTGATCAGCTGAGCAACACCTATTCCGACATTCCTTTTGATACGGTGATGGGTGGCCTCGCCCCCGACTCTGACGCTCCGATGCCGCAAGATCTGCAACAGATGATCAGTACCACCTGGCGCCGAATCGAGCAACAAACCGGCACCCGCTTTAACCACGAGTTCTGGCAAAACTGCGCACCACGACGCAGTACCTACCCTGCCTGCCGTGCGGTAATCTCAGCAGAGCAGCAGCAAGCCGGCAGCAGCAAAGCAATGATTCGCGCCATTCAGCACGCCTATTATCTGCAGGCACAAAATCCATCCGATGCCGACACGCTGATTCAGCTGGCGGAAGATTTAGGACTGGATCGCACAACCTTCACCGACCAGTTGTATTCGGAAGAGACAGAACAGCTGCTGCAACAGCACCTTCGCCTGGCAGCGGAGATTGGCGCCAACGGATTTCCCAGCCTGTACCTGGCAACAAATGACGACAAACTCATGCCGATCAGTTTGGGATATTCAGACTGGACTCATGTTCAGAGGAATCTGGAACGATATTTACAGCAGGAAAAATAAGACGGGGAATTTAGAAGAAAGTAAAGCGGGGATAAGGATCTATCCCCGCGAGAAGTTATCAGGCACGTACGACAGAAACATCCTCAGCCTGTAAACCTTTGTCGCTTTCGCGCACGCTAAACAGCACTTTCTGGCCTTCAGACAGAGAGCGATGTCCACGACCACGGATATTGCGGAAGTGAACAAATACATCGTCTCCATTATCACGGGTGATAAAACCAAACCCCTTGGAAACGTTAAACCATTTAACCGTGCCCATCTCACGACCATCGTCCTTGTCAGACAGGTCAGTTTCTTCTGCACCGGACTGCATTTTCGCAGGCGCAGCTGCTGGACTTTCCCCCATAGATGAAAGCAGAGTACTCGCCAATACAACAACAAACACAACCAACAGAACAGGAACACTCATTGGTACTTCTACACCACCGACGGCACCCAGTAAAACGGGCAACAGAACGGCAGCTAAAGCACTAATCACAATACCACGGATAAGCTTATTACCACTCATTTAGCTATCTCTTAACTCGTCTTTATTTGTTTTTAATGAAACAATGCTATTAAACAGCATCAACCTCACACATATAATCAATTTAGTTACTTTATTCAACAGCTTAAGTAACAAATACTGAATAAAAATTGACCTAATTAGGTTAAACGCCAAACATTAACCCGTTTTAGAGGTTTTCAGTGTCACACGAAGAACGCATTACCGAGCTGGAAAGCCGTGTCGCTTTTCAGGAAGATGCATTGGATAAAATGAGCGACGAAATGGCCCATCAGGAGAAGCAGATCGAGATGCTCACCCAGATGGTAAAGATTCTGAACCGCAACCTTGAATCGCTGCGCGGCGATCCGCTAAGCTCATCGGAAGACGAACCACCGCCACCACACTACTGATGCCGGAGTACGGGAGACGGGTACATGCACTGGACCGCACCGCTGCAGCAACGACTGCTGAAACTGTTCGTAAAGCCGTCCATTGTGGGCAAATCCTTAAACACCGCGCCACACACCTACTACGTTCTCGAATACAAACGCAGCAGCCAACCACTGGTGCTGCGTAATCTACTTCCCTCGCTCACCGAAGACCAGTTACTGTTTGCCGATTCCGGTGGCGAGCAGCCGTTGGGCGAGGATCTGTATTCCCTACTAAAAACACATCGCAGCAATACCGATATTGAGATCCGCCTGGTTCCGGTCTCGGTGTTCTACGGTCATCTGCCCCACCGTGAAAAAAGCCTGCTGCGCACCCTGTTTGGTGAAAGCTGGGCCAAGGGCAACCAACTGACCCGCGCTTTACGCATCATGCTGAACGGTCGCAATACACTGATCTCCGTTGATAAACCGGTACTGCTGAATGAACTGGATGACCTGCCGCTGGAAGAAGCCAGCCGCAAACTGACCCGTGTGCTGCGTACCCATTTCCAGATCAGCCGTCGCTCGGTGATTGGCCCGGATCTGTCCCACCGCCGTACGCTGCTGGGTCAGGTGATGCAACACAAAGAGGTGCAAGCAGCACTGGATCACAACTGCGGTGAAAACGGTGGCAACCGCTTTGAAGCTGAACAACGAAGCCGCCAGATCCTCGACATCATCGCTGCGGACTTCAGCCCCAATATCGCCCGGTTTCTGAATAGCATCGTCACCACCGCCACCCATCGCCTTTACCCGGGTGGTGTGCACCTTCGCAATGTCGAGCGGCTGCGTGACCTCTCTAAAACCCACCAACTGATCTACCTGCCCTGCCATCGCAGCCACATGGATTACATCATGCTGTCGTGGGCACTTTATCAACATGGTCTGATGCTGCCGCATGTCGCGGCTGGGGATAACCTCAACCTGCCGGTGATCGGCCCGATCCTGAAGCGAGGCGGTGCCATTTTTATGCGCCGCTCCTTCCAGGGCGATAAACTCTACTACAGCCTTTACAAGGCCTACCTCGAAGCGATGAGCCACCACGGCCATGCCATTGAGTACTTTATTGAAGGAGGCCGCAGCCGTACCGGGCGTCTTTTACATCCCCGCACCGGTCTACTGCGCATGACCCTGGAGTCTTTCCGGGCAACACCCAATGTGCCACTGGCAATCGTTCCGGTGTGGATTGGTTATGATCGGCTGATCGAAGGCGCCAGTTACCAGGCGGAGCTGTCTGGCCAAGCCAAGAATCAGGAGAGTTTGGGCAACAGCCTGGCATCACTCAGCATACTGGGGAAACGCTTCGGCAGTGTACACCTGAACTTAGGCGAACCTCTGCTGCTGGCAGAACAGGATGACCCAGAAAAATCCGTCTTCGAACAGGCACACCTGCTGGGACGCCAGACATTGAAAGAGGTTAACCGGGTCGCCTCACTCCTGCCGATCTCGCTGCTGGCCACTTGCCTACTTGTTCAGCCAAGCCGCCGCATGACGAGCGACCAGCTCATGACACAAAGCCTGCAACTGCTGGATGTTCTGCGCCGCTTACCAAAGGTCAACCTCAGCCTGCCTGAAAGCGCTCCACAGCTCTGGCTGGATGAAGCGGTGCACCACCAGCTGATCAATCGCCAGGAAAATGAGATCAGCATCAGTGAAGAGCAGGCACAAAACCTCACCTTTTACCGCAACATGATCTCCCACCTGGTGGCACTGCCCGGCCTCTACCTGCTGGCAGCGAGACGCTTGGGCGGATGCCGTTCACAAACTATCAGCCGCCTGATCAGCCAGCTCTACCCCACTCTGGATGCTGAACTCACGCTGCCATGGCAGGCGGATCAGCTGACGCCAGTGCTGCGTGATATTCGCGACAGCCTGACAGACACCGGCTTGCTTACCCAATCCGAGCAGAGTTTCTACGCCACCGAGTCAGCTACCAGCCAGCTATTGCAACTGAGCACCGAACCGCTGCTGCTGCGTTACTATTTGGTACTGCGCGTTGTGGACCGCTATCATCAGATCAGCCAGGAGGACCTGCTCAGCCAAAGCAGTCGTCTGGCCAAGCAGCTACACCGCACCTACGGCTTCCAGTCACAGGAGTATGCAGATAAACGGGTGTTTAGCAGCTTTATCGAGCAGGCGCTGCGTAACGGTTTGTTACAGGAAGAGAAAGGCCGTTTAATGCTGGTAGAAGATCCGCAACCATTGTTCAAGTTGGCGCGCAGGATCCTTCGCCCCCACCTGATTGTGATGGTGGATCAGAAACTGGGCAGTGCAGGCTAAGCCTGCGGCCTAATGCCCAGCATCAAGTCCGAGAAGCGGAGCCGATTAGCCCAGCTTTTTCAGGGTGTAGATATCGTACCGGCTGGACTTGCCTTCCAACTGATAACTCGGCGCGCGGGTGCCAATCGTTGGCGCCTTGCGCGGGCGCTTAACCACCACACGATTCTCGGCAATCGCCAGCGCCGCTTCCAACAACTCCTCAGCATCCGTATCGTCGCCCACCACCGGACGGAAGACACGCATCTCCTTCTTCACCAGCGCTGATTTATCGTTGTGGGGAAACATCGGATCCACGTACACCACCTGGTAGCGCTCGCCACTTGCGGTCTGCTCACGCATCCAATCAATGCTGTTGGCGTGATGTAGTTGCATGTGTGCAACGATCTCCGCAACCTCCGGGTCTTGCCCAGCGCGCTCAAGTCCGTCACGCAGCAGCGCATGGATCACCGGAGAGCGCTCAACCAAGATCATCTCACACCCCAGCGTCGCCAATACAAAGGCATCTTTACCCAGGCCGGCGGTCACATCCAACACCTGAGGACGGATTCCGCCTTTGATACCCACCGCTTTAGCGATCATCTGCCCTTTGCCGCCACCAAACTTGCGGCGGTGCGCTGTAGCTCCGGCAAGGAAATCCGCGTTGATCGCCCCAGGCGCTTTCTTGCCCGTTGCCTGCAGACTTAAGCCATCCGCCCCCACCTGCAGCAATACCTCAAACTGCTCGGGATCATCGCCCTCGCTCAGCAGCGGGCAGCAGATCTCTTCAGCCAGGGCAGTGGCCACCTCAACAAAAGCAGGATCTAGCGGTAGGACGGCGTAGGGATTCAGGGGAGTATCGCTCATGGAGGTCTCGGGACAGAGTGGGATCAAACGTAGAGATCAACACCTACCAGCTCACCGCTCAAGTTACGCGGTTGAAAACTGGCGGTTTCGGAATAGGTTTCCAGCGCATTTCGCACTGACAGGCCAATGCCTTTGAGATGTTCAAAGGTCTCACTGCGGCTGCCCTGCTGTAGGTATTCACCTTGCAACACGGCAGAGTGATTGGTCTTGCGACCGGCGTCGGTACGCTGGCTATCCGTCGTTTTCTGCAGGGGCTGCGCACGTGTCACCGCTCGCTGCTTCTGCAGCGTCGCGAGCTGTGGCAATGTATTGTGCGCACCAACCTGCATATGCAATCTCTGTTAGCTATTCAGCGTTTTGGCCATGGTGGCTTACAGGGTGAAATACACCGCCAGCAAGGCCACACCTAATGCTAAACGGTAGATCACAAACGGCATCATGCCAATACGATCCAGCCATTTCAGGAAGAGATGGATACAGCTAAAGGCACTGACAGCCGCAATCACTGCACCACCGATCACCATCACCCACTGGGCATCGGTACCAGTTTCTACCAGTTCTTTACCTTTCAGCAAACCCGCACCCAGAATGACCGGGATAGATAGCAGGAACGAGAAACGGGCCGCCGCCTGACGTTCCAAACCCAGCATCAGCGCCGCAGTGATCGTTATCCCGCTACGGGATGTACCCGGGATCAATGCTACTGCCTGGGCTACACCGATAATCATTGCATCTTTAAAGGTAATCTTCTCCAGTGAGCGGACCTCTGTACGACTTTTATCCGCCCACCATAGCAGTGCACCAAAGATCAGGGTTGTACCAGCAATCACCAAAATGGAACGACCATACACATCGATGACGTCGTTGATCGCCAAACCAAAGGCCACTGCAGGGATCGTTGCAAAGGCTACATACCAGGCCAACCAACCTTCCGTGGATTGACGTCCACGCAGGGAGTTCAGCCAAGCGCCGATCATGGCAGCGATATCCTTACGGAAGTAGAGCATCACGGCACTCAACGTGCCCACGTGTACACCAACATCAAACGCCAATCCCTGGTCTTCCCAGCCCAGCAACTGCGACGGCAGAATCAGGTGGGCTGAACTGGAGATCGGGAGAAACTCGGTCAGCCCCTGAATCAGGGCGAGAAGTGTAACTTGTAGCCAATCCATAACTTATTGCTGGTCCTTCTTTTTCCATGCAACTTCATCACGCAAATAAACCGGCAGCGCCTCTTCCGGCGCCACGGCTTTCCCTGCGTTCCAATCTTCCAATGCCAATGTGACAATCTCTGCGGCCGCCGGATAAATCATCTCTTCCAGTGGTTTTACCGCCTGCTGTACCTCGGCAGACATCACGTCCAGGTACACCCAACCGCTGCCACCCACGGTCCAGCTATCTGCCGCATCCGGCAGTTGCAGCTGCTGTGGTGCACATACGGTTTCCGGCATCAGCTCCACCGGCAAGCCGTTCTGGATCTGGTACGCACAGCAGTAGATCTCGTCCATACGCGCATCCAGTGCGGTGACAATATACTCGGCGCCCGTATCACGGTGAATTTTCAGCGCCATCGCCGCCAGTGTCGAGGTTGGCAACATTGGCAGTTCCGCCGCAAACGCCAGGCCCTGAGCGGCACCGGTGGCGATACGGATACCGGCAAATGAACCCGGTCCACGCCCGACGGCAATGGCGTCCAGATCCGCTACAGTCAGGTCATGTTCACGCAGCATATCCTGCACCATCGGCAACAACTGCTTGGTGTGCTGACGAGGAATGATGCGGAAATCCTGCGTTACGTTTCCGTTTATATCCAACGCCACGGAGCAGGCATCAGTGGAGGTATCCAGCGCTAAAATCTTGGTCATGACTCAAACCTGTTATCAGACAAGGGGCGAATTCTACTCTGTGCGCGACCTGATTTCACCTGATCAGATCATCACCCCAGCGTGGCATCAGGTCCTGCTCAACACCCAGCTGATTGAGGATACGTGCTACGACGAAGTCGATCATGTCTTCAACGCTGGTTGGCTTATTGTAAAAGCCCGGACTGGCCGGGATCACCACTGCGCCCATGCGGGTGAGCTTGAGCATATGCTCCAGGTGAATCTCTGAATACGGTGCTTCGCGCGGAACTAGGATCAGTTGGCGACGCTCTTTCAAAGCCACATCCGCCGCCCGTTCAATCAGGTTATTGCTGGCACCGCAGGCAATCGCTGATAAGGTACCGGTGCTACACGGACACACCACCATCGCCGACGGCGCTCCGGAACCGGATGCCACCGGCGACATCCACTGCTCGCGCCCGAAGACACGGATCTGCCCCGCTTTGGCATTGCAGTGAGTGGTCAGAAACTGTTCCTGCTCAGCGGTACCACCCGGCAGATTCACATCGGTTTCCGTTGCGATCACCACCTGCGCAGCGCGGGAGATCAGCACCATCACCTGAATATCTGCGGCCACCAGGCATTCCAGCAGGCGCAGGCCATACTGGGCACCGGACGCGCCGGTGATCGCCAGCGTTACGCGGTCCAGCTTCATGCCTGTTTCTCCTGCAGCGCATCGACCAAGCGGCCGTGAATACCTTCAAAGCCCCCATTGCTCATCACCACCACATGGGTGCCCGGTGCGGACTGCGCAACCACCTGATCGATAATGTCCTGTGTATCGCTGCATACCTTTGCGGGTACCGGGCTTTCAGATACCGCCTCTTGCAGAGACCAATCCAGATGGGATGGCTGATACCAGAACACCTGATCGGCCATCACTGTGGATGCTGCCAGCGTATCCTGATGCACACCCTGCTGCATGGTGTTGGAGCGTGGTTCGATAACCGCAATGATTGGTGCATCTCCCACATTGGCGCGCAATCCCGCCAGGGTGGTTTCAATCGCGGTTGGGTGATGGGCAAAATCGTCGTATACACGGACGTTATCCACATCCCCCACCAGCTCCATACGACGTTTCACACCACCGAATTCGTTCAAAGCCTCAATGGCGTGTTCCGGCTGCACGCCCACATTGCGTGCTGCAGCGATGGCTACCAGGCCGTTATTCACGCTGTGCAGGCCGGTCATCGACCAGTTCACGGTGCCTTTCACCTCACCGTTAAAACGCACTTCGAAGCGGGAGCCGTCTTCTGCCAGCAGGCAGGCCTGAAAATCTGCATCGCCACCGTCAACGCTGGTCTGCACAACGTCAGTCCAGCAGCCTTTCTCCAGCACCTCATCCAGTGCAGGTTGCCCCTGTGGCAAGATGACCTGGCCGTTACCCGGTACAATCCGAATCAAGTGGTGAAACTGTGTCTGTATCGCCGCCAGATTCGGGAAGATATCCGCGTGATCGTATTCCAGGTTGTTCAGGATCAGGGTCCGCGGGCAGTAGTGCACAAACTTGGAGCGTTTATCGAAGAACGCAGTGTCGTATTCATCCGCCTCGATGACAAAAAACGGTGAGTCACCCACACGCGCCGATACCGGGAAGTTTTTCGGTACACCACCAATCAGGAATCCCGGCTTCATACCAGCGTGCTCCAGAACCCAGGCCAGCATGGTGGCGGTGGTGGTTTTACCGTGCGTGCCGGACACCGCCAGCACCCAGCAATCCCGCAGCAATGCGTCGTGCAGCCAGGCGGGTCCCGAGGTGTATTTCAGCCCTTTATCCAGCACATACTCCACCGCCGGGTTACCGCGGCTCATGGCGTTACCGACCACCACGAGATCCGGCTCGGGTTGCAGATGGGCAGGATCATAGCCTTCCATCAGTTCAATCCCCTGCGCTTCCAGCTGGGTGCTCATCGGTGGATACACGTTGGCATCGGAGCCGGTCACCTTATGCCCCAGCTCTTTTGCCAACAACGCCAACGACCCCATAAAGGTGCCGCAAATTCCAAGAATGTGGATATGCACTTAGCAAACTCCCTGATCAATCAATACGTTCCATAATAACAGTTTTTTACAGCTTTCCCGGCAGTCGCGTTACCTCTACGAAGGAATTCGTAAAAAAGCCCACTAATTGACCTGCAGGCCATGCAATCCGTGGCCATATCACGTAAAATCGCCACCCAAATACCAACCTGCAATTTACCAACCTGCCACAAGCGGAGAGATACAGATCTGATGCAGACTCTGAGCCAGTTTCTGACCCACCAAAAAACGGACACCAACCTGGTTGACCTGATTGACACTCTGATGATCGCCTGTAAAGAGATCGCCATTCAGCTGCGTGAAGGCGCACTGGCGGGTGTACTGGGCACCACAGACAACACCAATGTTCAGGGTGAGACGCAGAAAAAGCTGGACGTCATCGCCAACGACGTACTGAAAAAGGTCATGCTGGATAACCCGCTGGTTGCCGGTATCGCGTCTGAAGAGGAAGACGACCCGGTTGCAGGTCACGCGGACGGTCGCTACCTGATTATCTTCGACCCACTGGACGGTTCCTCCAACATCGACGTTAACGTCTCCGTGGGTACTATTTTCTCTATTCTGGAACTGCCTAAAGGCCTGACCGGCGCTGATGAAAAAGCGTACCTGCAGAAAGGTCGCGCACAGGTTGCATCCGGTTACGTACTGTACGGTCCATCCGCAGTACTGACCCTGACCACCGGTTCCGGCGTTAACATGTTCACTCTGGCGCACACCGGTGACTTCCTGCTGACCGAGCAGAACGTAACTATCCCGGCTGACACTAAAGAGTTCGCTATCAACATGTCCAACCAGCGCTTCTGGGAACCACAGATGCAGAGCTACATCAGTGACCTGCTGCAGGGTGCTGAAGGTCCGCGTGGCAAGAACTTCAACATGCGTTGGGTTGCATCCATGGTTGCCGAAGTACACCGTGTACTGACCCGCGGCGGTATCTTTAGCTACCCTTGGGATCAGCGCGATCCTAAGAAACCAGGCAAACTGCGCCTGATGTACGAAGGTAACCCAATGGGCCTGCTGATCGAACAGGCCAGCGGTAAGGCAAGCACCTGCTACGAAAACATTCTGGATATCGAGCCAAGCCACATTCACCAGCGTGTGTCTGTTGCTCTGGGCTCCCACAATGAAGTGGCAACCGCGATCGAGTACCACCAGGGTAACGAAGAATCCCAGGCGGCTAAGCTGAACAGCTAAGCAAAAATACTCTTTTCAGCGGATTATCCTCAGCGTTAAGTCGTATTCATCGACCGTTTACGATCTGGGTATAATCCGCCCATCACTGAATTTATTAATCGTTAACAGGAAGACAAGCATGAGCTTCGCTAAAATCCCTGCAGGTAAAGAACTGCCAAACGACATCTACGTTGTGATCGAAATCCCGGCAGAGAGCTCTCCGGTTAAATACGAGATCGAGAAAGAAGAAGATGCGATCTTCGTTGACCGTTTCATGGCTGCTCCTATGTTCTACCCAGCTAACTACGGTTACATCAACAACACCCTGGCTGACGATGGCGACGCGTTGGACGTACTGGTTCTGACTCCATACCCGGTAATTCCAGGTTCTGTAATCCGTTGCCGTCCTGTAGGCGTTCTGAACATGACCGACGAAGCAGGCGAAGATGCTAAGCTGGTTGCTGTTCCTCACGACAAGCTGACTAAAGCGTACAAAGATGTTCAGGACATCGAAGACGTACCTCAGCTGATGCGTGACCGCATCAAGCACTTCTTCGAGAACTACAAAGGTCTGGAAGAAGGCAAGTGGGTTAAAGTTGAAGGCTGGGACAACGCTGACGCTGCACGCGCTGCGATTGTTGAAGCTGCAGCTGCATACGAAGCGGCTAAATAATACGCAAGCAGCCTCAGGCGGCTTAACGCTTTAGAAAACCTCGCTCAGGGCAACTTGGGCGGGGTTTTATTTTATCTGCCTGAGATCAACAAAAGGCCTGATGCAGGAACGGAACTACGAAAAAAGTATGAGTTACACTAGTAACTGTCATCTTTAACCTCTACTCTAGAAGCTGAATCTCACCCAATCAGGTAGAACCGCCATGGATATTCAGCCAGCCAGTCAGTCGGCTTATCAGGCCATCAACCAGTCCCAACAACGCATGGACCAGGCGGCAACCGAGATCGCACAGGCTCCCATCGATACCCCGGTTGAAACTACAGACGCTCAGAAATCTTCCAACACTTTTGCTCCGGTGGCCAATAAACCGATCGAGTCATCACTGGTTGAACTGCAGCTGGCAAAAACAGAAGCGGAAGCAGGCACCAAGGTCCTGCAGGCCGATAGCGAACGTATCGGCACACTGATTGATATTGAGGTGTAAGGAAGGTTCTCAGCTTCCTTTTCTTCTTACAGATTGATCTCTGATGCAGGTTCGCTAAACAGATAGCCCTGCGAATACTCGATTCCCAACTCTTCAACGATCGCCTGAACAGCCTCGCTGTGGACAAACTCGGCCACGGTTTCGATGCCCGCGTTCTTAGCAAAATACACAATCGCCTGGGTGATCTCGTAGCTCGCGTTGTCCTCGGCGATGTTCTTGATGTACTTGGCATCAATCTTCACCACATCCACATTCAGCTCGAGGATGCGCTCGAAATTTGAGTATTCAGTGCCAAAGTCATCAATCGCCAGGTAATAACCACGTGCCTTCAATGCACGCAGTTGCTTGATATGGTTCTTCTTACCCGTTGAGCTGACCCCTTCCAGAATCTCCAGCGTTACCTGCTCCGGCTGCACCGCATATTCGGCCAGCTTAGTTTCCAGGTACTGCTCCAAGTAGTGCTGGTTGAGGTCCTCTTCAGTAACGTTGATCGACAACTCAATGGCTGTACCGGCAATCTGGGCAAAACCTCGGTCAATCACACGGCGGGTGATCAGCGGCAACAGCCCCGACAGACGGGCCGCTTCCAGAAAGTGGTAAGGGCTATGCACCGTGCCGCCCTCGATCAGGCGCACCAGTGCTTCATATTTAACGATCTCGCCCGTGCGGTTATCACGAATCCCCTGGAAATAAGGCTCGATGCCACCGTTCGCCAGTGCGTCGTGCAGCATACCGTTCCAATAGATATGCTCGGCACGTTTTGCCTGATCCGGCTCGTCGCTGTCCGCAGCATAGAGGTGGAACTGGTTCTTACCCAACTCACGCGCTTTACGCAGCGCTTGCACCGCTTTACTCGCCAGACCTTCGTGGCCAACGGCGCCACCGGCGGTAAAGGTAATGTTAAAGCCTAAGTCTTCCACATTGATCTGGCGGGAGAAGAACTGTTTCTGTACGCGGGCATTTGCCGCCACCAAGTCAACCTCACGATCGAAGTACAACGCAAACTCATCGGCGTTGATTCTGAAAATCTGGGCCTCAGGTTCGATCTCAAGCAGGCGGCGGGCAATGGCACACAGCAGTTTGTCGCCAAAGGCCAGGCTGTAGCCGGTATTGATGTAGCTGAAGTTATCCACATTCAACAGCAGCAATGAGCGGTTGTGAGTTCCTTCATCCAGTAGCATGTTCAGCTTGGACTTGTTGGGCAAACCGGTGAGTTGGTCATGCTCCAACGCGTGAACCAGTTTCTCCTTACCCGCTTTCAGTTCAGTCAGGTCGGTAAACACCGCCACATGGTTGCGGATACGTCCCATCGGGTCGCGGATCACACTCAGGCTCATCCACTGGCACAATGCCGAGCCGTCTTTGCGCATATTGGTAATTTCGCCGTGCCACGAATCATGCAGCAACAGTTCGGCCCACATCCGTTCGTAGAAAGCAGTGTCCTGCAAACCGGAAGAGAGCAACTTAGGATCGCGACCGCGCACCTCATCATTGCGGTAACCCGTAATACGCTCAAACGCAGCGTTGGTTTCAACGATGCGGTTGTGCTCATCGGTCACCAGCACCCCTTCCGAAGACTGAGTCAGAACGGTCCCCATCAGCTCGATCCGCTTGCGGCTGGCCTCCAGGTCCTCAACCTGTCCCTGACGCGCCAATACGATACTGATGATATGCGCGCCAACTTCCAGCAGGCGTTTATGAAAAGCAGACGGGAAACGGTGTTCAAAGGAGGAAAGTGCAAAAGAGCCAATCGCTTCCAGCTTTTCGTTGCGCACCGGCGTCGACCAACAGGAGCACAGGTTAAAGTCGTAGGCGATCTGCCTCAGATCCGCCCAACGGGGATCGGTGAAGGTGTCCTGAACATACACTGGCTGATTGGAAAAGACGGCATTGCCGCAGGAACCACCCGACTTCCCGGGTTTGAGGCCATGCAGGGCTTCGATCCCCTGCTGCGGCACACTCGGTGCGGAGAGCACATTCATCAACCCGGTTTGCGGGTCAAGCAGCATGACCGACGCCACCGCATTGGGCAGGAAGCCTTCCGCCAGGGCACAGATCTGCGCAATAATCGACAGATGGTCGTCGTTACGCGCCACACTGGCAAACAGCTCTTGCTGCAGTTTGAGGATCTGGTCCAGCTCCTCCACTGTCATCGGGACTTCGGGTTGCGCTACTGCAGAACCGGGCTCAGCGCTGAGCTCATCGATGGAACCTGCCATACACCTTCCAATCAATACATCTCAAAAAGAGTTCCAGCAATACTACCGTCAGAGTCTCTTAAATAGAACCGGGCTGGTTATTTTTAGCACAAACAACCCCTACCAAATTACATGATAACCCGTATTTATTAGCATCCTTCGAAACCCTTTTGGTACACTGCCGGTTCCGGACACAGGAGGATATGTTGGATGAGATTTGAAGGTACCGACCAGTATGTAGCCACCGAAGACCTGCAGATGGCTGTTAACGCCGCCATTACCCTGCAGCGCCCACTGCTGATCAAAGGCGAACCGGGCACCGGTAAAACCATGCTGGCGGAAGAAGTGGCCGCCTCCCTGGGCATGAAGTTGCTGCGTTGGCATATCAAATCCACCACTAAAGCCCAGCAGGGTCTGTACGAATACGATGCGGTAAGCCGCCTGCGTGACTCCCAGCTCGGTGATGACCGGGTGCACGACATCGCCAACTACATCAAAAAAGGGATGTTATGGCAGGCGTTCGACTCTGAGGAGCAGGTGGTTCTGCTGATCGACGAAGTGGATAAAGCCGATATCGAATTCCCGAATGATCTGCTGGTTGAGCTCGATAAGATGGAGTTCTTCGTTTACGAAACCGGTGAACGCGTGCAGGCGAAACACCGCCCGATTATTATCATCACCTCCAACAACGAGAAGGAACTGCCGGACGCGTTCCTGCGCCGCTGCTTCTTCCACTACATCAACTTCCCTGATCAGGCGACCATGCACCAGATCGTGGATGTGCACTTCCCTGAAATTAAGCAGGAGCTGGTGCGCGAAGCACTGGAGATCTTCTTCCAGGTACGTAACGTCAACGGCCTGCGCAAGAAACCGTCCACCTCCGAGCTGATCGACTGGCTGAAACTACTGCTGTCCGACGATATCTCCCGTGACGCCTTGATCAACCGTGATCCATCACAGGCGATGCCGCCACTTTACGGCGCTCTGCTGAAGAACGAGCAGGACCTGCACATGTTGCAACGCCTGGCTTTTATGGCGCGTCGGGATAACCGCTGATGCTGATCGACCTCTTCTACCACCTGCGTAAGAGTGGTGTCCCGGTCACCATCAAGGAGCTTTTGATCCTGCTGGAAGCCTTGCAGGCGCGGCTGGTTTTCTGCAGTGCCGACGAGTTCTACCTGCTCGCACGCACCTGCCTGATCAAGGACGAGAAATACTTCGACCGCTTCGACCAGGCGTTCGGTGCCTACTTCAAGGATCTGGAGCTGATAGAAGACTTTGCCGACGCGTTGATTCCGGAACACTGGTTGGAAGCCAACTTCCTGCGCCAGCTCTCCGACGAAGAGAAAGCGGAGATCGAAGCAATGGGCGGCCTGGAAGCCCTGCTCGACACCCTGAAAGAGCGGCTGGAGGAGCAGAAAGAACGCCATTCCGGCGGCAACAAGTGGATCGGTACCGGCGGCACCTCCCCCTTTGGCCACAGCGGCTATAACCCGGAAGGGATTCGGGTTGGCGGCGAGAGCAAGAACAAACGTGCAGTCAAAGTGTGGGAGAAACGCCAGTTCCGCAACCTGGACGACAGCGTGGAGCTGGGCACCCGCAACATCAAAGTTGCCCTGCGCAAACTGCGCCAGTTTGCCCGCACCGGCGCGGCCGAAGAGCTGGATCTGGACGACACGATCCAGTCTACTGCCAATAATGCCGGCCTCTTGGACATCAAGATGGTGCCCGAGCGCCACAACGCGGCCAAGGTCTTGCTCTTCCTCGACGTGGGTGGCTCGATGGATCCCTATATCCGCGTCTGCGAGGAGCTGTTCTCAGCCGCCCGCACCGAGTTCAAGCACCTGGAGTACTTCTACTTCCACAACTGTGTTTACGAGCACGTCTGGAAGGACAACAGCCGCCGCTTTGCCGAGAAGATCTCCACCCTCGACGTACTGCACACCTATGGCCCCGACTACCGGGTGATCTTTATCGGCGACGCCTCCATGTCTCCTTATGAGATTGTGGATCGTTTCGGCAGCGTGGAGCACATGAACGACGAACCAGGCCAAGTCTGGCTGCAACGGATCAAGGAGACCTGGGACAAGGTGATCTGGCTCAACCCTAGCCAGCAACGCTACTGGAACTACACCCACAGCATCAGCATGATCCAGCAGATCATGGAGGATCAGATGTATCCACTGACACTCGACGGCATCGAACAGGGGATCAAGTACCTGTCCAAGTAGGTCTGTCTTACTTTCCGTGCGTTCGCCGCATCACTCTGTTGCAGTTATGCGGCCCCTCTCCCTCTGCACCTCAACCCGGTCTACGCTGTACACTAACAGCCCTTTACCCGCTGACAGCAACGGACTCACCTGCAGATGCAACTGTTTCACCAACTGGCGTGGTTTTTTAAAGCCAACCGGCGCACCTATGCTCTGGCCCTGATGATGCTGGCAGGCGTTGCCCTGCTCAACGCGGCCCTGCCCTACCTGATCGGCCAGACCATCGACCTGTTGCTGGCCGAAGGTGAACTGAACCACCCGGTCGAACAGTATCTGCTGGTATTGTTGGGCATGGGCCTGCTGATCTATCTGTTGCGGGTGGGCTGGCGTCTAATCCTGTTTGGCACCTCCTACCGCCTGGGCGGCATCCTGCGCCAGCGCTTCTACCAGCGCCTGACCCGCTTAGGACCGGCGTTCTACAGCCAGCAAAGTACCGGTGACCTGATGGCCAAGGCCACCAACGATATCGACGCCATCGAGCTGGCGGCCGGTGAAGGTGTTCTGTCCGGCTTCGACGGTGCACTCACCTTTGTCCTGGTGATCGCCATGATGCTGTTTGCCATCGACTGGCGTCTGACCCTGATCGCTCTGCTGCCGTTCCCGTTAATGGGCTACGGTTTCTATAAGATCTCCCGTTCCGTTCATAAACACTTTCAGGAGTCGCTGGAACGTTTTTCCGATCTGAACAACCAGACCCAGCAGGCGTTGGCCGGTATCCGGCTGGTCAAGGCGATGGGACGTGAGCAGGCGGAAAGTGACACCTTCAACGGCATCGCCGAAAAAGCCGCCCGCTGCAACTACCAGGTGGCCCGTTACGAAGCCCTGTACGAACCGGTGATCTACCTCTGCCTGACCACCTCGCTGCTACTGATCCTGGCGGTCGGCGGCTGGCTGGTGTGGCAGGAGGAGCTCACGGTTGGCAAGCTGGCCAGTTTTACTCTCTACATGGGGCAGCTGATCTGGCCGATGTGGGCCTTTGGCTGGCTGCTCAATATCGTTGAGCGAGGCAGCGCGGCATTCAAGCGCGTGGATGAACTGCTCAATACCGCCGATACCATCGATGATCGTGGAGAAACTCGACCGCAGACACCCGCGATTGAGGTGGTGAACCTCGACTTCAGCTACGAGCCCACCAGCCCACAGATTCTAAAAGGCCTGAACTTCGTCCTGCCAGCCGGTAAACGCCTGGGGATCGCGGGTCCAACCGGATCGGGCAAAACTACGCTGATTCAGCTGCTGATGCGTCACTGGGAATCCAATACCGAGCAGATCCGCATCGACGGCACACCGCTGCAGGCGCTTTCCCTGCATGAACTGCGCGCCTGTTTTGCCTACGTGCCGCAGGACAGTTTCCTCTTCAGCCTCAGCATTGCGGAGAACATTGCACTAGCAAAACCGGACGCATCCCAAGCGGAGATCCGTCATGCAGCCCGGATTGCCGCGCTGGACGAGGATATCCAACGCTTCCCCGATGGGTACGATACCCAGGTGGGTGAACGCGGTATAACCCTGTCCGGCGGACAACGTCAGCGCCTGGCGATTGCCCGCGCCCTGATCACCGATGCACCGGTGCTGATTCTGGACGATGCCCTGTCTGCAGTGGATGTACATACCGAACAGCAGATCCTGCAGCACCTGCGCAGCGACACCCAGAACCGCAGTGTGATCATTATCAGCCACCGCCTTTCGGCGATCGAAGATGCCGATGAAATTCTGGTACTCAACCATGGTGAGATCAGCGAACGGGGGCACCACGACAGTCTGACCCAGCATGACGGCTGGTACAGCCGTATGTGGACCTACCAGCAGATGGAGGCGGCTTTGGATGAACGATAAGCCACGCAGTACTGCAAATACCAACAACCGCCGCGGCACTTTCCAGCTGCTGTCGGCTTATATCTACGGCGACAAGGCTCTACTGAGCAAAGCCACGATCTTCCTGTTGCTGGCGACTGCGGCCGACGTGTTCGGCCCCTATCTGGGCAAGGTGTTTATCGATGACTACCTGATGCCCCGCAACTTCGACACCCAGGCGCTGGTTATCCTGTTGTGTCTATATCTGGTGACACAGGTCGCAGCAGCCTGGTTGCGTTACAAGCAGACCATGCATTTCACCACTATGGCACTGAACGCGGTGCAGGATATCCGCCAGCGCGCTTTCAAGCACGTGCTCAACCTGCCGATGGCCTATTTCGACCACGCCCGCACCGGCCAGCTGGTCAGCCGCATCACCAACGACACCGAAGCGATCAAAGACCTTTACGTGCAGTTCCTGTCGGTGGTGATGAGCAACCTGATCCTGTTGGTGGGTATCCTGATTGCCATGGCCTTGCTGGACCTGCAGCTGATGCTGGCGTCGGCCCTGCTGATTCCCACCGTCGTAGGTGTGATCTTCCTCTACGAAAAGTTCAGCGGTCCGGCGGTACAACACAGCCGCCACCTGCGTTCCGAGATCAACGCCAACGTCAGCGAATCGATTGCCGGCATGTCGGTCGTGCAAGCGACCAACCAGCAACAGCGCTTTATCGGCAAGTTCGACTCCGTCAACGACGATTACTACCGTGCCCGCATGCGTACCATCAAGGTCAGCGCCCTGCTGCTACGCCCGGCCATCGATCTGCTCAGTGTACTGGTACTGGTCGCCATCATCTGGATGTTCGGTTTGCAGGTCACCACGGGGGTGGCCGAGGTCGGTGTGCTTTACGCCTTCCTTAACTACCTGGGCCGTTTTACCGAACCGCTGGCCGAAGTAACTCAACGCTTCAACCTCTACCAGCAGGCGATGGTGGCCGGTGATCGGGTACACACCTTGATCGAGGAGAGCGAACAGCAGTACCACAACACCCCAGCACAGGTCAGCGAAGGTCGCTTATCGGTGTCCCAGCTCAACTTCGCGTATCAGGTAGACAAACCGGTGCTGCACGATATCAGCTTCAGCCTGCAACCGGGCGAGCTCTATGCAGTAGTGGGTCATACCGGCAGCGGTAAGAGCACCCTGCTCAGCCTGCTGCTCAACTTCTATCAGGGCAATCCGGGTGCGATCCAGCTGGATAACCAACCACTGGAAAGTTTCAGCCACGACAACCTGCGCCGGGGCATTGGCCTGATTCCGCAGGAGCCGTTCATCGTAGCGGGCACCCTGCGCGATAACATCGATATGGGCCGTGGTCTGCCAGAAAGTGAACTGCTGCGTGCTGCACAACAAGCCCACTTGAGTGACACACTGGCGCAACTGCCGGAGGGTCTGGATACGCTGCTGGGTGAAGGCGGTACCCGCCTGTCCACCGGACAGCGACAGCAACTGGTGATCGCCAGAGCCCTTGCCGCATCTCCGCGTATCTTGCTGCTTGATGAAGCGACTGCAAATGTGGACAGTGAAACGGAACAGGTGATTCAACGGGCGCTGAAGGAACTGCACGGTCAGGTCACTATGATCATTGTTGCGCACCGGCTCTCGACGATAAAACACGCCGATCAGATTCTAGTGTTGTCCCACGGACGGATAGAGGAAAGAGGCACCCATAAGGAGCTGATGGGCGAAGAGAAAGGGTTGTACCGCTCCATGTATCAGCTGCAACAGCAGGCGAAGCGGGTCGAGATGCTCAGTTAAAGCACTGTATCAGGTTGGCAATCGGCGCTTCCGCCGTCGCCCGGTAGCTTCTTCCAACCAGCGTTCGCGCTGCGCCTGATCGACCTCATTCCAGTTGAGGATCTGCTCCAGCGAGCGCCCGCAACCAAGGCAGATGTCGTCCTCGTCCAGGCAACAGTTGCGCACACAAGGCGCGTTTTTCCTTTTCATCTGCATCCTTGAGTCTCTCCGACTTACCTTGTCCTATCCCGGAAATGAAAAAGTTACCCTGAAGCTTAGCTCAGGGTGGCTTTTTTGCGAGTTGCCCAACCCGGCACCCGCATAAACCAGGCACTTCCGACTACCCGGCCCCATACATCAAGTCCCCCAAAACCCTTACACCACACCCCCCGTTGTACTGCTTTTGCATCACTTACCCCATCAGGTTTCAGGAACTGAAACCCAATCACCATATTGTAGATTGTTGGACAATCTACAATATGGTGATATTATCCATCCTGTTCCTGGTCACCAAACGACCAATTCGGAAACACCGATTCAGACAAATAAAAATAAATGAGGTACCTAAGATGGGTATTCGTACTGACTGGCCGACCTTTGTCACCACACTGGTGGTACTGCTCGGCATCTGTATTCCTTTGCTAGCGATGCCCGAGCAAGCGAATGCATTCATCAATGCAGCCTTCGGCATCATGACGTCCAAATTCGGCATTCTTTATCTCTGGGGTGGGATCGCGGCTGTGATTCTGCTGGTTTGGCTGGCAATGAGCCGTTACGGGCAAGTAAAGCTGGGTAGTCCCGAAGACAAACCGGAATTCACGGCTTTTAGCTGGGCCGGCATGCTGTTCTGCGCCGGTATCGGTTCCGGCATCCTGTATTGGGGTGTAATCGAGTGGGCGTATTACCTGCAGTCACCACCGATGGGTATTGAAGCAAACTCTGATGCCGCCGCCGAATGGGCCGCCACCTACGGCATGTTCCACTGGGGTATTACCGCCTGGGCATTCTATGGTGTTCCTGCCATTCCTCTGGCGTACCTGTACCACGTTCGCAAACAGCCGGAACTGAAACTCAGTGCAGCCTGCGAAGGCGTAATTGGCAAACACGCCCACGGTCCGCTGGGGCGTATCATCGATATTCTGTTTATGTTTGGTTTGCTAGGAGGTGTGGGTACCAGCCTGGGCCTGGGCACACCGATGGTGGCAGCAGGCCTGAGCGATATCCTGGGCATCGAAAACACCATGGGCCTGAGCGTGTTTGTCATGCTGCTCTGCACGGCGATTTTCGGCATCAGTGCTTACTCTGGTCTGAAGAAAGGCATCAAGGTGCTAAGTGACATCAATGTCTGGCTGGCAATTGCGCTACTGGTATTCATTGTTGCGGTGGGCCCGACCCTGTTTATCCTCAAAACCACCACCAACGGCATTGGCCTGATGTTCCAGAACTTTGTGCGCATGAATTTCTGGACCGATCCGGTTACCAACTCCGGTTTCCCGGAAGGCTGGACCATTTTCTACTGGGCATGGTGGATCGCGTATGGTCCGTTCATGGGGCTGTTTGTCGCCAAGATCTCCCGTGGTCGCACCATCCGTCAGGTCATCTCCGGTATGTTGATCTTTGGCAGCTTGGGTTGCTGGGCCTACTTCGGTGCACTGGGCAATTACGCCATGCATCTGGAGTTGAACGACATCCTGTCTGTGACCACGTTGCTGAATGAAAAGGATGCGCCAACGGCCATCATCGCAGTGATCAACTCCCTGCCACTGTCCAGCATCGTGCTCCCGCTGTTCTGTATCCTGGCGCTGATCTTCCTTGCCACCCAGTTTGACTCTGCCGCGTACACCATGGCGGCGGTAGCAACGGTGGAACTGAAGGAAGATGAACATCCTGCACGCTGGCACCGTCTGTTCTGGGCATTTGCCCTGGCTGGCTTGCCCCTCAGCTTGCTGTTTGTTGGCGGCCTGAAAGCCCTGCAGACCGCGGCGATCACACTTGCCCTGCCACAACTGTTCATTACCGCCATTATGGCGATCTCCCTGGTGCGTTGGTTACGGGAAGACGAATACCGCCTGCAGCCAGCTATGGCTCCAATTCCGGTAGCGGCTCATCAACCACGCCGTGAAGAAACAACCGCAGACATGACCGTCTGACATTGAGTAATGTGACCAACGCCCTATACCCGGCTGCGGTCACAACTCCCCAAATTTTACTCCCCAAACCATGGGATTGCGTGAATGAAAGAGCTTGAAATTGAAAGCGCGGAGGTCTTCGCCGTTACACCTCCGGTCGAGCGTTACCGCCTGGCGGGTGATATGGGCGAAGTATTCGAAACCCTGACTCTGCTGCGCTTAAACACCCGTTGTGGTGCGCAGGGATTCGCCGGTATTACCACCTACTCGGAACATGACTTCGACAGCGCGCCGGCAGCCGCCCTGAAGTCCCTGCTACCTGAATTGATGGGACGCAATGCCTGGGATACGGATACGATCTGGCGACACCTGATGGGTCGCTACAACAGCATGACCCCGAAACCTCAATCGGTCATCGATATCGCCTTGTGGGACATGAAAGCCAAGGCGCTGGATCTGCCGCTCTACCGCCTGCTGGGAGGCAGCCGCAACAGCATCGACGCGTATGCCAGCACTCCCGTATTTGACCACCCGTCCGAGTACGTGACGTTTGTCCGGCAACTACTGGCCCAGGGACACCGTACGATCAAGTTCCATGTCTGGTGTAACCTGGAACAGGACCTGGCGCTGCTTGACACCATCGATGAAGTATTTGGCTCTAAACTGCCATTTATGATCGATCTGGAGGAGCGTTACAGCCGTCAGGATGCACTGGTCATCGCCAAACGACTGGAGCAGATGAACTGCATCTGGCTGGAAGCCCCATTACTTGATACGGATCTGGCGGGCTATGCCGAACTGCGTAGCGCAACGACAGTGCCGATACTACCGGCAGGCAATACCCTGCTTACCCCGGGGCTTTTAAATCTGGCTCTGAAAGAAGAGGCCTGGGATGCACTGCGCACCGACGTGACCTACGCCGGTGGCTTTACCGCGGGTCGCACGATTGCAGCCCTGGCGCAGGCCAACAACCTGGACCTTGAGCTACAGTCCTGGGGTTACAGTCTGACTCAGGCCGCCAATCTGCACCTGATGCTGTCGCTGCCAAACAGTCAGTTCTTCGAACAACCCGTACCTTACCCTAGCCATGAAGCCTGCTGCTTAACACCGATACGTACAGTAGATGGTCAGGTCCAGGCCCCTTCCGGTGCGGGTCTGGGCATCGAGATGGACTGGCAAGCGGTGCAGGATCACTCAATCTGGCACTACACGATAGGTGGTTAAGTGGTTCAAATAACGGATATCGAAGTCATTGAGCTGCGGGTGCCCAGCGAGCGCGAACTGGACCTGGATCCGACCAATAACAATTGTCTGATCCGGATTGATACCGATGCCGGGGTCAGCGGTATTGCCGAAGTCGACAGCTTACCCTCGGTAATCAAGGCGATCGTTGAAGCACCGCCCCGTATCAACACACTGATGGGGTTGAAGTCGATCCTGCTGGGTCAGGATCCAACGGATATCAACGGCCTGTGGCAGAAGATGTACCACCACACCAGCTACTGTGGGCGGCGTGGTGTGGTCATGCATGCCATCAGTGGCGTCGATATCGCCCTGTGGGACCTGCTGGGCAAACTGGAAAACAAACCCGTCGCCGAACTGCTGGGCACGGTTCAGCAACGTCAACTTCCGGCCTACACCACGGTATACCCCCTGGGTCGTAATTTGGAAGAGTTACAGCAAGCGTTGGAACGGGCAATGGAATACCCGGTCAGAGCCCTGAAACTGGCGATCGATCCCTTCTGGCGGGACGAACCCGAACTCGGCGCTGAGCTGCTTGATGCCGCTCGCCGTTTTGTCGGTGATGAGATGGAGCTGATGCTGGATGCCACGGCCAGCTTTCACAGTTATCAGGAATTGGCGCCGCTTTTGCCTGCACTACGTGAATGTCGGATTCAGTGGCTGGAAGCTGCGTTCCCGCTGGATCTCATCGATCAATTCACCGCCCTGCAAGCGGCTAACATACCGGTAGGCGCTGGAGATACCGGCCTGACTGCGCCAGCAGAGTGGCAACCGTTTTTCACCGAGGCGGGCATTAATATCGCCCAGCCCGACATCAGTTGGGTAGGCGGGTTCACTGCTCTGAAGCAGATCACGAGCATGGCAGCTGAACATAATTGCCGGCTGATCCCTCACGGTTGGAATACAGACCTCACCCTGGCGGCCAATCTGCACTTTCTGGCAGTTCAGCCCAAGGCGGAATACGTGGAGTTTTCAACCTCCACATCCCCATTACGCTGGCAGCTCGCCACGAACGGTCCACAGATCGGCCCCGACGGAATGATTGAACGGCCAACTGGCCCCGGCCTGGGTATTGAGCTGGATGATGAGATCATCCAGCGCTACCGTGTTGCCTAAAAGATGACCTCAACAGAAAAAGGCGTCGGATGACGCCTTTTGTTTTCTCGCTTATCGGAGCTCCTCAAAGCCGGTGATATTACGGATCGCCTCGGTCTCTGCCCGGTCACTTTCCCCCGCACAAATCGCCTCCACCAGGGCAGCATGGCTGAGGCCCACACTCTCCGGTTCAAAATCCCGGTTAGCAGCGGCGATATAGGCAAGGAACTGATTCTCGACCAACTGGTACTGGCTGGCCAGACGGGAGTGGCTGGACAATTCGATGATCAGCTTATGAAGGTCCAGATCGGCACGGGTAATTGCCTTGAGATCGCCCAACTTACATAAAGCCAGGAGTTGCTGATAGGCCTCACGCAAGCGATCAGCTCCTTCTTCACAGATCCGCTCGGCCGCCAAACGTGCCGCCATCCCTTCCAACGTCGCGCGCAGGGTATACAGCTCCCACAGGTCCTGGTCGTTGAGTTCAGTAACCGACCAGCCGGCATACGGCACCTGGGTTACCAACCCTTCGGTCCCCAGCTGGTGCAGGGCGATACGGATGGTGCCACGGGACAAGCCATACTCTTTGGCCAGGGTTGTCTCCACCAGGCGGGTTCCCGGGGTTAGATTCCCGTTTACAATATCTTCCCGCATCAGATCGGCCGCCTGACTTTCCAGACTGCGCTTGCTGATCTTCGCCGATTTATTCATCTCTTCCTGGATACCCGTCACATTGTCAATTGCAGGACAATTATATCAGAGCCTGAATTATTTCCGCCCACAAAAAAAGCCCACCATAAGGCGGGCTTTTTCGAATACGGGATTAACAGCGAATCACGACTTACCGTGACTTACCATATCCTCAACCACGGCCTGCTCTTCGTGCAGGTCATCTGCTACCGGCTCAGACATCGGCAGAACCAGGTTCAGTACAATCGCCACCAGACCACACAGACTTACACCCTGCAGGTTCAGGTCGCCGTTGCCGATCGCCATGCCACCAATACCAAATACCAGGGTAGTGGAAACGATCACCAGGTTGCGCTGTTCGCTCATATCAACACGGGCTTTCACCAGCGTGTTCAGACCCACACTTGCGATGGAGCCGAACAGCAGGATCAGGATACCGCCCATCACCGGTGCAGGAATGGTCTGCAGCAGCACACCAAACTTGGACACAAATGCCAGCAGGATCGCGAAGATAGACGCCCAGATCATGATCTTAGGGTTGAACGCTTTGGTCAGCATCACCGCACCGGTTACTTCGGAGTAAGTGGTGTTAGGTGGACCACCGAACATGGATGCAGCGGAGGTTGCGATGCCGTCACCCAGCAGGGTACGGTGCAGACCTGGCTTTTTCAGGTAGTTTTTACCGGTTACGTTTCCGATCGCCAGTACGTCACCCACATGTTCGATCGCCGGTGCAATCGCCACCGGCAGCATGAACAGAATCGCCGCCAGGTTGAACTCAGGGGTTACGAATTCAGGCATTGCCAACACTGGCGCTTCGGCAACCTTGGTCAGGTCAACCATACCCATGGTGCTTGCCGCGATATAACCTACCAGTACGCCTGCCAGGATTGGCACCAGGCGGAAGACACCTTTCGCCAGGGTCGCAACCAGCAGCGTGGTTACCAGCGCAATCATGGAAACGATCATCGCATCCTGGTACGGGAACAGCTCAATCGCACCGTCGCCGGTTTTACCCATCGCCATGTTGACGGCGATCGGTGCCAGACCCAGACCAATCACCATGATCACAGGACCGGTGACCACCGGTGGCATGATACGGTGCAGGAAGCCGGAGCCTTTGATCTTAACCAGCAGCGCCAGCAGCATGTACACCACACCTGCAGCAAACAGCGCGCCCATGGTGGCTGAAACGCCCCAGGTCTGTGTGCTGTAAGTGATCGGTGCAATAAACACGAAGGAAGACGCCAGAAAGACCGGCACGGAGTTTTTGGTTACTGCGTGGAACAGCAGGGTACCAATACCCGCGGTAAACAGCGCAACACTTGGGTTCAGACCTGTCAGCAGCGGCATCAACACCAAAGCGCCGAAAGCCACAAACAGCATCTGCGAGCCCGCAAGGATGGTGCGCAGGTTTGTGAAGGAAGAATCACTCATTCAGGTAAGCTCCTGTTACTTACTGAGTACCAAAGATTTTGTCACCCGCGTCGCCAAGACCCGGGATAATGTATCCCTTTTCGTTCAGGTGGCTGTCCACAGACGCCACGTACAGGTCCACATCCGGGTGAGCTGCCTGCAATTTTTCAATACCTTCTGGTGCAGCAACAAGCACCAGAGCACGGATGCTGGTACAGCCAGCTTTTTTCAGCATATCGATGGTCGCAATCATGGAACCACCGGTCGCCAGCATCGGATCGATCACTAGGGAAATACGGTTGTCGATATCACCCGCCAGCTTCTCGAAGTAAGCAACCGGTTCAAGGGTTTCTTCGTCACGATACAGACCCACTACGCTGATTTTGGCGCTTGGCACCAGCTCCAGCACACCGTCCAGCATACCGAGACCGGCACGCAGGATTGGTACGACGGTAATCTTCTTCCCTTTGATACGTTGCGCTTCCACGTCGCCACACCAGCCGTCCAGGGTGTAAGTCTCCAGCTCCAGATCCTTGGTCGCTTCGTAGGTCAACAGACAGCCAACCTCAGCAGCCAGCTGACGGAAGCTACGGGTACTCATATCCCGTGCCCGCATTAAGCCGATCTTGTGCTTAACAAGCGGGTGATTGATCTCTTTTACACTCATTTTTGGACCTCAAATGAAGCTTTTTGGAAACAAAAGGAAAGGATTGGAAAAACTTGCTAATATTAGCGAAATCGTTCAAATATGTCATTTAAACGACGCCATTTCAGCCGCGTATCTTACCGCGTCATACAACTTTCGTTTAGTCCTTAAACATGGAGAAATGTCAGGAAAATGAGCAGTCCTGATCTGGAACACATTACGCAGGCGTATATGCAGGCTGATCTGCTGTACAGCGAGGCAGAAGTTGAGCAAGCCCTGCAGCGGATGGCGGTCGAAATCACCAACGATCTGATAGACAAAAACCCAGTGGTTTTTACGGTGATGAACGGTGGTTTGGTCACTGGTGGCAAGCTGCTCACCAAGCTGATCTTTCCACTGGAAGCGGAATACCTGCACGCAACCCGTTATCGCAACACCACCTCGGGCAACGACCTGGAGTGGAAAGTCGAACCGTCTATTGATTTCCAGGGCCGCAGCGTACTGATCGTCGATGACATTCTCGATGAAGGACATACCCTGGCTGAAATCTGCAACTACTGCCAACAACACGGCGCCAGCGAAGTACGTGTTGCGGTACTGGTTAACAAGCTGCACGACCGCAAAGCACGACCTGACATGAAAGCAGATTACATCGGCCTGGATGTGGAAGACCGCTACCTGTTCGGTTACGGCATGGACTATCAGGGCTACTGGCGTAACGCCCCGGGTATTTTTGCGATTAAAGGCAAATAATCACCGGTAGAATCTGTTCCCGGCTTATTGTTGCCTGATTCTTTCTAATCCCCGTTTTTCTAAGACAAAGGGATAAGCGGTGATTGAATTTTTCTCTGTTGCCAGCGGGGATAAATTGGATAGAATCGAAACCGATATAAACAACCAACGGTTAAATCATGACGGAAGTCGTCATTCTGGTGGTCTCCACCACCCTGCTCTTTTTCTGGCTCCTCAGCCTGCGAGCAAAAGCGGTCGAGATGCGCCGCCAGCCTGTTTCCGAAAGCCTGACCGGCGACGATCAGCGCACTTACCGGGAATAAGCATCGGCAGTAAGCCACCACGAACAGGCCCCTTGCGGACCTATTCGCCCAGCCCTAGTTAGCCGTTTCCGTGCAACTCTTCAAATAGCGCGACGTATTCCTGCGTCATCTTGTGCTTTGGTGCCAGGTGGATCAGCGGGATGCCTTCGTTGTGAGACTCTTTCATCTTCACCGATGAGGAGATCTTGGTGCCCAGCACCGGCAGGTCATCCGCCAGCAGCTCATCCACAATCGCCTGTGGTAAGGTCGCGCGCGGCTGGAACTGGTTGACCACAATGCCTTCGATCTGCAGATCTTCGTTGTGATCCATCTGGGTTTCCTGCACGTTTGCCAGCAGGCTATAAAGTGCCTGACGGGCAAACTCGTCACAATCGAACGGGATCAGACAACGTTGTGCTGCTACTAGGGCTGACAAGGTAAAGAAGTTGAACGCAGGCGGCGTATCGATATACACCGCATCGTATTCGCCATCCAGCTTATTCAGTGCATCGCGTAACTTGTAGATCTTATGCTTGGATTCCAGCTTGGACTGGAGATCACCCAGGTTATAGGCCGACGGCAACATATGCAGGTTGTCGTACTGGGTTTCGTGGATAAAACTAGAGGGCGCAGCCGGGTTCACCTGAAAGCTCAGGGTCTGCTCAAAGAAGCTACGCACCGTCGGATCCAGCTCCATGTAATCGTCGCCCATCAGGTAGTGACTGGAGTTACACTGCGGGTCCAGATCGATAACCAGAGTGCGCAATCCACGGGCGGCGCTTATCGAGGCCAGGTTCACGGCGATACTGGATTTTCCCACCCCACCTTTCTGGTTAAATACAACGCGTCTGATCATCGTAATTGCTCCTCTCCATCCCCAGTTTTCCAAGCCCACCAAAATCTGGCTTTTCCGCACTGCAATATCCGAAATATTGAAGCGATCGTCAATCGTTATGGTGGGAATTTACGTCAAACTAACGGGAAATAATCGATTTCCATACTGGAATAGAAATTGCTGCAAAAACAACCAGGACTTTAGTCAAACTCCGTAGGGAAATCGTGGGTAAATTCGGGTAATTTGACAGAAAACAACTAAAACTTGCCATGTTGTAGACATCGAGTTCGGAGTTGTGCACACTATAGCGCTAAATCTCTCTCTGCGGTGCTATTCAGCACGTTTGCATAAGGCTGCATCGATGGCAAAAATTCTTGTATTGCACGGCCCGAATTTGAACCTTCTCGGCACCCGGGAACCCGAGGTGTACGGTTCAACGACGCTTGCCGATATCAATCAGGAACTTAGCCAGCAGGCCGGCGCGGCCGGTCATGACCTCGACAGTTTTCAGAGCAACGCCGAATTCGAACTGATTGAACGTATCCACCGGGCCCGTGATGAAGGTGTAGCCTTCATTATTATCAACCCGGCCGCGTTTACTCACACCAGCGTAGCCCTGCGTGATGCCCTGTTGGGTGTTGCTATTCCGTTTATCGAGGTCCACTTATCTAATGTGCATGCTCGCGAGGCGTTCCGTCACCACTCCTACTTCTCCGATAAAGCAGTAGGTGTGATCTGTGGTCTGGGCGCACAGGGATACCAGTTTGCGCTGCAATCTGCGATAACGCAGGTTGCGTGATACCGAACAGCAACAGTAAACAGCTAAAGAGACAAAATTCAGAATGGATATTCGTAAAGTTAAAAAGCTTATCGAACTGCTTGAAGAATCCAACATCAACGAAATCGAAATCAAAGAAGGCGAAGAGTCTGTACGCATCAGCCGTGGCAGCTCTGCTGCACCTGCAGTAGCGTATGCAGCTCCTGCGCCTGTAGCAGCACCAGCTCCTGCTGCTGCAGCTCCGGCGGCAGCGCCAGCAGCTGAAGCGGAAGCGCCAGTTGCTCATTCCGGTCACGTTGTAACGTCTCCGATGGTAGGTACTTTCTACCGTTCCCCATCTCCTAGCTCCCCTTCTTTCGTTGAAGTGGGCCAGACTGTAAAAGTGGGCGACGTAATCTGCATCGTTGAAGCGATGAAGATGATGAACCAGATCGAAGCAGACAAAGCCGGCGTTGTGGAAGCGATTCTGGTAGAAGACGGTCAGCCGGTCGAGTTCGACCAGCCACTGGTTACTATCGTTTAAGCGTTCCCACAGACCTGATTCAAGGACATCCAGATGCTGGAAAAAGTTGTCATTGCCAACCGAGGCGAGATCGCACTGCGCATCCTGCGTGCCTGTAAAGAGCTGGGCATCAAGACCGTAGCGATCCACTCCAAGGCTGACCGCGACCTGATGCATGTACGCCTTGCAGATGAAGCTGTCTGCATCGGTCCGGCGCCATCTCCACAGAGTTACCTGAACATCCCTGCTATCATCGCAGCAGCAGAAGTAACCGACGCCATGGGCATCCACCCAGGCTACGGCTTCCTGGCTGAAAATGCGGACTTTGCCGAGCAGGTAGAGCGTTCCGGCTTCCAGTTTATCGGCCCGAAAGCTGAAACCATCCGCCTGATGGGTGACAAAGTTTCCGCAATCGAAGCGATGAAAAAAGCAGGTGTACCAACCGTACCGGGCTCTGACGGCCCACTGCCGGTAGACGACGGCGAAGCGATGAAGAAGATCGCACAGCGCATCGGCTACCCGGTAATCATCAAAGCGGCTGCCGGTGGTGGTGGTCGTGGTATGCGTGTGGTTCACTCCGAAGCATCCCTGCTGAACTCCGTACATGTAACCCGTTCCGAAGCTGCTGCAGCATTCGGCGACGACACCGTGTACATGGAGAAATTCCTGGAAAACCCACGTCACGTGGAAGTACAGGTTCTGGCCGATGGTCAGGGCAGTGCGATCCACCTGTATGACCGCGACTGCTCCATGCAGCGCCGTCACCAGAAAGTGGTTGAAGAAGCACCAGCACCACACCTGGATCCGGACGCACGTGCGAAAGTACTGCAGTCCTGTGTGGATGCATGTCTCGAGATCGGTTACCGCGGCGCAGGTACCTTTGAGTTCCTGTACGAAGATGGCGGTTTCTACTTCATCGAGATGAACACCCGTGTTCAGGTTGAGCACCCGGTTACCGAGATGATCACCGGTATCGACATCGTGAAAGAGCAGCTGCGCATTGCATCTGGCCTGCCACTGTCTATCAAACAGGAAGACGTTGTTGTTCAGGGCCACGCGTTTGAGTGCCGTATCAACGCGGAAGATCCAAAATCCTTCCTGCCAAGCCCGGGTACCGTGAAGCACTTCCATGCACCTGGTGGTCTGGGTATGCGTGTAGACTCCCACCTTTACAGTGGTTACACCGTTCCACCTCACTATGATTCCCTGATTGCCAAGCTGATTAGCTTTGCAGAGGATCGCGAAACCGCCCTGATCCGCATGCGCAACGCGCTGGACGAAACACTGATCGACGGTATTCGCACCAACATCCCACTGCATCAGGATATCGTGCGTGACTCTCACTTCCAGAAAGGTGGTGTAAACATTCACTACCTGGAGAAAAAACTGGGCCTGTAATAAGACCGGTTTAAGAAGCCCAAAAAGCCCGTGTTTACACGGGCTTTTTTGTGCATGCAATCAAGCCCCAACCTCCCGCACCGTGCCGGAAGGCGATATACTGGGGGTTCTCTCGTGAATTGGAAAACACCATGCCTTGGCTACAGATTAAAATCACCACAACACCGGACCACGCTGAACAGTATGAAGACCTGCTGCTGGCAGCCGGCTGTGCATCCGTAACCTTTCAGGACAACAAAGACCAGCCGATCTTTGAACCGGATCAGGGTACCACCCCACTCTGGGATAGCACGGTGATTACCGGCCTGTTTTCCGCCGATCACGACCTAAACGCCACCAACCGTTTTATCCAGCAGGCACACGACCAACTCTTCCCGGGGCAACCACTGCCACCAATTAAAGAAGAAATTCTGGAAGATAAGGATTGGGAGCGTGAGTGGATGGACAACTACCACCCGATGCAGTTCGGCAAACGCCTATGGGTCTGCCCAAGCTGGAAGGAAGCCCCGGAACCGGATGCGGTAAATATGATGCTGGACCCGGGTCTGGCTTTTGGCACCGGCACCCACCCAACCACAGCCCTGTGCCTGGAGTGGCTGGATGCACAGGATCTGGATGGCTTTAAAGTTGTCGACTACGGCTGTGGCTCCGGCATCCTGGGTATTGCCGCCCTGCTGCTGGGTGCAGACCACGTCACCGCTGTGGATATCGACCTGCAGGCACTGCAAGCCAGCAAGGATAACCTGGCACGTAACAAGCTGAGCGAAGAGCGTCTGAACGTCTACCTGCCGGAGAACACCCCGGACGTAGAAGGCGACCTGATCGTTGCCAACATTCTGGCAGGCCCGTTAGTCGAGCTGGCGCCAACCATCGCCAAGCACGTAAAGTCCGGCGGCAAACTGGCACTGTCCGGCCTGCTGGCTGAACAGGCCGAGGCAATCAACGAAGCCTACTCTCCTTGGTTCGACCTGGATGCACCGGTTGAACGCGAAGGCTGGATTCGCATCACCGGCACCAAACGCTAAGCAGACTCTGCACTGCCCCATCAAATTTAAGGGACGACCCTAATGTCGTCCCTCATCCCAGCACTGATGCGCCCTGCGAGAGCTTAAAAGACTAAAACAGTCAAGCCAAAATCGTACAAAAAAGCATCAAAAACGGCTTGGACCTCTGCCGCTGAAGCGTTATCATTGTCCGCCTTCCTTGTATTAAATCGCCTTGGGGCTCTGTGCAGCCTCACGGTATTTTTTTACCCAAAATTAAGGTTAACCATGTTCCGAATCGGACCATATACCATTGATAGCCAGACCATTCTGGCCCCAATGGCAGGCGTCACGGACCGACCGTTCCGGCAGCTTTGCCGGCAGTTTGGTGCGGGCCTGGTTGTGTCCGAGATGGTGACCTCCGATACCCGTCTGTGGAAATCCCGCAAGTCTACCTACCGCCTGAATCACGAAGGTGAAGCCGAACCACGATCTGTACAGATCGCGGGCGGCGATGCCCAAATGATGGCGGATGCCGCGCGGATGAATGCAGAACGGGGTGCTCAAATCATCGATATCAACATGGGTTGTCCTGCAAAAAAAGTGTGCAATAAAGCCGCTGGTTCCGCGTTGCTGCGGGACGAAGCACTGGTTGCTGATATTTTGCAGACCGTTGTTGCGGCTGTTGATGTGCCTGTCACGCTGAAGTTCCGTACCGGCTGGGATATGGATAACCGCAACGCGCTGAACATCGCGCGCATGGCGGAAGATGCCGGTATTGCGGCGTTGGCGCTGCACGGCAGAACCCGCGCCTGTGGATACAAGGGCGAAGCCGAATACGACACCATTGCAGAGGTTAAGCAAGCGGTATCCATCCCGGTTTTCGCCAACGGCGATATCGATTCACCACAAAAGGCCAAACAGGTTATCGCGCACACCGGTGCCGATGCCGTCATGATTGGCCGGGGAGCACAGGGACGCCCTTGGCTATTCAGGGAGATCAACCATTACCTGGCAACAGGTGAGTTAATGGAAGAACCCTCACTGGATGAGATCAGAACTGTTCTGCTGGGACATCTGCAGGAGCTACGAACCTTTTACGGCGACTACTTAGGCGTTCGGATCGCTCGAAAGCACGTAGGGTGGTACCTGCAAGCCCAGCCGGAAGGCAAGACCTTCCGCAAGGAATTCAATGTATTGGAAACAGCAGAAGAGCAGACGCAAGCGCTTGAGCTTTACTTTGAGCGCGCTGCCGACCCTCTGGCTGCCTGACAAACTGGATACGTATTACTGTGGAATATAAAGAAATTAATCAGCCGACCCTTACTCAGAACGCAACTGCAGAAACCGGCACTACCCTGCGCGACAGTGTACACCTGGCGCTGAACAACTACTTCCGTCAGCTCGACGGACAGCCGGTTACCGACGTATACCAGATGGTATTGTCTGAGATCGAAGCACCACTGTTCGAATCTGTAATGGCATACACCAAGGACAACCAGACCAAAGCTTCTCAGGTTCTGGGCCTGAACCGCGGTACCCTGCGCAAGAAGCTGAAACAATACGGTCTGCTGTAATCGCTTTTTACTAGTACTTTTTCTTAGTGCTTTTTGTTAGTTAATGGGAACTCCAATCACCATGGCAGAGAACACCACTCCTGTACGCCGCGCCCTGATCAGCGTGTCAGACAAAACCGGCATCGTAGAATTTGCTCAGTCACTGAACGCACGCGGTGTTGAGATTCTTTCTACCGGCGGCACCTACAAGCTGCTGAAAGAAAACAACATCCCTGCAGTCGAAGTATCTGACTACACCGGTTTCCCGGAGATGATGGATGGTCGTGTTAAGACCCTGCACCCGAAAGTACACGGCGGCATCCTGGGCCGTCGCGGTACCGACGATGCAGTCATGTCCGAACACGGCATCACCCCAATCGATATGGTCGTAGTTAACCTCTACCCATTCGAACAGACCATCAACCGTCCTGATTGCGATCTGCCTCTGGCGATCGAAAACATCGACATCGGTGGTCCTACCATGGTGCGTTCCGCAGCGAAAAACCACAAAGATGTAGCGATCGTTGTAAATGCATCCGATTACGATGCAGTTGCAGCTGAACTGGAAGCTGACGGTGGTCTGGGCTACAAAACCCGTTTCGACCTGGCTGTTAAAGCGTTCGAGCACACCGCTGCATACGACGGTATGATCGCGAATTACCTGGGCGCAATCGTAGAAGGTGAAGAGGAAGAACCAGCAGACTTCCCTCGTACCTTCAACACCCAGTTCGTGAAAGCACAGGACATGCGCTACGGCGAGAACCCACACCAGCGTGCGGCGTTCTACGTTGAGTCCAACCCGGCTGAAGCCTCTGTTTCTACTGCGCGCCAGCTGCAGGGTAAGGCACTGTCCTTCAACAACGTTGCAGACACCGATGCAGCGCTGGAATGTGTTAAGCCATTCAAAGAGCCTGCATGTGTGATCGTAAAGCACGCTAACCCATGTGGCGTAGCAATCGGCGCAGACATCCTGGAAGCGTACAACCGTGCATTCCAGACCGATCCGACTTCCGCATTTGGTGGCATCATCGCGTTCAACCGCGCGCTGGATGCAAAAACTGCACAGGCGATCATCGAGCGTCAGTTCGTAGAAGTGATCATCGCACCATCCGTATCTCAGGAAGCGTCCGACCTGGTGGCATCCAAGCCAAACGTTCGTCTGCTGGAGTGCGGCGAGTGGGATGCTAACCGTGCACACGGTTTCGACTACAAGCGCGTAAACGGTGGTCTGCTGGTTCAGGACCGCGATCTGGGCATGGTAGACGCATCCGCACTGAAGGTTGTATCTCAGCGTCAGCCAACCGAGCAGGAGATCCGCGATCTGCTGTTCTGCTGGGAAGTGGCTAAGTTCGTTAAATCCAACGCCATCGTCTACGCGAAAGACGGTCAGACCATCGGTATCGGTGCAGGCCAGATGAGCCGCGTATACTCTGCGAAGATCGCAGGTATCAAAGCAGCGGACGAAGGCCTGGAAGTGAAAGGCTCCGTTATGGCGTCTGACGCATTCTTCCCATTCCGTGACGGTATCGATGCAGCTGCAGAAGCGGGCATCGAAGCAATCATCCAGCCAGGCGGCTCCATGCGTGATGAAGAAACTATCGCAGCAGCCGACGAGCACGGCATGGCGATGGTCTTCACCGGCATGCGTCACTTCCGCCACTAAGCGGTTACAAGAACAACCCAGCAGCCCGGCATGTCCGGGCTGCTCTGTGTTTGAGGATTAAAGAGATGAAAGTACTGGTTATCGGCTCCGGCGGTCGTGAACACGCTCTGGCATGGGCGGCAGCACGCGACAGCAAAGTAACCGACGTTTTCGTTGCACCCGGCAACGCAGCGACTGCCCAGGAAGAGAAGATGCAGAACGTCGCAATTGACGTGATGGACCTGGACGGCCTGCGCACCTTCGCTAAAGACAACGCCATTGACCTGACCATCGTCGGCCCTGAAGCGCCACTGGTTGCCGGTGTAGTCAACCACTTCCAGGCAGAAGGCCTGCGCATCTTCGGCCCAACCGAAGGCGCGGCACAGCTGGAAGGCTCCAAGGCGTTCACCAAGGACTTCCTGGATCGCCAGAACATCCCAACCGCTGAATACGCCAACTTCACCGAGATCGAGCCTGCCCTGGCTTACGTGCGTGAAAAGGGTGCACCGATCGTGGTTAAGGCTGACGGCCTGGCTGCCGGTAAAGGCGTTATCGTTGCGATGACCCTGGAAGAAGCGGAAGACGCGATCAAAGACATGCTGGCAGGCAACGCGTTTGGCGATGCAGGCAGCCGTGTTGTGATCGAAGAGTTCCTGGAAGGTGAAGAAGCGTCCTACATCGTAATTGTGGACGGCGACAACGTACTGCCGATGGCAACCAGTCAGGACCACAAACGTGTCGGCAACGGCGACACCGGTCTGAACACTGGTGGTATGGGTGCATACTCCCCTGCCCCTGTGGTAACGCCGGAGATCGACCAGCGCGTGATGGACGAAGTGATCATGCCAACCGTGAACGGCATGAAGGCTGAAGGCAACGAATACGTTGGCTTCCTGTACGCCGGCCTGATGATCACCGCCGACGGCACGCCAAAAGTGATCGAGTACAACTGCCGTTTCGGTGACCCAGAAACCCAGCCGATCATGCTGCGCCTGAAGTCCAGCCTGGTGGATATGTGCAACGCTGCCCTGGACAAAAAGCTGGCTGAAACCACCGCTGAGTGGGATAGCCGCAAGTCCGTGGGTGTTGTTATGGCGGCAGGTGGCTACCCGGGTAGCTACGGTAAAGGCGACGTAATCAGCTTCCCGGCAAAATGCCCGGAAGGCACTAAGATTTTCCACGCCGGCACCAAGCTGGATGAGGAAGGTAACGTTGTTACTGCCGGTGGCCGTGTACTGTGCGTAACCGCACTGGGCGACAGCGTAACCGAAGCGCAGAAGCGCGCCTACGAGCTGCTGGACCAGGTAAGCTGGAAAGACGCGTACTTCCGTACCGACATCGCTTATCGCGCAATCGCACGTGAGCAGGGTGAATAATTCTCCTCTTACCGTGTGACCAGAAAGCCTCCTTCGGGAGGCTTTTTTGTGGGCGTTACTGGAAGGTTACGGAAAAATCAACAGCACTACAGGTAATCCCCCTGCCTTTGACGGCCGAGATGTTTATAATGTCGGCTTCGATATTTTCTCTGAATGACGTACTGAACAACGATGGCTTCATTACAGCGGCTAGACCAGGCACCCGGAAAGAAAAGATGGCTTCCAATTGCGATTGTCGCGGCAATTGCCGCAGGTGCAATTGCATACAGCGTACTGGACAACTCTGATAAGCAACCTGTTCCGATCACTCAGAGTACTGATGATGCATCCGATACAGAGCAAACTATGCAGCAGGCATACCGCCTTGCCCAGAATGGCCTGTACCGTGACGCCCTGAATACGGTCAACCAAGCACTGGCAAACAACGCCAACAACATGGATGCCCAGCTTTTGCAGGCAACCCTGCTGGCCAAAACCGGAAATACAACGGAAGCCGAGCGCCGTTTCAACGCCCTGCATGAACAGTATCCCGAACGTCCTGAGCCGCTGAACAACCTGGCGGTCCTCTATGCCGAAGCCGGTGACAGCAGCCGTGCCATTCAGACCCTGCAGAAAGCCTTCAAGACCCACCCAAGTTACGACCAGGTCTACCAGAACCTGAGCGATATGTACGCGGTCCTGGCAGCCGATGCCTATAACAAGGCACTGGGCCTGTCCGGGAGCGAAAACGGTCCCCAGCTCGCATCGCTGGATCGCTTTGGTCAACCAACTGCAATCAACGCCAGCAGCTCGCTGATCAGTCTCGCCACAACAACCCAAAGCGAAACGGCAGAGACAACTCCGGTTGTAACCACAACACCGACTCCACTTGTGGCTGATAGGGTTACTGAAACCGCAGTTGAAGTGACAGCCAATGAAGCAACAGAGCAAGAAACGGCTAGCACAGGGTCCGTTAGCGAGACCACTGTTGCTGTAACCGATAACGTACAGAGCGGCACTACAGAAACCGTTGGCATCAACGAAGCCGCACCGGAACAGACACCGCCCTACACCAACGTGGTGTTGAACGAAGCGGATTCGGAAGCCATTACCGCCGCACAAAACAATCCGGAAACCTTAAGCGACAACAACGGTACAATCGACAGCACCGTGCTGAGTGCATCGCCGGAAGAGCTGGCAATAGCCCGCGAAACGGAACGTGCTGCACAGTTACTCGCGAGCCTGGAATCCGGTACAGTGCCGGAAGCGGTCGAAGAAGTTGCGGAAGAAACGCCACCAACGCCGGAAGAGCTGGTTAGTGAACACCTCAAAGGCTGGGCTGAAGCCTGGTCTGCACAGGATGTGGACGGCTACCTGCGTGCTTACGTGGCGGGCTACAAACCGAATAATGCTACCAGCCACAAACAGTGGGCTGACCAGCGTCGTTCCCGTCTGACCCGGCCAACCTTTATCAAGGTTGAACTGAGCGACATCGAAGTCACTATGCTGTCGGATAACCGCGCCGAAGCCACCTTCCGCCAGAGCTACCGCTCCGACCGCTACCGCGACGTAGAGCGCAAACGGGTGAGCCTGATGCGCCGCTCCTCCGGCTGGAAAATTGTGGAAGAAGGCAAACTATAGTTGCTTCCTTTTTACCACGCATAAAAAAACGCTCTTCATTGAAGAGCGTTTTTGTTTATGTTGATAGTGTTTAAGGTTTACCCCGTCCCGGATTGCCCTCGTAGGCGATCTTCCAGCCATCGTCTTCCAGCACCCAGTACTGACGTTTCATGGAATCACCTTTGTAGTTGCTGCTTTTATAGGATTGACGGAACGTCGCCACCAACAGGTCCGGCTGATCCGGATAGGTGAACAGACTGAGCTGATCCACGTCCACTTTGATATATTTTTTACCCGAATTCACGCGACGCTTGTGAGACGCAAAACGCTTATAATCCCAACTACCGTTTTTGTAATCGGTAGAGTAATGGGACAAGTAACGATCGTTATCCAGGCTCTCCCAATCCACACGCCAGTTCTCCACCAGCCCCCGGTAGGAAGCCTGCTGGGCCAGCCAGTCGCTGCGTTTCATCCAACGCACGTTGTAACCCACCAGCACCGGCGTATTGCGGATATCCACCAGACCATCGAGTTCAGTGAAGTCTACGTTGCTCAGCGAGATACAACCTTCACTCGCCTCTGGCGGACGGCTGTAAGTTTCGAACGGCGAGCCATGTACCCAGATACCGTTGCCGGTGCGGCCCAGACGCTCATCCCACCGGTTAGGATAGTTCAGCGGCAACGCACCGGTACCGTATCGCTCGGGTAGATTTTCGTCCAGGAAACGTCCAGTTACAAAGTAGACACCTAGTGGAGTTTTCAGATCCCCCTGGCGCTCTTTACCGACACCACCACGGCCGTAGGAGGCGTAATAATCCTTGATCAGCTTCGGTACGCCCATCACATTTTCGAACACAAACAGACGGCGCAGACGGGTATCCATCACAATTGCGTATTTCTGTGACGGCGCCAGCTGGATCATCGACGCAGGCACCATATCCGGCGCCGGTTTCTCCTGTTCAATCAGTAAACGTGCTTTCGCTTCGGAGATCAGGCCGTGCAGCTGTTTGTCATCAATCGCCCGGTTACGACCTACATCCGTCAGGGGCGCACCACGTGCCGTCATCAAATCTGCGTAGATCAACTGTGCAAGGCGAAAATCCGGCTGCTGACTGGTCAGCGTACGCAGATCCTGCAGGGCAGAATCCACCCGATTTTCACGCAGGTGCCGCAAGCTGCTCAGCAGCAGCTCTTCGTTATCCGGTTGTACCTGTGCCGGAGAACTGGCAGGCGTCTCCGCATGCAGCGGCTGGGCTGCGATTGCGGCGGCTAACAGTATCCCTGGTACCAGTTTGTACATAGTCACTCAAACTCAGTGTGGTGGTCGTAGGGGGGTGATTATAACCGCATCTGCGCAAACACCCCAGATCAAAATTTAACCCGCCTGCCGCATTGCAGTTAGCAGTGATCGGTTCCGGATCTGTGACCGTAACTTGTTAGAAAAATTCGCTAAATTTATCTGAACTTTGCGAAAAGCTGTGCTATCCAAAATAGGAGGATACGCAAAGTGGCGTTCGGGAAATCCCTATAAAAATCATGGTGATCAGCGATTGGGGGATGATTCCAAAACGCACAATAAGGTTTTCCAAGATAACGCGTACGGAGGATCCCGTCATGTTTGAACAGATGGAAAACGCGGGCCTGGAAAGGCTGCATCTAGCCTGCGACCCTGAGAGCGGTTTAAGAGCAATCATTGCGATTCACTCCACTGTACGTGGACCTGCAATCGGCGGCTGTCGTTTTATCAGCTACCAAAGTGAAGCCGACGCCATTACCGATGCGACCCGACTCGCCCGCGGCATGAGCTACAAAGCTGCCCTGGCTGGCCTGCCCCACGGCGGCGCCAAAGCGGTGCTCATCAAACCCGAGCATAACTTTGATCGGCACGCCCTGATGAAGTCGTTTGGGCGCTTCGTGCAGGACCTGGGCGGTAAATACATCACCGCCATGGACAGTGGCACGCAAACCAGTGATATGGACTCTATCAGTCAGTCCACCAAGTGGGTGACCTGTACCAGCCAGACCGGCGATCCGTCGCCCTATACCGCGCTGGGTGTGTTCGAAGGAATCAGAGCCTCAGTCAAACACACATACGGCAGCGATGACCTGCATGGCATCCATGTGTCCGTACAGGGCCTCGGTCACGTCGGATACGCCGTTGCCGAACTGCTCTATAAGAGCGGTGCCCACCTGACCGTCTCCGATATCGACAACGCCAAAGTCCTTAAGGCGGTCAATGAACTGGGCGCCAAAGCGATCGCCCCTGACCGGATCTACGGGGTTGAAGCTGACGTGTTCTGCCCTTGTGGTCTTGGCGCCATCATCAACGACCACAGCCTGCAACAGCTGTGCTGCCGCATCGTGGCTGGCTCCGCCAACAACCAACTGGAACGGGAAGAACACGGTGAGCTACTGCGTCGCCGCGGCATTCTGTACGCCCCCGACTACCTGATCAACGCCGGAGGCCTGATCTTCGTCGCCATGCAACACGCAGGACAGAGTGATGCAGCGATCCATAGCAAAGTACGCCAGATAGGCACCTCTCTAGGCCAGCTGTATCAACAGGCCGATCAGGAAGATCGCTCCACCCACCGTATCGCCAACGAACGGGCCGAAACCATCATCGCCCGGGCGGCACTGCATTCTGCTGCGTAAACCTCATAGAGGAGTAGAGCACATGGACACTGTATATGAAGGCGATATTCGTTATCGCCAGTATCTCAGCGCGCAGGGCACAGCCACGACCGAATTACCGGACTGGGCAAAAGATCCCGAATGGCTGACCCTCTGCTACCGCAATATGGTTCTGGCACGTGCCCTGGATAATAAAGCGATCGCGCTGCAGCGCACCGGCCAGCTCGGCACTTACGCCTCCCTGCTGGGATCGGAAGCGATCGACGTACCCGCCGGATTGCTGATGCGTCCTGAAGATGTACTGATCCCGTACTACCGCAATCACGCCAGCCAGATGCTGCGTGGCATGCCGATGGAGGAGGTCCTGCTGTACTGGGGCGGTGATGAACGCGGTAACGCATCTGCTCAGCAGGGACAGGACTTTCCCAACTGTGTACCTATTGCCACCCAATCGATGCACGCCTGTGGCGTTGCCACCGCCATCAAGATGCGTAATGAAAAACGTGTTGCCGTAACCTTCTGCGGCGACGGCGCCACCTCCAAGGGTGACTTCCTCGAAGGCCTGAACGTGGCCGGTGCCTGGCAGTTGCCGGTGGTCTTTGTGGTGAACAACAACCAATGGGCGATCTCCGTGCCCCGTGCCCTGCAGAGCGGCGCACCCACACTGGCACAAAAAGCGATCGGCGCGGGTATCCGTGGCGAACAGGTGGACGGTAACGACGTGATCGCCGTGCGCGAAGCGTTCGAGCTGGCCCTGGAGCGAGCCCGTGACGGCAAAGGTCCTAGCCTGATCGAAGCGATCAGCTACCGCCTGTCAGACCACACCACCGCCGACGACGCCACCCGTTACCGCGACAACGAGGAGTTGAAGAAAGCCTGGGAACTGGAACCGGTTAAACGCCTGCGCACTTTCCTGCACAGCCAGGGTTGGTGGGATGAAACCCAGGAAACCGTCTGGCAGGAGGAGGTCAACAGCATGGTGCAAACCGCCACCGAACGTTACCTGGCCACACCGGCCCAACCGATCGAATCGATCTTTGATCATCTGTTTGCCGAACTGCCCAAGCAGCTGCACGAACAGCGTGACTGGGCGATGGTAAAAGCGATGAAAGGAGGCACACACCATGACTCATGAAGCAATTACCATGGTCGAAGCGGTCAACCTGGCGCTCGCCCATGAGTTGGAACATGACGAGAACGTGGTCATCCTGGGTGAAGACGTGGGCACCAACGGCGGTGTATTTCGCGCCACTGCCGGCCTGAAAGACCGTTTCGGTCACCGTCGGGTGATGGACACCCCACTGGCGGAAGCGATGATCGGTGGTCTCACCGTGGGGATGGCCAGCCAGGGCCTGAAGCCTGTCGCTGAGATCCAGTTTATGGGCTTTATCTTCCCCGCACTGGAGCACATCATCTGCCATGCGGCCCGCTTGCGTAACCGTACCCGCGGCCGTCTGACCTGCCCGATGGTGCTGCGCGCGCCCTTTGGCGGTGGTATCCGTGCACCGGAGCACCACTCCGAGAGCACCGAAACTCTGCTCGCCCACATTCCGGGTCTGCGGGTGGTGATTCCCTCCTCCCCTGCCCGTGCCTACGGCTTGCTGCTGTCCGCCATTCGAAATCCCGATCCAGTGATCTTCCTGGAACCCAAACGGATCTACCGCGCCAGCAAACAGCCAGTACCGGACAACGGCGCCGCCCTGCCACTGGACACCTGCTTCACCCTGCGCGAGGGCTCCGACATCACCCTGGTGAGTTGGGGCGCAATGGTGAAGGAAACCCTGGAAGCGGCCGAACAGCTGGCAGAGGAAGGCATCAGTTGCGAGGTGATCGACGTCGCGACCATCAGCCCGCTGGATATGGACACCATCCTGGCGTCCGTTGCCAAAACCGGCCGTTGTGCCATCGTTCACGAGGCCTCCCGTAATCTCGGTGTCGGTGCCGAGATCGCAGCTAATTTGTGCGAAAAAGCATTGATGGATCTGCAAGCGCCGCCGGTGCGTATAACCGGTTATGACACGGTGATGCCGTACTACCGACTGGAAAACCACTTTATGCCCAACACCGCCGATATTAAGGATGCGGTCAGACAGACACTGGAGTTCGTATGAAATACTTCAAACTGCCGGACCTGGGTGAAGGACTGCCCGAGGCCGAAATTGTGGAATGGCACGTCAAGGAAGGTGATGAGGTAAAAACTGACCAGATCCTGGCATCGGTGGAAACTGCTAAGGCGATTGTTGAAGTCCCTTCGCCGCAGGACGGCGTGATCGCCCACCTGTTTGGTGATGTGGGCGATACCATCCACACCGGCGAACCACTGGTTGAATACATCAGTGAAGAGAGCGACGACAGCGGCACCGTGGTGGGCGAAATCCCCACCGCCGACAGTACTGCCGCCGGCGATGACTTTATCATCGGCGCCGCACCCAGCACCCGCGCCCACCAGAGTGCCCGTGCCACACCGGCAGTGCGTGCCCTGGCCAAACGCCTGAACGTGGACCTCAACGGCCTGCAGGGCAGCGGACGGGAAGGCGCCATCACTCCTCAGGATGTGGAACAAGCCGCCAACATGAACCGTACCCACGGTCATGCCAAACCGTTGCGCGGGGTACGTAAGCAGATGGCCAAAACCATGGCGCTGGCCCATGCAGAAGTGGTTCCGGTCACTCTGTGTGAAGACGCCGATATCCACAGCTGGCCGAAAGGCACCGATATCACCATGCGGCTGGTGAATGCTATTGCCGCAGCCTGCAAAGCGGAGCCTGCGCTGAATACCTGGTTCGACGGCAATAATCTGAGTCGACGCCAGCACCGCAAAATCAATCTTGGGGTCGCGGTGGATACCGATCAGGGACTGTTTGTGCCGGTATTGCGTGATATCGGACGGCGCAGCAGTGAAGAGTTGCGCGCCGGTCTCGATCAGATGCGGGCCGACGTCAAAGCCCGCACCATCCCGCCAAAAGAGCTGCAGGGAGCGACTATCACACTCAGCAACTTTGGCACCATCGCCGGTCGTTACGCCTCTCCGGTGGTCGTTCCACCGCAGGTGGCGATTCTCGGCGCCGGGGTGATCCGCGAGCAGCCGGTTGCGGTTAATGGCGAGCTGGTTGTGCACCGGGTGATGCCCCTTTCGCTGACGTTTGACCACCGCGCTGCCACCGGTGGGGAAGCCGCACGTTTTATGGGGGAAATCATTCGAGTTCTTGAACAGGAATTCTCTGAAGAATCAATTGGTTAAAATTCGAACAAGCGTTGTCTAAAAAACAGAATCAATTCGTTCGACACCCCAAAATGTGAACTACACTAAAAAGCGAAACAACCAGAGAGAACAACACGATGAGCCCTTAAGCGTCTGATTTTAAAGGATCTCAATAGGAAGGTGACCACAATGAGTATTTTTGAGCATTATAGAACCCGCTACGAGTCAACGAAGCAAGAAGAGATGTCTCTGCACGAGTATCTCGATCTGTGTAAGCAAGACCCGTCGGTATATGCCGATGCTGCAGAAAGGATGCTACAGGCGATTGGTGAGCCGGAGATTGTAGATACTGCCTCCGACCCACGTCTCAGCCGCATCTTCTCCAATAAACTGATCAAGCGCTACCCTGCGTTCAGCGAATTTTATGGAATGGAAGATGCCATCGAAAACATTGTGGCGTATTTCAAACATGCAGCTCAGGGACTCGAAGAGCGCAAACAGATCCTTTATCTTCTAGGTCCGGTGGGTGGCGGTAAATCCTCACTGGCAGAACGGCTGAAGTACCTGATGCAACACGTGCCGTTCTACGCAATCAAGGACTCCCCGGTGTTTGAATCACCGCTGGGGCTGTTTAATCCGGAAGAGGACGCTTCCATTCTGGAAGAGGAATACGGTATTCCTCAACGCTACCTGAAAGGCGTTATGTCTCCGTGGGCCGTAAAACGCCTGCATGAGTACGGCGGCGACATCACCAAGTTCCGTGTTGTTAAGCTTTATCCGTCTGTGCTTGACCAGATCGCCATCGCGAAAACAGAACCGGGCGATGAGAACAACCAGGATATCTCCAGCCTGGTGGGTAAGGTTGATATTCGTAAGCTGGAAGAGTTTGCCCAGCACGATCCCGATGCCTACAGCTTCTCCGGTGCGCTATGTCGTGCCAACCAGGGTATGATGGAGTTTGTAGAGATGTTTAAAGCGCCGATTAAAGTGCTGCACCCTCTGCTAACCGCGACCCAGGAAGGCAACTACAACAGCACCGAAGGTATGGGTGCCATCCCATACAACGGCATCATCATGGCGCACTCCAACGAATCGGAGTGGCAGGCCTTCAAGAACAACAAAACCAATGAAGCCTTCATCGACCGTGTGTATATCGTGAAGGTGCCGTACTGTACCCGTGTTACCGAAGAGATCCATATCTACGAGAAGCTGCTGGAGCACAGCTCGCTGTCCTCTGCACCCTGTGCACCAGACACACTCAACATGCTGGCCCAGTTCTCCGTGCTGTCACGTGTGAAGTCACCGGAAAACTCCAGCATATACTCCAAGATGCGGATCTACGACGGTGAGAACCTGAAAGACACCGATCCAAAAGCCAAATCCTTGCAGGAGTACAAAGACTCCGCCGGTGTGGACGAGGGCATGGACGGTCTTTCCACCCGATTTGCGTTCAAGATCCTGTCCAAGGTGTTCAACTTCGATCCATCTGAAGTGGCCGCCAACCCAGTACACCTGATGTACGTGCTGGAAAAAGAGATCGAACAGCAGCAGTTCCCACCGGAGATGCAGGAACGTTACGTGGGCTTCCTGAAGGAATTCGTCACACCGAAATATATCGAGTTCCTGGGCAAAGAGATCCAGACCGCGTATCTGGAATCCTACTCCGAGTACGGTCAGAACATATTTGACCGCTACGTAACTTATGCCGACTTCTGGATTCAGGATCAGGAATACCGCGATCCGGAAACCGGTGACATTCTGGACCGACAGGCGATCAGCGAAGAGCTGGAGAAAATCGAAAAACCTGCCGGTATCAGTAATCCAAAAGATTTCCGCCATGAAATCGTCAACTTCGTTCTGCGCGCTCGGGCCTCCAACCACGGTAAGAACCCGGCCTGGTCCAGCTACGAGAAGATGCGTACGGTGATCGAGAAGAAGATGTTCTCCAACACAGAAGATCTGCTTCCTGTTATCTCCTTCAACGCCAAAGCTTCCAGCGACGACCAGAAGAAGCACAGCGAGTTTGTTAAACGCATGATCGAACGTGGATACACCGAGAAGCAGGTTCGCCTGCTGTCCGAGTGGTACATCCGCGTACGTAAGTCGCAGTAATCGCTGAATAGCAGACTGCCCGGAGGGCCGCCTGGCTCTCCGGATATTACGGATCAATTAGCAGGTCGCTGTTTGCGCAGGCTGTAAGTAAGCATCGACCCTTCATGGGGATCGGAAGTATGAGCTATATCATCGACCGCCGTCAGAACTCGAAGAAGAAAAGCACGGTCAATCGCCAGCGCTTTCTGAAACGCTATAAGAAGCATATCAAGGAAGCGGTAGAGGATGCGGTAAACAGTCGCTCGATCACCAACATCGATCAGGGCGGTTCGGTTACCATCCCCCGACGCGATATTTCCGAGCCGATCTTCCACCACGGTCCTGGTGGCAAGACAAAACGTGTATTCCCGGGCAACAAGGAGTTTGTAGTCGGGGATGAATTTCAGCGCCCTTCCGGTGGTGGCGGTGGTGGCGGTGCCGGTGAAGGCAGCGCCAGCAACCAGGGTGAAGGGATGGACGACTTCACCTTCCAGATCAGCCAGGATGAGTTCCTCGACTTTATGTTCGACGGCCTGGAGCTGCCCTATCTGGTCAAGAAGCAGCTGAAGAACACCACCCAGTTTGAAACCCGTCGCGCCGGCTTTACCAATGCCGGGGCACCGGAAAAGATCCATATCGTGCGCTCCCTGCGCTCGGCTCAGGCCCGCCGTGTCGCCTTGAGCGGCAAAGAACGCCGCGAAATACGCGAACTCGAGCAGGAGATCCTGACGCTGGAAGCCCGTCTACCCGACGAGGAAGCGGCTCAGCAGATCGTGTGTCTGCGCGAGCGCGTGGAGGAGCTGAAAGAGCACATCAAGCGCATTCCATGGATCGACGACTTCGACATCAAATACAACAACACCATCCGGGTACCGGTACCGTCCAGTAAGGCGGTGATGTTTTGCGTGATGGACGTGTCCGGCTCCATGACCCAAAGCATCAAAGATATCGCCAAGCGTTTCTTTGTCCTGCTGTACCTGTTCCTGAAGCGGAACTACAAACAGATTGAAGTGGTGTTTGTGCGCCATCATACCCACGCCAAAGAAGTGGATGAACAGGAGTTTTTCTACTCCCGTGAAACCGGCGGCACCATCGTTTCCAGCGCGCTCAAGCTGACCGCTGAGATTCTGGAAGACCGCTACCCACCAGGCGATTGGAACATCTATGTCGCCCAGGCCTCGGACGGGGATAACTGGGATGGTGACTCCAACATCTGTGGCGATCTGCTGGACGCTAAGATCCTGCCAAAAGTGCAGTATTTCTCTTATGTAGAGATCACCACCGGTCCACACCAGAATCTGTGGATGGAGTACGAGAAGGTGCATGCGAAATGGGAAGAAGCGTTCGCCATGCATCAGATAACGGATGCATCGGAAATCTATCCTGTCTTCCGTAAGCTGTTTGAGAAGAAGACCGAGGGGGCCGCATGAAGAAGGAACCTATCTCCACCGGCGCAGAATGGACCTTTGAACTGATCGAGCGATACGACCGGGAAATTGCCCGTATCGCCGAGGGTTTTGGTCTGGACACCTATCCCAATCAGATTGAGATCATCACGTCCGAACAGATGATGGACGCCTACGCCTCCGTGGGCATGCCACTCAACTACAACCACTGGTCGTTCGGCAAACAGTTTGTTGAAACGGAACAGAACTACAAACGCGGACGTATGGGCCTGGCGTACGAGATCGTGATCAATTCCGATCCCTGCATCTCCTACTTGATGGAGGAGAACACCATGACCATGCAGGCACTGGTGATTGCGCACGCCTGCTACGGTCACAACTCCTTCTTCAAGGGTAACTACCTGTTCCGCACCTGGACCGATGCCACGGCGATCATCGACTATCTGCTGTTCGCCAAGAACTACATCCGCAAATGCGAAGAGCGTTACGGCGTGACCGAGGTGGAAGAGATCCTCGACTCCTGCCACGCCCTGATGAACTACGGCGTGAACCGTTACCAGCGTCCACAACCCCTCACCGCGGCGGAAGAGCGCGAACGCCAGCAGGCACGCGAAGAGTACATCCAGCGCCATGTTAACCAGCTGTGGAACACCATCCCGCAGAAGGAAACAGAGGCAAAAGCCACCGAGCAGCGCTTCCCGGCTGAACCCGAGGAGAACATTCTTTATTTCGTCGAGAAGAATGCACCACTTCTGGAGCCCTGGCAGCGTGAGATCATCCGTATCGTGCGCAAGGTCTCCCAGTATTTCTATCCTCAGAAACAGACCCAGGTGATGAACGAGGGTTGGGCTTGCTTCTGGCACTACACCCTGCTGCACGCCTTGTATGATGAGGGTTTGGTGACCGATGGCTTTATGATGGAGTTCCTCCACTCCCACTCCAGCGTAATCTACCAGCCACCGTTTGATAGCCCGTACTTCAGCGGTATCAATCCTTACACCCTGGGTTACAACATGATGCAGGATATCCGCCGCATCTGTGAAAACCCAACCGCCGAAGACCGCGATTGGTTCCCGGATATTGCTGGCAGCGACTGGAACGAAACCCTGCACAACGCCATGCGCAACTACAAGGATGAGAGCTTCATTCTGCAGTTCCTGTCGCCGGCACTGATCCGTGAATTGAAACTGTTCACCATCCTGGACGATTCGGAGAAACCAACCTTAGGCGTCTCTTCAATCCACGACGAGATCGGTTATCAGCAGATCCGAGAAGACCTGTCGGCCCAGTACAACCTGGGTAACCGTGAACCGAATATCCAGGTGTATAACGTGAATGTTCGCGGCGATCGTGCTCTGACCCTGCGCCACTATGTGCACAACGGCCAGCCACTAGCCGAGGACGGTGAAGAGGTATTGCGTCACTTGCACCGCTTGTGGGGCTTTGATGTGCATCTGGAGTCGGTACTGCCGGACGGTACGGTCAGCAACTCGATGCATTGTCCGCCGATACAAACGGACATGATTCAAGCAGCGATTTAATGATTCCCCGCTCATCGCTATACTGCTGTGAACTCAGCCGTATTTAGCAATGAAGGGTATCACTATGGACTGTTTGTTCTGCAAGATTCTGAACAAGGAAATTCCGGCAGATATTATCTACGAAGATGACCAGGTCATCGCTTTCAACGATATCAACCCGCAGGCACCAACCCACGCGTTGGTGATCCCGCGGAAACATATTGCCTCCACCAATGAGATTGCTGACGAAGACCAGGCACTGGTGGGCCACATGGTGCAGGTCGCAGGTAAGATCGCCAAGGAACAGGGCTTTGACGAAAGCGGTTACCGCACCGTCTTCAACTGTAACGGCCACGGCGGTCAGACCGTGTTCCACATCCACCTGCATCTGTTGGGCGGCAAGCCACTGGGTTGGCCACCGTACTTCGATGAGAACCTCAAACAGCCGGTGGCATAACGGCACAAAAAACGGGCGCTTCAGGCGCCCGTTTTAGTTACTGCGATAATAACGTCAGCCGCTCTAACGGTATTTAGCAGCCGTAATAAATTCACCGAAGGTCTCACACCAGACCAGTACCGTATTGTACTGTTCCAGATCGACCCCCTCAGGCAGGGTTACCACGAAGTTATCGAAGGTTTTGATCTCACCCACCTGCACTGAGTTGCGCTTAACCTGTAGGAACTGCTCTTCCGTTTCCACAAACTCAGGAGCCAGGTAGAGCTTGTAATCCGGACCCGGTGACACCTCCCCCATCAGGGAGATCGCTTTAGGGCTGACATACACGGTGCCCTCGCCCCAGTGCAGCAGATCACTGCCCGCCAGATCACGCTTAAACTCAGCATTGTAGGTCGAGGTGGAGGCGACCGCTTCCACTTCGGTCATCGATGGTCCCTGCGGCTCGGTCAGGATGGGCAGCATGTAGATACCCAGCGCAAAACCAAGCGCTACAGCACCAAGGTGAGTGATCAGTAAAAAGATACGCTTCATGGGCTCCTCCAATTGCGTCTGGCGATAACCGTTATCTATGGCTACAGCAGGCACCGCACGCGGTACATCAGTTTTCAGGTTATTGTAAGTGTAGGCGGAAATTGCCTGGAACTATGAAAAAGGCAGCCAAATCGGCTGCCCTTCTCTTTAGCACTCAATCACATCAGCCGCGGCTCAGCAGCTCACGCAGATCGATGATCGCCGCATTGGCGCGGGAGATATAGTTCGCCATCACCAGAGAGTGGTTGGCAAACAGGCCGAAGCCACCACCATTGAGGATCATCGGGCTCCACACGGTATCCTGAGAGGCTTCAAGCTCACGGATAATCTGACGCAGGCTGACACGGGCATTTTTCTTGTCCAGCGTTGGGCCGAAGTCCGCTTCCATGGCACGCAGGACGTGCAGCAGAGCCCAGGTATAACCCCGTGCTTCGTAGAATACGTCATCGATCTCAAGCCACGGTGTTTTCACTTCCTGCTCGGATGCGGTGGCTGTTGACTGGGTTGCTTCCGCTTCGCCCGCCAGATCGGTGTTCAGACGCTTCTGACCCACACTGGCACTCAGGCGCTGGGACAGGCTACCCAGACGGGTTTGTACGTCCGCCAACCAGTTATTCAGGTTGTCAGCACGGGCGTAGAACTGAGCATCTGCCTGGCCACCGTCTGCCAGTGCAGTCAGGTAGGTCTGCAGCGCTTCCAGGCCCTCTTTGTACTGGGACTCGGAGGATGGCAGCATCCAACTGCTGTTGTCGAAATGGAACTGCGGCTCAGCAACGGTCAGCGCCGGGTATTCAACCGACTGGGACTGGGAACGACTGAAATCCTTACGCAGTGCACGGCTCAGGTCACGTACCTGTACCAGCACACCAAACTCCCAGTGGCTGATATTGTCCAGCCAGACACCCGGAGGGGTACGGTCGTTGGTGATGTAGCCACCCGGCTTATCCATCAGGGTCGTCATCACCTGATTGAGGGTGTACACCGTGGTATAACCCGTTGCCGGTGTCAGGCCACGCGCCTGCGCATCCTCTTTCGCCGCTGCAACCGGATCAAACTCCGCCGGTGTCATACTCCAGTACATGCCTACCGGAATCGACAGCACCAGGTATGCGCCCAATGCAGCCAGAACCATACGCACCAGTTTACCGCCCGGTGTGGCATCCCAAAGATCCACACACCAATCAAATAGTCGTCCCATCTGTCTTCCCTAAGTACTTGGTATGCGCGTGATTATGCCCCATCCACCGACAACTGGACAGGTTCCAAAACCTAAAATCGGACAATATCTGATCGGTGGCAGCTGGGAAGGATTAAATGTCCTTCACCATCATCAACCACTTACCGTTGTGGATAAGGCTGCCAAAGCGGATGAACTCCTCTTCGGCAATCACCTGAAAGCCAAACCCCTGGCACAACGAACAGGCTTCGGTGTTTTCGCTGGCGACCGCGATACTGAGCTGGCGCAGACGCATCGTCTGTGCTTTTTGCTCAATCGCTTCCAATAGCTGCATGGCAAGACCGCGGTGACGCACACTTTCATCCACAGCCAGCGCCGTGATGTTCCACGTATGCTGTACCTTGGTTTCAAGCTGGATCAACGGTCGGATAAACGGCAGGAAGTCATCCAGCCGGACCGGCAGATTGCTGCCCTGCAGATGCCGCCCGGAAATCAGCCCCAGAACCTGGTGGCCCTGTGCGATGACCGTTGTGTTGTGAAAACTGAAGATGCCGCTATCTTTCGCAATCAGACGAGCCCCGGCTTGCAAAGGGGTCTCTTCCCCTTGCGCCAGGTGCTCCCAGATACATCCAGACATCCCTTCGGACGATAGATTGGTCAGATAGGCAAGTGCGTCGGCATCGGTTGAAAAAGCCGGCCTGATGTTCATCGCCATACCCCTAGCTATCGCTAACACTCTAAGGATAGACCGTAACGTTCAGGTTTGACGTGAATATGTAAAGCAGGGCTTACAATTAAGCGATTGTGTTATTCCTGCATGGCACAAAACACCTGCCAGTCCTGCTGCACGCAACGTGCATAATGCGGCGCAACCGCACGCAACAGGCGCACAAACGCCTTTTTCTGCGGCAGAATTTCACTGCGAATGAAATCACTGAAGCGTGACTCAGGCTCCTGCACGCAGTACGCGCCCCGTGCATGCTCACGGCCTAGCACCTCACCCCAGATCGCCGCCATCTCCAAGTACTCATCGGCATTAAGCTTGTGTGCCGGATAGTCTTTCTTAAACGGCGAGCGCTCCCTGACCGAGTACAGCTTCCCTTCCAAACTCAGCCAGCCTAACCAGCCGTCCGGATGCTCAGCGATCGCCCGGAACGCATCCGCGTGGCGCCGCCCTTCATGGGTAAAGGTTTCCCGGTACCACTGCTGTTCCGGCAGTGGCATCGCTTCCACTGAAGCCGGTTCACGTTGCTGCTTGATATCCAGAATCACGTTTTCCCGTGGACAATCTCCCTCCACCAGCACGTAGTAGCGACGGCTGCCCAATGAGCCGGTGCCGGCCTGGGTACGGCGGGCGACATCCAGCACTTTCGGAATACCATCCACTTCCGGTATCCGGGTCTGGTGATAGTCATCCACGGCAGCTTTGATCTTCAGAAACAGATCATCTTCCAGCGCTTCCAGTTTCTCATGCTGGTGATCAAAGGTATGAAAACCCTCCTGCGTCCACTTACCCAGCATCCGCTCCCGGGTATTTTTCTCATGGACTTTTTGCAGGAATTTTCGCAGGGGCTTTGGGGCATGTTCCATACGGATCGCCGGACAATCGGGGTTAGCTTCCGCCACGGTGGTAACATAACTGTTGCCCAGTTTTTTCACCGCCTGGTCCACCAATTCATCGCTGTAGAACTCACGCTCCTGCAGATCCAGCACCATGCTCGCCGCCAATCGCCACAGGTCAAACTGATAATCGGCAACCACTGCATCATCAAAGTCGTCCATGCCGAAATAGATCCGGTTCTGGTGATCGTGCAGCGCGCCAAAGTTATAGATATGCGCATCACCCTGCAGCCAGATCTGGCTCTCCGGGCGGCCACCAAACAGCGAGATACGCCAATCCCGCGACACATCGTACCAGTAGAGGTGGCTGCTGCCCCGATAGAAAATAAACGGTGACTGTGCCATTTTTTCAAACTTCAGTGCCCGATCCGACTCGGGCAACCCGGCATTAAAGCGTTCAATCTGTTCCTGAACTTGCACCGCCCGGGTGTGAAGAACTTTCATCTGTCGCTCCTTCTACTGGTCTGCTTGCTCTGAAACAGTGGCAACAAAAAAGCCCGATTGCAATCACAACCGGGCTTTCAGATGTTTACGACAGAACAGGGATCAAAGCTTGAACTTCTGCACCAGCATATTCAGCTCATGAATCTCACGACGGATCTCTTCGGTCGCTTCCACCACGCGCTGGGTATCTTCCTTGGTTTCCCCGGCCACGGCGGAGATATTCACCACGCGCTGATCGATGTCGGCCGCAACAGCACTCTGCTCCTCGGAAGCAGTGGAGATCATGGTGTTCATAGAGGAGATGGTGGAGGTGGAGTCAATAATACCCTGCAACGCCTCGGCCCCCGCCTGGGACAATTCACTGCTCTCACCCGCCAACTGGGTACTGCGCTCCATCGAGGATACTGCGGTCTGTGACTGCTGCTGCAAACGCTCGACAATGTCCTGAATCTGGTGGGTAGACTGCTGGGTTCGTTGTGCCAAGGTGCGTACTTCATCCGCCACAACCGCAAAGCCACGCCCCTGCTCACCGGCCCGCGCCGCTTCGATCGCTGCGTTCAGTGCCAGCAGGTTGGTCTGCTCGGCAATATCGTTGATCACCGAGGTCACCTGATCAACCGCCTGGGTTTCGCTCTCCAGCTGCAGCAACATCTCTTCGGTTGCTTTCAGTGTTTTCAGCATCTCCTTAGACTGCATCTCGGAACGGCGCACCATTTCGCCACCGGTATTCGCCTGCTTATCGGTTTCACCGGCCGCCCGTTCGGCCTCGACAGCATTGCCGGCAACTTCCTGGACGGTGGCGGCCATCTCAGTGATCGCGGCAGCCACCTGTTCCAGATCGTCATACTGACGGCTTACACCACGCTCAGTATCCGCGGTAGCCTTAGCCACACGGCCTACATGACGGTCAGTATTACCGGCTACGGCCTGCACTTTCGCCATCAGATCACTGACATGCTGCAACATATCGTTGTAGCACTTAAACAAGCGGCCAATCTCGTTGTCTTCGCGGGTGATACTGAAACGGTGGCTGAAGTCACCACTGCCCACCTGGGTCATTCGCTTCTCCAGACGCAGGATGTTATCCATCAGCATGCGCAGGCCAAAGACGCGCCCCATCACCACTAGCACCAGGATCAAAATGACACAGACAAAGGCGATCATCAGGTAGCTGCGGGTAATGCTGCTGGACTCTTTGGTCATCATCACCACCGCTTTGTTCATCTCCTTAAGAACAACCGGTGACTGTTTATGAATTTGGGAGAGTGTTTCGTTGGAGGCGTTGTCGATATGACGCAGCAGAAGGCCTTTATAGTTTTTCCACAATCCCTCTACCTTCTGCAACTGCGCCAGGATCTCAGGATTGGTGATCCGCTTCATATTCTGTGCGGAATCACCATCCACAATTGCCCGGTGAGAGCGCTCGAACAAGGTGATTGTTTTTTCCAACACCGCCCGTTGCTCAATCCCGGCTTCCACCAGCATCGCCTCTTTCGCAATACGCTGACTCAGCATGCGCTGTCGACCAGCCACGTTAATGGTATTCGGGTCAATCGCCATACTAAGGTACAGGGAGATACCCGATGCCGCCGCCAATAAGAAGATGATTGCGTACGACAACAGAAACTGCTGGTTCAGCGTGCGACAGCCCAATGCACGTAACATTCCGTCGATTACTCGGGCAATACCGGTATTCATTTAGAACACTCCCTCAATAAATGGTTATCCGCTTGAGTGTAGAACAAAGTTATAAGCTTACTACTGTAATAAATGGTGTTTTCGGCAGGTTGATTCAGAAGTTAAGCCCTCTGATACATATCAATAGTCGTAATTGCTGCACTGCGTCATAATGGCTTCACAGAGTTATCATAGCCTTTAGTCCAATACCCATAGACGCAGGCAAAGAACGGGAAACGCGAACATCGATTCCCAATATTAAGGAAAACGTACGATGATTATTAAAGAGAAACCTCCCCTTCATGATCAGCTGGAGTTCTTTATCGAGCAGGCGATCAAAGCCACGCCAATTCGTACTGCCGTTGTTCATCCTGTCGACCACAATAGCCTGGTGGGCGCTGTTGAAGCAGCCGAGCAAGGTCTGATCCAGCCAATCCTGGTGGGCCCGGAAAATAAAATCCAAGCCGCTGCCGACGAAAATAACCTCGACATCACCCCTTACGAAATCATCGACGTTCCGCACAGCCATGCAGCAGCCGAACATTCTTGCAATCTTATTCGCACCGCTGACGCCTGTGCCTTGATGAAAGGCAATTTAGCGACGTCTGAGCTGTTAAGTGCTGTGGTGCATAAAACCAAGGGTATTCGTACCGAGCGTCGCCTGAGCCACGTGTTTGTATTTGATGTGCCGAACTACCACAAACCACTGATCATCACTGACGCGGCGATCAACATCGCCCCCGATCTGATGACCAAGCGTGATATCACCCAGAACGCCATCGATTTCTGCCATGCTTTGGGTGTGGATGTACCCAAGGTGGTGATCCTGTCTGCGGTGGAGAAAGTGAAACCGGCGATTCAGAGCACCATCGATGCAGCAGCACTGTGCAAAATGGCTGATCGCGAGCAGATCCGTGGTGGCATCCTGGATGGCCCGCTGGCGTTTGATAACGCGATCTCCCAGCAGGCTGCTATCGACAAACACATCAAGTCGGTTGTATCCGGTGATGCCGACATCCTGCTTGCACCGGACCTGGAATCCGCCAATATGATCGCTAAGCAACTGGTCTACCTGGCCGACGCAAAATCCGCGGGGATCGCATTGGGAGCCAAGGTACCGATCATCCTTACCAGTCGTTCCGAGAAAACCCTAGGCCGTCTGGCCTCCTGCGCTCTGGCATCACACATGGTTCTGCACCCGAACGGTATTGAGTAATGAAGACTGTACTGACCGTCAATGGCGGTTCTTCAAGCCTGAAGTGTGCCCTCTTCGCTCAGGAGAAGAGCGGATTGAACCGTCTGTTTACCTTTAAACTGGGTAACATACTCGGTGATGCCCGTTGCAAAATTATCAACAGCGCTGGCGAAACAATAGAAAAAGCTGACCTGGATCTGTCTGCCGCATTCCGCGACAACCGTCACCAGGCCGCCCTGCAGCATGTGCTGAACTGGATTGGCGAGCAGGTGCCGAAGAGCGAGCTGATCGCCTTTGGCCACCGTGTGGTGCACGGCGGTGAGCAGTTCAGCAATCCAATGCGGGTGAATTCCCAGCTGCTGATGGCGCTGGAACAGTATGTACCGCTGGCGCCGCTGCACCAGCCCTACAACCTGAAGCTGATCCGTGCCTGCCAGATCCTGGAACCCTCACTGCCACAGATCGCCTGCTTCGACACCATGTTCCACGTCGGCCAGCCTAAAGTGGAGCGTAGCTACGCCATTCCACGCCGCTTCACCGAAGAGGGTGTACACCGCTACGGTTTTCATGGCCTGTCCTACGAGTTTATCCAGCGCCAGCTGACCCAACTGGAAAGCGGCAACCTGAATACCGTGATCTGTCACTTGGGCGCCGGCGCCAGCATGTGTGCGGTAAAAGCGGGTCAGTCGATCGCGTCCACCATGGGGTTTACCGCAGTGGATGGTCTACCCATGGGCAGCCGCTGCGGCAACATCGATCCGGGTGTATTGATCTACCTGGCACGTCATTACGATATGGATCTGGATGCGCTGGAAACCCTGATCAACAAGGAGAGTGGCCTGCTGGGCGTATCCGGCATCAGCGCCGATATGCTGGAACTGCACCAGGCGGATCATCCACACGCTGAAGAGGCGATCGACATGTTCGCCTACCGTATTGCGCTGGAGATCGGTCGCCTGACGGCGGCGCTGGAAGGCCTGCAGCAGCTGGTATTCACCGGCGGTATCGGTGAAAACGATGCCGACCTACGTCAGCGTGCGCTGGACCGCTGTAGCTGGCTGGGTATTCAGATTGATAAAGACGCCAACGATCGCGGCGCAAGCGTTATCAGCACGCCGGATTCCAGTATTGTGGTACGCGTGATCCCAACCGATGAAGAAGCGATGATCGCCACCCACGTGGAAGAACTGCTGCACGACTAACTGCTTTACGTGCCACCAATTCATTCCAGGCTCTGGACAGCACCTGCAATCGGGGCTAATCATGTAGTGATTGGCTCCGATTTGTTATATCCATGTTGAATCCATGCCAGAATCTACGGTTCAGACCGATCGATTCCGGATTCAACCCAGAGCAGGCTTGCAAACCATGCCCGAGCGTCACCATTACAGCCTCCCATTTCGCACTTTCATCCGCCGTTGCACACTGCTTCTGGTATCCCTGCTGATGGCTGTCAGCGGCAGTGTCTGGGCTGGGAAACTGGCCGATTACTGGATGTACGACGAATACTACGCAGAACACCCGGAACAACAGCAGGCCTCAGCCGAACTGATTGCCGCTGTGCGTAACGAATCGGTACCCGTGGGCACACCACACAAGAAGATCAAGATCGGCATCATCTACCCGTCCATCCAATACTCCGGGTACTGGTTGCGCAGTGTGCGCTCCTTTGCCTTGCGCATGGATGAACTGGGCATCAACTACGAACTGCAAACCCGCTACACCAAACCGTTCAGCGAGATCTCCAAACAGCTCACCCAAATAGAGCAGATGCTGGAGTGGAAGCCAGACTATCTGGTGTACACCCTGGATTCCGCCCGCCAGAGAGCAATGGTCGAGCGCCTGATTCGTGGCACCAACATCAAGTTGATCCTGCAGAACATCACCACCCCGATCAAAGACTGGGGCAGCCGCCAGCCGTTTATGTACACTGGTTTTGACCATGCCGAAGGCGCCAAACGGTTGGCGCAGTACTTCAGGCAACGCATGCCGCGGGGAACCCCCTACGCTGTGCTGTTCCGCAACAAAGGGCTGGTGAGTGAGATGCGTGGCCTGACCTTTATCCGGGAGATCGGCAGCTACCACAAGCTACGTACCAGTTATTACGCCAACTCCAACCGCGAGGGCGGTTACAAAGCCACCCTGCAGATCCTGAAAGAGACGCCGAACATCAAATACATCTATGCCTGTGGCACCGACACCGCAATTGGCGCATTGGATGCCCTACGTGAAACCGGTCGCCAGGACATCATCGTCAACGGCTGGGGCGGTGGGTCCGAGGAAATCCAGGAACTGGTCAATGGCAATCTTAAGGTGGTACTGATGCGCATGAACGACGCCAACGGCATCTCCATGGCGGAAGCGATCAAGCGTGATCTCGAAGGCAAACCGGTACCTCTGATCTTCTCGGGAGACTTCACTATACTGGATGAGAGTATGTCGCTGGATGAGATAAAACGGATGGAAAGCCAGGCTTTCCAATACTCCAACAAGGATTTGTGAACACGGCCCCACTATGCGCGCCAACCTACGGTTTAAAACCATCACCTTCCTGTTGCTGTTGCTGGCAACCTTTACCTTCCTCGTCTCATTTCTGATCAACATCTTCTATGAGTCGCGGGAGATCATCGGCAAACAGGTCGACTCTCACAACCACGCGATGTCGTTTCGCCTGGAGGAGGGCTTACGCACCTACCTGGATGGCGTGGAGGATAACCTGCTGACCATCCGCTCCAACGAGCGTATGATCGAGTCCTTCTACCGGGGTGATCAGGCCAACTTTCTTTCCACCCTCTCTGCCTGGGAAGAGGAGTTCGAAAAGGTCCGCTACGACTTCATCGCGGTCTCCTTTCACGGCTCCAACCGCTGTTTCCTGTTTGCCGGCTATTTCACCAAGCTGCACCACCTCTCCTGCGATGAACTGATTATCCGCAACGGCGGGCTGGACAGTTATGGTTGGAACACCCTGCAGATCAAGGACACCTTGCTTGGGGTGTACACCATCAACCTGGACATTAAAAGTTCAGGTAAGGTGATCGGTCAGTTGGCCGGTGGCATCAAACTCTCCGACAACCAGTACTTGCTGGAGAAGCTGTCGTTCTATGACCAGAATGGCCTGCGCAAAATCAGCTTCCAGTATGACAACCAACCGATCAGCACGGTGGAATTCCCCAGCCCCCGCCGGGATAACTGGCTAACGACATTGCTGGCGATGGAACAGGACGATACGGTAGTAACGTCATTAGGTGACACGGTATTAGGCGAGAACTTCAAAATTCAGTTCTCCCCCAACGATGATTTAAGCCAGGACCTGCGCCTGCAGTTCTGGGAGACCATGCTGTTTGGCTGCGTGGTTGCCCTGCTAATCTCCCTGGCGATCGCCTTCACCCTGTCCAGCTCCGTCGATACCCAGCTACAGTCACTGATCCTGTTCGCCCGTAAAGCACACGCCGATAAACGCACCACCTGGCGGCGCACCAATATCTCCGACTTCAACGCCATCGGCGAAGAGATCGTGCAGATCATGCGCGACCTGAAGCAGAAAGAGGAGATGCTGGAACGTACCAACACCGAACTGATCGCCATCAACGAAGACAAACGCCGCATCCTGCACCACCTGATCAGCTCGCAGGAGCATGAACGCTCGCGCATCTCCAACGACCTGCACGACGACATGAGCCAGCTGCTGGCGGTGGTACATATCAACCTGGTGACCCTGAAAGATCAGCTGATGCACGAAGATGCCTCCAAAGAAACCGTCAGCGAGTGCCTCAACATCATCAACCTGATGTACGACAAGGTCTACAACCGGATCGAATCCCTGCGTCCGTTCGAGATGAACGACTTCGGCCTGAGCATCAGTATTCCAAAAATCCCGACCATCAAGCAGCTTGAGATGCAGGATTATGGCGTGTTGATGGAGCTGGAGCAGGAAAAACCGCTGAAGGACGAAATCAAGTCCAACCTGTACCGCATCACCCAGGAGGCCCTGACCAATATTATGAAACATGCCAAAGGCACGCTGGTCACCATCAAGCTTAAAGATGAGTTGCAGGGGCTCAGGCTAATCATTGAGGATGACGGTGTGGGCTTGCCCAACTCACTGAAGAAAGAGGCCACACGCGGAGGTTTTGGTTTGATGAGTATTCAGGAGCGCGCGGATTATATGAACGCCACCCTGAGCATCGGCCCAGGTACCGATAACGAAGGTGTAGCCATTGATGTGTTTGTGCCGGCCGAGCACGCCTATAACGTAAAGAACACACCCGCGAAATAAACCCGGAACCTGCCGCTCTGAGTGAACAACCACTCGGTAGCACGAACTAAATCCACGACGCTTAGTCTGAACGTTCGTAGGAGTTTTACGCACACACGGAGGACAGTCAGTTATGCGTCTGTTTAAGCTTT